>JAITBG010000076.1 GCA_031283725.1 Treponema sp. | reverse complement strand
GATATTGCGAAGTTACAAGAGTTCTTACAACAGTCCCCGAACTATTTCTCTGCAACCGAATGTGACCACTATTTTACCCATGCAGGATATACCCTGCATTTTTGATAGAAACGCTCTAGACCCTGCGCCGCTATCAGGAAATCAGAGTCCTCACAGCTCCCGTAATGCCTTCTCCACCAGATTGAGATCCTGTGTCAAATTCCGGTTCCCGGGGAATTCCTCCAGCGCGGCGCGGATGAACCGGGCTGCCCTCTCGTAGTCCCCGCTGTTATACAGGTCCGCAAATGCGTTGTGCAGTTCCGCCAGGCGGTTGTTGCGGTATATACGGACGGCGTTTTCCAGTTGGGAATCCCTGCCGTATCCAGCTATGGCAGCATTGATGTAACTTATGGCCGCCGGAAAACCTTCAGAAGAGGAGAGCCGCTCCCCTTCATTGAGGATGATAAAATTTCGTAGCTCCCTGATCCGGCTTTCGTTAATGATCCCGTTGTTCCTGGCAGTATCTATGGCCTGCAAGAGCGCTTGGGCTTCCTCTGCGGTTCGAACGGCCGCAGAACGCTGCACCAATTCTACGTCCAACACCATAGCTTCCAGGCGGTTAAAATTATCCCGGCGCAGAATGGCGGCATGGGTATCCAGGGCGTCCCGGGCATCCGCTATACGCTGACTGCGTACTAATTTTACCAGGAGGTTATTCAAAGCAGTATAAATAAACTCCTGCCACCTTTCATCACCGGGATACTGTCCGTCCGCAAGCGCTGCCCATTGGAGGGCCGGCGCTTCCTGCCCGGATTTTATCAGGGATGATCCGTAATTCAACAACCGGTCTATCAGATCCCTCTGGGGATCCGTAAAAAAAGGAGATGATACAGGATTGCGGCGGTCCTTGAGAAGCGCCGCCCGGTTTATCGCCAAGGGCACAGCTTCACTAAAGCGGTTCTGCCTTTCCAGTTCGGATATACGGTTCGTTAAAATGAGGGACACCAGTTCCAGCTGGCTAATCGGAGTCCGGTCCCGGTAATTGCGGGCGGGAACATAGGCATAGCCCGTAAGCGTTCCGAACCTGTCGTGAAATTCCCGGCGATTCCCGGGGTCAAAGCCCATGGGGTTAGTGGTCTCCACGTCGATAAGCTCAGCGCCGGTATTCACTGTGACGAAAGCATGGTCCTTGGTCATCACCCCCGAAACATCCAGCCCCGCGGCGGCGGCGAATATGGCGTAGAGCACCGCCGAAGAAACGCAGTTGTACCGACCGGTTCTGAAAATCTCATCCAACCGGGTTTGGTTTTCCACATAGCCTTTGAGAAAACGCTGATGAACAAAAGTGAGGATTAATTCTCCACGCTCCTTAGCGTCCGCACTTAAATCAGGCTTGGACAGCAGCTCCATCGCAGTATTTCTGATGAGCTCTGCCTGGGCAGTCCCATTGGATGCGCCCTGGATACCGATGGTGGAAGCCCACAGGGCAATCTCCCCAATGTCCTGCCAGGAATAATTCCCGCGCCGGGCAAATCCCAGGGCCTGCGGATCAGGATCCAGGGCGGGAAACTGAACCGTCTGTGCGGGCAGACAGGGTATACACATCGACCCGGCCAAGATCAGGATAAAAGCCTCAGCGAAAGCTATTCTTTTCATCAATGTAAATTATAACACATTACCTGTTGACGGTACTATAGGGCATTACTTATTATAGATGTTAGGAGCGTTTTATGGTACAGGCGGACGCCGATTTATTAATTTTAGGAGCCGGGCCCGCGGGCCTGAGCGCCGCCCAATATGGCAGCCGGGCCAACCTCAAGGTCCTGGCTATAGAAAAGCTTTCTCCGGGCGGCCAGGCTTTGGTAATCGATAAACTGGAAAACTACCCCGGCGACGTAAACCCCCGGTCGGGCTTCGACTTCGCCCAAGATATGCGCCGCCAGGCTGAAAACTTCGGCGCCGAAATCATCAACGACACGGTCCTTTCACTAAGGAAAGAAGGAAGTCTTTTCACCGCCGCCCTGGGCAACGGGAAGGAACTCCGCTCTTACGCCGTGATTCTTGCCACTGGCGCCGTCCATCGCAGCCTGGGAATAAGCGGCGAGGCGGAATTCTCCGGCCGCGGTGTCTCCTATTGCGCTACCTGCGACGGCCCCTTCTTCAAGGGCAAGAAGATCCTGGTAATAGGCGGCGGCGACGCGGCCTGTGACGAAGCTCAGTATCTTTCGCTCTTAACCGATCAGGTCATCCTGATCCATCGCCGTGACGCCTTCCGTGCCCAAAAAGGGCTGGCCCAGCGGGTCCTCAGAAACCCCAACATTGATGTCCGCCTTAATACCCGCCCTCTGGAAATCCGTGGGGACAAACAGGTCACATCGGTACTGTTGGAAAACTGCATCACCAATGAACAGTACGAAGAACCGGTCAGCGCGGTTTTCGTCTTTGCCGGCGCCGTCCCCCAGACCGGCCTTGCCCCCGACGCAAAAACCGACGAGGCCAGCTACATCATCACGGATCAACGCATGGCCAGCTCCATTCCGGGCCTCTTCGCCGCCGGGGACATCCGCTCCAGCCCTTTCCGCCAGGTGGTGGTCGCCGCCGCCGAAGGAGCTATCGCCGCCCATTGTGCCGCGGAGTATATTGATACACTAAAACCATAGATCAATTACGGCAGGGAAAAATTTTCACCTCAGACACCGTATTTCTTCTTAGGGAGATAGGTACGGAGTTTTATCAGCACCTCATCCAGGTCCAGGGGCTTCCCGACATGCCCGTGCATCCCCGCTTCAAGGCATCGTTCAATATCTTCCCGAAATACATTGGCGGTCATGGCAATAATGGGGACTTGTTTTCCGGGGGATTCCAGGGCACGGATACGCCGGGTTGCCTCATAACCGTCCATTTCGGGCATTTGAATATCCATAAAAATCATATCGTACTTGTCCGGGTTTCGGCTGTATTTCTCCACCGCCTCTTTTCCGTTTTCCGCAGTATCAATCGCAATAGCCGTCGGTTCCAGCAGGGCAAGCACGATCTCCCGGTTAATGTCGATGTCCTCCGCCAGAAGGAGATGACATCCATCAAAGCGGTCAATCTGTTCCGGAGCAGACTTTTTTGCAAGCACATTTTCTGCGCCCAGACATTCGTTGATGCAATCGGCTATGGCGGATGGGAAAAGAGGCTTGGAGAGGAACTTATCCACTCCGGCTTGCTTGGCCTCGTCCATAATAGTGCTCCATTCCGCAGCGGATATCATGATAACCACAGAGGTCTCCAGGCTTCTCTCCTTAATTCGGCGGGATAATTCCACACCATCCATGTCGGGCATTTTCCAGTCAATAAAATAAATGTTGTAGGGCCCCTTCTGTTCGATAAGAATGAGCGCTTCATCTCCATTGGAGGCAGTATTGCAGCGAAGATTAAGCTGCTGGGCGAGATCTAGAAAATAGGATCGTATATCCGGATCATCGTCCACCGCAAGAAGCCGGACATTATTCCAGTTAACACCGGGCCCCAGGAGACCGCCCCTTTCGACGCCCCTTTTTGCCTGAATAGTAAAGGCAAACGTTGACCCCTTGCCAAGTTCCGACACAATCCAGATACGGCCGTCCATCATTTCGACGATACGTTTAGAAATCGCAAGCCCAAGACCGGTACCGCCAAAACGCCGGGAAGTGTTGCTGTCCGCCTGTTCAAATGACGTAAAGAGCCTGCGCTGTTGATCTTCGCTGATCCCGATGCCGGAATCGGTCACTTCAATACGGATAGTGCAAACGCTGTTTTCTTCTTTTTCCAAAAAAGTGCTAAGTTGAATGGAACCATGTTGGGGAGTAAATTTGATAGCATTAGAAAGAATATTGGAAATAACCTGGGCCAGTCTTTTATCATCCCCCACAAGGGTACGGGGAATATTCCGATCCAGTTTTACGGTAAAATTCTGCTCCTTCTCCTCCAGCCGGAAATTATTTACATTCACCACACTTCGAAGAGTTTTTTCAAAATTGAATTCCGTAACGGAAAGTTCAAATTTATTCGCTTCGATTTTTGACATATCCAATACATCGTTAATGACCCCCAAAAGATGATTGGAAGCATCCTCAATTTTGGAAAGGCAATAGTTCTTTTTTTCAGGATCTGTGGTTGATTTTGCAATATTGGTCATGCCGATGATTGCGTTCATGGGAGTACGCATTTCATGACTCATGTTCGCCAGAAAATCTCCCTTGGCCTTGGCGCTGGAAAAAGCTTTTCTCCGGGCCTGGATAAGGCTTTCGGTCATTTCGGAACGCAGCATGGCGTTAGCGATGAGAAGCGCCCCGGAACGCAAAATACCAACCTCCGCCTCGGGAAAATCCCGGTCATTCCGGCAGTCATCAAAACTAACAAAACCCCAAAATGAATCCTGCAAAAACACGGGAACCACCAGAATAGACCGTACACCGTAGGGTGCAAGCCGTTCCCGCTCAGCCTTGGAAAAACTCGTAAGGGGACCTTTTATACATTGACCGGAAAAAAGTTTTTCCTCCCAGTAGGGGAAACTTTGATTGTACTGAAAGGACATTTCCTTATCTTCTAATTCAGAGGAAACAGCCCATCCGTACACCGTCGAGTAGGTCATCGCATTATCCTCAAGCCGGTTTCTCCAAACGTAGATACGATCCACATCCACGCAGCGGGCCATCATTTCCATGCTGGTATCCATGGCCGCACTAAAAGTGTTTTCATCGGGAGCAAGCAGGAGTGTTGCGGCTTCGTTTATAACATGAAGGAGCCTGTCTTGCCTGGCGAGTTCTTTCCCCGCAATCTCACCCTTTTGCTTTTCCACACGATAAATCAGGCTCTGGTATTTGATAACAAAGCCGATAAAAAAACCCGCCACCAGCAAAGACTGGATAATGTCCACATATCTTTGAAAGGTGTTTACAGGATAGATCAAATCCGGATAACGATCCCCTACAAAATAACAGGCCAGGATAATAATAATATGGGAAATAAGGATAATGGCGCAGCTTTTCCCCCGGGACAGGAGAAAGATGATCGTCATACTCAGCACAAAATATGCCGCCATGCTGCCGTCGATGCCGCCGTTGGTAAAATAAATGGCGGGGAACAGGATATCCCCCAGGGCAATCAAGGTAACCAAGGTTCCGATCTTATACAAATTAAAACGATTACTCACAATGAAGAGGGCGATAATGGAAAAAAACATGGCGGCCATGACAGCCATGGTGATGAGCGGCGCTTTTTCTATGATGCGGGCGGCAGTGGCGGCAATCACCGCTGCCAGGCCAAAGGCGCATACCATATTCAAAATTCTCGCATCTATGGAGAGTTCATCCGAAAAGATATAGTGATGGATCAGCGATTTTATAGACTTCATGCTTACTCCCTTAATGACGCGTCTCGGCACCAGCCTGACGTTCACTTCCCAACCCGCGCTTACACACCGCGGCAGGCTGAGCTTGGGTTGCAGCGCCCGACAAAGCGATGACACAAAGAATCGCGGGAAACATTATCGTTTTTTTCATCATTACTCCTAATAAATAGTATAAACCAATGACCGCTTCCATGGATCCCCGCACCGCTGCACAGGCTGACAACTTGATTTTTCCCCCATGGTTTTCCATCCTTCCTCGTAGATATCACGGCTCACTCTTTTTTTATTATAATACAGACCTATGGATGAATGTAAATACAGCTTATGCGTCTGTTCTTGCGGGGCCGAAATTGGTTACATTTTTGTAGGAAAGGAGTTTGCCGTTTAAGACGCCGTCCTTGTCGTTGCTGCGCCTGACCATCCCGGCGCATCGTACGCCTCCTAAAAAATAGTTTTTTCATTACTATACTATGATCATCGCAAGAGGTACGCGCTATCTCGATGCCACCGGAAATTAAACTGGAATTTAAGAATTATCTTACCCTTAGATGATGAACTGCGGGGCTGCTTCGCTGGGGTTTTGTTCCTCCGCAGTATTTCTGATGTTTTCTTCCTGATCCGGCACGGTCCTCACGCTCCGGTAGTACCGCTCGATTCTGAGGGCATTCCGGTCCCAGTCCCGGTCGTCCCTACCCGCCGCACATCCTGTTCACGGGGAATTCCGGCGGCGGTCAATGCTTTACTGGAAATGTAGGGAACAAAACGAACTTGAATTGACTAATTTTATGTGATATTATTGAATGACGTTATGATATTTCACCGTTCCATTCTATCCTCTCTTATAGTTTTGCTATTTCTCTGTGCCGAAAGCATTTTCCCCCTCAGCTTTGCCGATGACGGCGACACAGAGGAGCTGGCGGCCTCCCTGGTGGATGCCATGTCCGATGAGGAAGCCCTGGCCCAGACCTTTATGCTTGGCTGGGTAGGGGCGGAACCCTCGCCGCTCATCCTGGACTGGATTCGGGACCGGCATATCGGCGGGGTGAAAATCTTCGGGTGGAACACCGGGGATACCCTCAGTCTGGCGAAAACAGTGGGGGCTTTGCAGCAGGCGTCCCTGGGAGGGAAGCTTAAAATACCGCTCCTGGTAGCCACGGATCAGGAGGGGGGCTGGATACGTCATGTGAAGGGCGCCACCAGCGAGACCCCGGGTAATATGGCCATCGGAGCGTCGGGGTATCCCCGGGACGCCTACCTTTCGGGTTACTACATAGGCCGGGAACTGGCGCTCCTGGGCATCAACATGAACTTCGCCCCCACGGTGGATATCTACACGAACCGCTCTTCCACCGTCATCGGCCCACGGTCCTTCGGCAACAATCCGGTGCGGGTGGGCCTTTTAGGAACCGCCTTTATGAAGGGCCAGCAGGCGGCGGGGGTTATTGCCACGGCAAAACATTACCCCGGACACGGGGACACGGACATGGACTCCCACGGGGTGCTGCCCCGGATTAACGTGCCCTTCGAAACGCTCTGGGATCGGGAACTGGTCCCCTACCGTATCCTTGCCAAAGAAAATATCCCGGCGATCATGAGCGGTCACTTGGCTTTCCCCAATACCCAAGCGGCGTTGACCCCGGCATCTCTCTCATCGTGGTTCCTTCGGGACGTACTCCGGGACCGGATAGGGTTCCAGGGGTTGATCATCACCGACGACCTGATGATGAACGGCGCTACCATCTGGGCGGGAAGCCTTTCCCAGGCGGCGAAGCTGGCCCTGCTTTCGGGTAACGATATTATCATGCTTTCCAAAACCCCCAACCTGAGCGATCCGGTCTGGACCAGCCTACTCTCTTCCATGCGGCGGGAAAGCGACTTCCGGGACCGGGTACGGGACGCCGCTCGCAGGATCATTGCGGTTAAGCTGGAGCACCTGCGGGGTGAAACAGCGGTACCCTACATACCGGATATCAAAAAAGCCGAAACGGGACTGCCCGACCCCGAGGGAAGCCGTTTTTTCCTGGACCTTGCCGTCCGTAGCGTTACCATTCTCAAGGGTTCCTCCGATCAGAGCCAGGCCGTCTTTCCCTTAACCCAGGAAAAAGCGGGTAAGGTACTCCTGGCCGGTCAGTATTTGGACTTTTTCAGTACCGGGAGATCCGCCTATCCCGGCGCTACTGGTTACTGGTATACCCCGGAGACAATAGAAGATTTGTTGAGTTATGCCCGCCGGGCGGATACGATCATCTTCTGCCTCTCCGACGCCGAGGGGCTGAACGTCCTCCGAAATCTCCGCGGACTGGGAAAACGGGTGATTGTTTTTTCCGTCCTGAGCCCGGTTTACTTCGATCAGGTACCCTGGGTCGACGGCGCTGTGGCGGTCTACAGTTATGCCCCGGAATCTTTTGTAGCGGGCTTCTCATCCATGCTGGGCCGCATCCCCGCCCAGGGACAGCTTCCCCTGCAATGAAACGCCAATGGCAGAGAGCGGGTAAATCCGACGAGATACGGATGGAGGAGTTTCTCAGATCCCACGAGTATTACTGCGTAACCGCCTGCGCAAAATTCCTGCACAAACGACCACCCCATGAACAGATATGGTATCTCCCCAATCAGGAGGGGGTCATCTCGGCGATGCTCCTCCGTTTCGGCGGTACGCTCTTTCCGGTCTTGGGTAACACACAAGATCTTCCCCTGCCCCGGTTCATGAAAAGCTTCACGGGCAGAATCCCCGTCCATGCGGTCCAGGGCCTGCTTGATGAAGCGGATATCCTCGAAGCCGCCCTGGCAAAACTTGGTTACCGTGCGGCGGAACATCGAAACTACGACCTCATGACCCTGGACAGCCCCCCGGAACGGAGAAGCCCCAGTCTCAATCTCCGGGGGCTTACCATCCGCAGGCCGGACTTTACCGACATGGAGGCAATGTATCCTATCCAGGCTGCATACGAAAAGGAGGAAGTTCTTCCCAAGGACGCGGCATTTGACCCCGCCGCATGCCGTTTCTCCCTGAGCAACATCCTCGCCCATGAACAATCCCTTATAGCTTGTATGGGAGACCGCATCGTAGGGAAAATCAACACCAACGCCGCCTCCTTCTCCCGGCTGCAAATAGGCGGGGTTTATGTCCTCCCGGAATACCGAAACCAGGGTATAGGGCACCGCATGACCGCTGATTTTGCCGGGGATATCATCACCCAAGGCAGGGGACTTACCCTCTTTGTAAAGAAAGATAACCCGGCGGCACAGAAGATCTACCGGCGGATTGGTTTTAAGACGATTGGGGATTACCGGATAAGCTATTATTGATTCATTGCGAAAAGCACATACGCGGCTTGCTTTAATCCCGCCAATAGGCTTATATTATGAGGAAACAGGTATACTTCATAGTAAGCGGAGTATTCGGTGAAAGAAAAAAAATGGTTCCGGGCTGTGTTCAGGAGAAGAGTTTTTGTTATAGTCCTTCTGCTTGTACAGATAGCGTTCATACTCTACCTCATCGCCAACACCAGTAGGCATTCCCGCTATGTGGGCTGGGCTCTGAATGTGGTGAGTGTTGTGGTTTGTGTATATATAATTAATAAAGAAGAAAAATCCGCCTATAAACTTACCTGGATTTTTCTTATCATGCTCTTCCCCATTTTTGGGGGGATGTTGTATATTATCTTTTATTTTCAGTCCAACCCCAGGAAGTTAAAGCGGTACTTCACAAACAGCAGCCGGCACTGTAGACCTCTTTTCCTGCTCCCCGGAGATTCCTTGCCTTTCCTTATAGAAAATTACGAGGATTGTCTACCCCAAGCCCGGTACCTTCAAGAATACGCCGGGTTTCCTATCTATGTCCATACCCAAACTGAATACTTTCCCTCGGGGGAGGATTTTTTCAAAAGGGTTCTGGTGGAGTTGGAAAAGGCGGAGCGGTATATCTTCATGGAATTCTTTATACTTCGGGAAGGAGAAATGCTGGACCCTATTCTGGATATTATGGAACGTAAAGCCCTGGAGGGTCTGGATGTACGGCTCCTATATGATGACTTGGGGTGCTTTATGTCCCTGCCGTCGGATTTTAAACAGCAGTTGGAACGGAGGAAGATTCAGTGTTCGATCTTCAACCTTTTTAAGCCTATTTTTTCTTCCCTTCAAAACAACCGGGATCACCGGAAAATCGTTTCTATCGACGGCAAGGTTGCCTTCACCGGGGGGATGAACCTGGCGGATGAATACATCAATATCTACCCCAAATACGGCCGCTGGAAGGATGCGGCAATCATGATCGAAGGAGAGGCGGCGTGGAGTCTTACCCTGATCTTTTTACAAATGTGGGATCTGGGAAAAAAAGCAATGGATAATTATGAAAAATATTATCCCTGGAGGGAAAATCCCTGCCCGGTGATGTCCGAGGGTTATATTCAGCCCTATGCGGACAGCCCCCTGGATGTAGAGAATGTGGGGGAACATGTGTACATCCAGATCATCAACAATGCTAAAAATTATGTGTATATCAATACCCCCTACCTCGTGGTAGATGAGAATCTCCTTTCCGCCCTAACCCTGGCGGCAAAAAGCGGCGTTGATGTGCGGATTATCACCCCACACCGCTGGGACAAATGGTTCGTGCGGACAGTATCCCGGTCCTATTACCGGCAGCTAGTCATGGCTGGGGTAAAGGTCTACGAGTACACCAGCGGCTTTAATCATTCCAAAACATTTGTGTCCGACGATACGGTAGCCACCGTGGGTACAACCAACCTGGATTTCCGCAGCCTCTATTTGCACTTTGAGTGCGGAGTCTGGATCTATAAAAACAGCGCTGTTACTAAAGTTAAAGAGGATTTTCTAAAGACGATTCCCATCTCCAAGCAAATCACCCCGGAGGATTGTTCCAGGGGGCCCATTGGCACTTTTATCAGGGATGTGCTGCGGATTTTTGCGCCCCTCATGTAGGGCTAGAGAACCATTACCCCCACTCCGTCGGGGATTGCTACGATGCCGGCATTAGGATTACCCAGAAGCTTCTCTGCTCTTTTTACTGCTTCTTCAATGGAATGAGCAGGCGTCATGTGGAAATCCCGGACTATTTGATCCGGGGCATCGGAAACATAGATAATCTTGGCGTGTTTCAAGACCCGGGCAAAAATCTGGGACTGCCATTGATCAACCCTGGTGCTCTCCTTGGGGGTCTTCATAAAAGTGTCCACCATGCGGTCAAGGTCTTTCTCTTCCGCAAAGGTTTTGTAAAATTCCGGCGCCCCGTGACCGTCGTCGGATTTGGCGAGCTGGATTATAACACCCCCCTTTTTAACCGTGGCTTCCGCAGCGGTCATGCCCTTCACTGCCTGGTAGATATTCTGATCCAGGGGATAACCGCCATTGGTAGAAATGACAATGTCCGCGGGAACAGCTTTAACCCCGCATTTCCCGGTAAGGAATTCCCTGCCTTCCCGGTGAGCCAGATCGCAGTCACCGGCGGCGGCGTAGATCACTTTCTTGTCGGCGTTGATAATCACATTACAGATAAAGGCCAACCGGGCGATTCGGGCGGCGTAGAGCATATCTGTATGGATTGGGTTTCCATCCACAATACCGGCGCGGGCATTGGGGTGGGCGATAAATTCAGCGTTGTGGTTATAGACCACAGTCTTTCGACCGGCAATGCCGGGAAGCACACTCTTCCTGCCTCCGGAAAAACCCGCAAAGAAATGGGGTTCGATAAACCCTTCGGCCGCCAGAAAATCCGCCTCTACCGCCAGCCTGTTCAGGATCAGATCTCCGCCGGATGGGAGTTTGCCAAGAAAAACCATGTCAGGGGAATCGCAGTCGTGGATCAGTATCTTCTCGCTTCGCATGATTTCCGGGCCAAATTTGTTTTCCAGTTCCTTCCGGGTAGTTTCCCGGTGACAGCCCGTGGATATCAAAATAGTAATATCCGCATCGGGATTACCCCGGCGCAGCTCCGCTAACATCTGAGGTATGATAATTTTACTGGGAACCGGACGGGTATGATCGCTGGCGATGAGTACAATCCTTTTCTTGCCCTTCGCCATCACACTCAGGGGGGGGCGTACCGATAGGATAGGTCAGGGCGTCCCGCACTAATTCTTCCTGGCTGCACTCCGCCCGGTAATGATGCATCTGGGAAACCAATTCTCCTTTAAAACGGGAGCCGGGGATAGTATACTGTAAAACTTCTTTCCCATAGGGGAACGAAACCACCGGCATAATCAGGATGCCGGTTTAATCAGGGAGAAGTCTCCTCCCACGGCGGCACGGAGTATGGGGCCCATATACTCCTCCACATTAGCGGCAGTCAAAGGTACGGGCATATTTTTCAGCTTCATCTCCAACTGGGAATCCTTGGCGGCTTCTAATGCCTTGGTAATATAACTGTCTTTATACTTGGGGAGTTCTCCAAGGGTTGCCGGTGCGCCGATAGCTTTGCTGAAGGCAACCATTCCTGTAGCCACCGCGATCCCCAACTCCCTGCCCGAAAGATACTCAAGGCGTTCACTGATATAACCGTACTTCCTAAAGATCCCGCCAATGTGGCGCAGTTGTTTTTCTATAGCCGGGGAAAAGAAAACCGCATAATAGGGGTTCATGATCCCACAGGCCGTTCCATGACCGGCCAGATCCACCAGGGAAAAACTGGTAAGATGTCCGCCGCTAGTCCCCCCCACCATGATTGCATATCCCCCAAGATCCGTGGCCAGCCCTATTGCTTCCCGGGCCTCAATATCCTGAGGGTTATTGATAACCCGAGGCGCGTATTGGACCGTAAGTTCCAGGGCACATTCAGTAATGGATGCCGCAAGATCATATTTTTCCTTGGGAATTCCCGAAAAGACCTCAAAGCAATGGGCGATCCCGTCGAGAGCGCCATCAATGGTGACCCCTCTGGGCATGGAGGCGGTAACAGCATAATCAAAGAAAGCGCAGTCCGGAACAAGAGCATCATCCACAACAAGCTTCTTCTGACCCGCCATGGGGTCTGTAACATTAGAATACTTGGTAAGATGAGCCCCGGAACTGGCAGAGGTCTGTATAGCCATAAGAGGAATCAGTTTTTTTCCTGTTTTCTTTAATGCTTCGGTCACTAAACCTGTTCCGAAGTAGGGATCGATCTCCGGGGAAATATCTTTACCAAGGACGGAGAGAAAATTTGCCGCCTTTGCACAGTCAATGGTTGAACCCCCGCCCACCGCTACGATGAGATCCGGCTTATGATGGAGCAGCCAAGTCTCGATACGGTAAACATCAGCCCGGGGAGCGTTAGGTCCGGCCCCGCTTACAATGGCTCCTCCCGCCGGGAATAACCCGGCCTTTTGGAGGGATGCCGTCACCGGCTCTCCTGCGGACTTCAAATAACTTTTGTTGCAGATCACCAGGGGATTTTTTCCAATTTTCGCGGCGGCCCCGCCGATACCGGAGAGAACACCGCATCCAAACACATAACTATCGCCTTTCCATGCCGAAAGTAATTTCCGTGCGTTACCAAAAATATCATCCATAAAAACCTTCTTTAAATCAATAACACTAAATTGATTTTGGGTCTACCCACTCCCTATTCAAAATGACGAATATGGGCAATGTCGTTCCCCATATCGCAATCTGTATTATCATCAACAATAATATCGATCACATAAGGAACCGTTGCATCGTTGGCGTTTTTCAGAGCTTTTTCCAATTCCCCATAGTTGAATACCCGTTCCGCTTTGCAGGCAAAGCCCTCGGCTATCTTAACATAATCCATTAACTCTTTGTTTTCCTTCATAGCTACCTGATATGTGTAACCGTAGGCGTATTTCTGATTCTGCCGTATAAGCCCCAGATAGGCATTGTTGATGATCAGTACCACCACCGGCATACCGTAGGCCGCCGCCACCCCCAGTTCTTCAACCAGGAAAGTAAACCCGAAGTCTCCCATTAGGCACACGGTCTTTTGTTTTTGTGATCCCACAGAGGCGCCGATGGCAGCGGGAATATCGTATCCCAGGGTACCCGCACCGCCGGAGGGAAAATATTTCCGGGGTTTATTAATCCGTTGATACTGTCCGCTCCAAATTTGGGTGATGCCGCAGCCGGTGGTAAACTGGGTATCCTCATCAAAGGCCCGGTTAATCATCTCGAACACTTCCCTGGGGTCCATCACTTTTTTCGCCGGATCAGGATTACGGATGTATTTTTTCCGTATATCCCCATAGGGCAGTTCCGGAGTCTTCCGCTTTCGCGCTCCCCCGGCAGACTTTGCAGCCTCAAGAAGCAGGGAAATTGCATCTGCCGCATCCGCCACAATACCCAATTCAGTCTTGAGTATCTTGCCCAACTCGTTAGGATCGATATCTATGTGAATAAATTTGCGATCCCCCTGGTAGATCGCCGCGTTTCCGGTATGGCGATCCGTAAAACGGCAGCCTATTCCCAATACCAGATCCGAGGCGAGGAGTGTCTCGTTTCCGCTGGAAACCGCTCCAACCTGTATCCCCGCCTGTCCCGCATTCAGGGGATGATCCACCGGGATACCTCCTTTCGCCATATAGGTGGTTATAACCGGGATGCTCATATATTCCGCAAATTCGATTAGTTTCCTCTCCGCCTTGGCGAGGATTACTCCCCCACCCATGATGATGACAGGATTCTTTGCCTCATCCAGCAGTTTTATTGCTTTTTCAATCGCCGCTTCGGAAGGCTTCGGGGTCCGCAGCTTGGATGGCTCATAGGAATCAATGTCAAACTCAATTTCCGCCATCTGCACATCCAAGGGAAGATCGATAAGTACAGGGCCGGGTCTTCCGGAGACGGCCGTCTCAAAGGCTTCATGGAAAACCGAAGGAATAGTATTGGCGTTAGTGATGCACCAGGATTGTTTGCATACTGTCTTCACTATTTCTGCGATGTCCACACACTGAAAAGCGCCTTTCCCAAGCTGGGCGGTAACCGCCTGCCCCGTAAGGGCAATCAAGGGAATAGAATCCTGCCAAGCGGTATACATACCGGTAACAAAATTCGTCGCCCCCGGTCCTGAGGTACAGATAGCCGCCGCCATTTTCCCGGACGCCCTGAAGTATCCGTCCGCGGCATGCACCGCGGCTTCCTCATGACGCATGAGATAATGCTTTATCTTTGCCTTCTCCAGATACTTATATAAGGAATTAATCCCCGCTCCGGGAATACCAAAGGCATCGGTTATGCCTTCTTTTTCGAGAATCTTTACGATTGCTTCTGATACTACCAT
>JAITBG010000053.1 GCA_031283725.1 Treponema sp. | reverse complement strand
GCGCTCAGGGCGCCTTGTATGCCGAACTCATCTTCAAACAACGCGCCGAAAGCCCCCGCGGTACC
The DNA here is from genome assembly GCA_031283725.1 of Treponema sp. Lineage (GTDB taxonomy): Bacteria > Spirochaetota > Spirochaetia > Treponematales > Breznakiellaceae > Termitinema. Next base: position 17,846 of record JAITBG010000053.1, on the reverse strand, counting down.
GAGGCCGCCGATCATCGGGACAGACCCGCCGATAATTCCCATAAGGGGATGCAGGCCGAAGCTCATGGCAATGGGAAGGCCGATGGCGTTTTGTAGCGCCGCGGTCAGGGTGGAAACACCCCAAAAGGCAAGGACCATAAGGCCGCCTTTCAGGACCAGTTTGTAGCTGGCGTTCATCCCAACGGTACAAAAGAAACAGGTCATGAAGACTTGTTGGAGCGTACTGTCAAAGGTCAAGTGGACGATTCCCTTAGCCTGCAGGATCGCCGCGATGACGGCAACGGGCAAACCGCCGACCGCGGGCGCCGGAATGGATAAGCGCAATAAGAGCGGAATCTTCGACCGAATCCAGACGCCGCAGTAGTACATGATGGCCCCCAGCGCCGCCGCTTGCAGGATATCGAACTTGAGTTGTAACATCCCGTTTACAAAAACCATTTCCATAAAATACCTTCTTTGTTCCGCGTTACTTATATTCCCCGCAGTTTCAGTTCCCGGGACAGAGCCGCCAGAGCCCGAATCCCGGCCACGGAATTACCGCTTTTATTCAGTGGTGGAGAGAATACCCCCAGCCCCATCCTGCCGGGAACTACGCAGACTATACCCCCGGAGACGCCGCTCTTCGCCGGTATGCCAACCTCAACCGCGAATTCCGCAGACTGGTCGTAGAGACCGCAGACACTCATGAGGCCGCAGACGATGTAGACGGTGTCAATGCTGAGAAGTTCTTCCCCGCTTACCGGATTACGGCCCCCGGACGCGAGGGTCGCCCCCATCACCGAAATATCAACGGTGTTCACCTCGATACTGCACAGCTTGAAGTACAGATCCAAGGCTTCTTCCACATCCCCCGACAGGGTCCCGGCATTGTGCAAAAAATACGCCAGCGCCCGGTTGCGATCGGCGGTTGCTTTTTCCGACCGGTATATGTTTTCGTTGATACGAAGACTGCCTCTGGTCTGCCGGCCCATAAGACGGGAAAAGAAATCTACAATCTCGGCAATGGCTAGGGAACCATATTGTTCGTTGAACATTCCCGTAAGTACAATGGCCCCGGCGTTGATGAAGGGGTTCAACGGGAGGCTCGACGTCATCTCCAGCTTCATGATCGAATTGAAGGGTTCCGAACAGGGTTCCATGCCTATCTTCGAAAAGACCTTGTCGCGCCCCAGGGTCTCGATGGCGAAGCAGAGGGTCGCCGCCTTGGAGATGGACTGCATCGAAAAAAAACAGCCCTGGTCCCCGGAAGAACAGGTCGTTCCGTCCAGGGTAGTCATAGACAGGGAAAACAGCGAGGGATCCACCTGCGCAAGCTCAGGGATATAGGCGGCGACCCTTCCTTCTTCTATATTGCGTGCCGTACCCATTATTTTGTCGAACAAATCTTGCAAGTTTTCCATTCCATTTTAGCTTAACCCTGCTTTTTTGAATTGTCAACAAAAAAGATATAGTAATACCAAGTTTGATATACATCATAAGCCCGGAATTGTCATCCAAGGTCCCCGCCAATAGCATGCTTGATGTTTCAGGCATATTTCCCTATCCTGGTACCGGAGGTGTTTATGTCCGTTATTTTTCAACGCCGCTCGGTGCGGAGTTATCTACCCCAACCGGTGGAGGACGATAAGATAGAACGGATTCTTCGGGCCGGAATGGAGGCCCCTTCGGCGCATAACCGGCGGCCCTGGGAATTTATCGTGATCACCGGCGAGGAGGACCGGAAGGCTATTGCCGATATGAGCCCCTACGCTAAAATGGTCCCTCAAGCGGCGGCGGCTATCGCGGTTTGCGTTAACCTCGATCTGGGCGGGGGCGATGCTACCGGTGATACATGGTGGGTCCAGGATCTGGCGGCGGCAACGGAAAATATCCTTCTACAAATTGTGGAAGAAGGGTTGGGCGGAGTATGGCTCGGCTGGTATCCCGACAAAGACCGGGTGGAGGCTTTCTCGCGGCGTTTCGGTTTGCCGGGAAACATTGTTCCCTTTGCGGTGATCGCCCTGGGGTACCCTGACGCCAAAAAACCGCCGGAAAAAAAAGAGCGCTTTGATCCGCGCCGGGTCCATTACGGCGCCTACGGCAAACAGAAATAACAGCATGAAAAGAACTATCATAATTGTCGACGGCATGGGCGGCGGTATCGGGGTCCAACTGATAGTCAAAATCCGGGAACTGGTTGAACGGGAATGGCCCGGTAAATGGGATATCATTGCCCTGGGTACCAATTCTACCGCCACAGAGCGGATGGTTAAGGCCGGCGCTCACCGGGGGGCTACCGGGGAAAACGCAGTAAAAGTTTCGGTAGGTCTGGGAGATTTCATCCTTGGCCCCATCGGTATCGTATTAGCCAACAGCCTCATGGGGGAAATTAACGCCTCCATGGCGGAAGCGGTCCTTAGCGCCAGGGGGGATAGGATCCTTATCCCCATACAGCAGGATCACTTTACCCTTTCCGGATTGGAAACACTCCCTTTGGGGAAAATGGTTGATAGGGCGGTGGAAATTCTCAAGGAACGGATGATCAACGTTTCTGGGGCGAAATAGTTTATGAAGGTTTCCCTGAGGGATATTTACCGCCCGGATGTCAAATATTTGCGTTTCCTCTCGGTTCTCCTCTTAAGCGGCATCTCTTACGGCTTGTACCGGGGGATACAGGATAATTATTTGGCGGAGTTGGTTCATATCAGCAGCTTTGAACGGGGGGTAGTGGAATTCTTCCGGGAGATCCCCGGTCTTCTGGTGGTGTTGATATTCGCGGTGCTGTACCGTTTCTCCGAAAACCGGATATTTAAGATCGGCCTGTGTTTCATGGCCGCGGGGCTCATTGGTTTCCTCTTTGCGGGAACCGGAAAGTTCATCGTGGTGCTTTTTATGGTGGTCTACAGCATGGGGGAACATATCGTATTACCTCTGCGGAGTACCATATCCATGGACATGGCAAAAAAGGAAACCGGCGGCGCGGCCCTGGGTATTGCCGGCGCTCTGGATCATGCGGGACGGATCTCCGGGTTTGTTATGGTTTCCGCGCTGTTCTTCATCTTTACCCGCCTTGGATACAAGCGGACCGATCTTTTCCCCTTTAAAGTTGTATTCGGCGCATCGGTGGTCTTTATTATCATTGCGGTGATCTTCGTATTACCCATGGAGGAACTAAAGAAGAAGGTTCCGCGCCGGCGTTTCTACTTTGCAAAAAAATTTACCACGTTCTATATGCTGGAAGTTTTTTATGGCGCCCGAAAACAGATTTTCCTTACCTTTGCGCCCTACGTACTGATACTCCAGTACGGCGCCGGCGCATCGGTCATCGCCATGCTCATGGCGGTAAGCGCGGCCTTTGGTATCGTCTTTAACCCCCTGATAGGAAAACTAATCGATAAAGCAGGGTATAAGTTTGTCATGGTCGCCGATACCCTCATTTTGGTGGTGGTCTGTTTGTTCTACGGTTTCGCCCACCGGATCTTTCCTCAAAACATTGCTTTTATAGTGGTGTGTGTAAACTATGTTCTGGATGCCATCATTTCCCTGGCAAGTATGGCCAGCAGCGTCTATGTTCGGGATATCGCCTCCGGCCAGGATGAGGTTACCGCCACCCTTTCCACAGGCATTTCGGTGAACCACGTGATCAGTATCTTCATCGCCCTTATGGGGGGCTGGATATGGAAGGTTACGGGCATTGAGGTGCTCTTCTCCATTTCGGCATTTCTGGGCATCCTCAACAGCGTCTATGCGGCGACCATTAAGAAGCCCGTGCATGATGCCCTTCATTGACGGGGGACTTTAAAAGTGGTATTACGAACACAGGAGTATTTTCATGCCCATATCTGATAAAACGTTGGATCAAAAATACCAGGATCTGCTCACCATGATTGCCGAAAGGGGCGCCGTAGCGGTGGCCTTTTCCGGCGGGGTGGACAGTTCCTTCCTCTGCCATGCCGCTGTAGCGGCCCTGGGCCCTAAGGCCGTCGCCATAACCGTGGTGAGTCCCATGCTTCCCAGGAGTGAGGTTGATTGCGCCGCTTTAGTGGCCCGGAAGGTTGGAATTGAACATGTTCTGCTGGAAGAATCCGTGATTGATGATGAGGTGGCGGCGAATCCTAAGGAACGGTGCTACTTCTGCAAAAAAATAGAATTCGGCGCTATCCTTGATGAAGCTAAAAAGCGGGGGATATATACGGTTCTGGACGGATCGAACATGGATGATCTGGGGGATTACCGGCCCGGTCTCAAAGCCCTGGAGGAGCTCCACGTCTTCAGCCCCCTGCGGGCGGCGGAGCTGACTAAACAGGATATTCGGGACCTGTCTAAACGGTTCGATCTTCCCACCTGGAATAAACCCGCCTTTGCTTGCCTGGCTTCCCGGATTCCCTACGGTGAACGGATCGACCAGGCGAAATTATCCCGAGTGGAAAAGGCCGAGGACCGTTTGCGAGATGCAGGGTTCCGTCAGTTCCGGGTCCGCTCCCATGGCGACATCGCCCGGATCGAGGTGGCCCCGGAGGAACGGCGTCGTTTTTTTGATGAAAATCTTCTTGACAGTATTTCTCAATCCCTTAAGTCCTACGGGTTTTTGTACGTTTCTCTGGAACTCGAAGGCTATGCCATGGGGAACCTGAACAGGGTCATAACAAAAGCCGGAGCCCTGGTTTGAAAACCCTGCACTTTGACTGTTTCGCCGGTATCTCCGGCGACATGACCCTGGGGGCTCTGGTAGACCTGGAGATTAACCCTGATACCCTTCGTACAGAGTTGGGCAAGCTTGGTCTGGACGGATGGGAACTCCGCTTTGAGCGGGACCAGCGCGGCGGTATCACCGGTACTCACGCCGTGGTGGTCCTGGGGGACCGGACGGATCACCTTGCCGTGGAGAAAGGCGGAGAGGACGGCTGCGGCAGCCATGATCATACACACGGTCATACACATGACCACGGGCACACACATTGCCATGACCATACACCACATGACGGCCACAGTAACACTACCTGGAAGGATATCCGGGCTGTGATACAGGGTTCAAGCCTGAGTGAAGGGGCAAAGAGCCGGGCCCTGGATATATTTACCCGCATCGCCGAGGCGGAAGCCCGCGTACATGGGACGGCGGCGGCGGATGTGGCTTTCCACGAAGTGGGGGCGCTGGATTCGATCATTGATATTGTGGGAGCCGCTATCTGTCTGGACCTGCTCAAGCCGGATCGTATCACCTGCTCCGAAGTCGAGTTGGGGGGCGGTATGGTTCGCTGCGCCCACGGCATGCTGCCCGTACCTGCGCCGGCCACAGTAATACTCACCCGGGGTATGCCGGTTAAGACCGGAGGTTTCCCCAAGGAGATGACCACCCCCACCGGAGCGGCGATCCTCGCTTCCTGCGTGGACGAATTTACCGGCGCCGGGAGTTTCCGGGAGCTTAAAACCGGGTATGGCATAGGGACCCGGAAGATGGACGGCCCTAACCTGCTCAGGGTTTCCTGGAGGGAGGAAAGGGATGCCTCGGCCTTTGCCGGAGAGGATCTTCCCTGGAAAACCGAGGAGTTGATCTTGATGGAAGCCAATATTGACGATATGAGCGGCGAGGCCCTGGGGTTTCTCATGGAGAGGCTCTTTGCCGCCGGAGCCTTGGATGTCACCTTTACCTCCTGCGTAATGAAGAAGTCCCGGCCGGGAACTATCGTTTCGGTTTTAAGCGGCCGGGAAAAACTCTGCATGCTCCGGGAAACCCTCTTCCGCAGATCTACTACCATCGGTTTCCGGGAGACCACGGTACGGCGGCTTTCCCTGAAACGGGAAGAAGAGCGGCTGGGAACGGAATCCGGGGATTCCTCCCCTTTTTCCGGGGCGTCACGGAAAACCGTATATTACGGCGCAGAAAAACTGCGTTCAAAAATCGAATTTGAAGACCGCGCCCAGCTTGCCCGGGAACAGGGTATCTCCCTGGAAGAAGCGGAAAGGATCATCAAAGATGGATTCGCCGAAAAATAAAAATCATGACGAATTTGATTTTGCGGTTATAGACACCCACCGGGACAAACGTACCGGCTACCCCGAGGTAGTGTTCTGTGCGGGAAAGACGGCGGATCAGGCGGAGGCCATCATCACGCGGATGCGGGAACAGGGCCTGCCGGTACTGGGAACCAAGGCCGACAGTATCCTGGCGGAACGGATACTCCGCCGTTTCAGCGAAGCGGAGTACGACGAGATTTCCCGGATACTCACCCTGGGGAGTATCCGCCCCAAAGCGAATCGGAGAGGCATGGTGGCGGTGGTAGCCGCGGGCACTTCGGACCTTCCCATCGCCAAGGAAGCGGCCCTTTCCGCAGGATTTCTGGGCAGTAATGTGGAACTGATCAACGATGTGGGAATTGCGGGGATACATCGTCTCTTTCACCGCCTGCCGGACATACGGAAGGCCAGGGTGGTGGTGGCGGTGGCGGGTATGGAGGGCGCTCTGGCGGGAGTCATCGCCGGGCAGGTTTCCATACCGGTTATCGCGGTTCCTACCAGCGTAGGTTACGGCGCGGCCTTCGGGGGACTTTCCGCCCTGCTGGGTATGCTCACCTCCTGTGCTCCGGGAATCTCGGTGGTAAACATCGACAACGGTTTTGGCGCGGGGTACCAGGCGAATCTTATTAATCAGAGCGGAGGGCCTTGACATTTTTCTTCCAGGTGGTATATAGTGCTTCTGGAAGGGAAAATAGTTTGAAAAATTCCGTGGGTTTAAGAATAGATACAAGCCTCTCTTTTATGCATGCGTACTATTACTATTATCTATTCTCAAGCCCCACGGAGCCGTCGGCGTTTAGGTGAAGTAGACGCGGTAACCTTGTAAACCAGGGAGACTCCAGGGCAACGAAATTGCCGAGGAGTCTCCCTTTTTTATTCGATAAAGGAGATGATTGCCATGATTATTGCCATTAAACCGGGGACCGCTAAGGAAGACATCCGGCTTTTTATCGCCCTGCTGGAAAAACAGGGGGGTAAGGTTCATTACTCAGAAGGGGCGTCCCAAACCGTTCTGGGCCTTGTGGGGGACACCACAGGGATCAACGAGGAGACCCTCTCGGCGCACCATTTGGTGGAAAAAATTATCCGGGTACAGGAGCCCTATAAACGGGCGAACCGGGCCTTTCATCCCCAGGATACCCGTATTGATGTTCCCGTGGCGGAGGGAGCGGTACGAAGCATCGGGGGCGGGCAGTTGGGGATCATCGCCGGGCCGTGTTCGGTGGAGAACCGGGAACAAATTGTAACGGTGGCCCGGTCGGTAAAGCAGTCCGGGGCGGCCTTCCTCCGAGGGGGGCCTTTAAACCCCGGACCAGCCCCTACAGTTTCCAGGGCTTGGGTTATGAAGGGATGGACCTGCTCCTGGAGGCGAAAAAGGAAACGGGGCTCCCCATTGTGACTGAACTTATGGCCATTCATCAACTGGAGTTGTTTGATGAGGTGGATGTCATTCAGGTGGGAGCCCGGAACATGCAGAACTTTACCCTTCTCAAGGAACTTGGCCGCTGCCGTAAACCGGTACTTCTTAAGCGGGGCTATGCCTGCACGATAACGGAACTGCTCATGGCCGCGGAGTACCTCATGGCAGGGGGAAACGATCGGATTATCCTCTGCGAACGGGGCATACGATCCTTCGATAATTTTACCCGGAATGTTCTGGATCTGGGGGCCATCCCGGCGCTGAAAAAAAAGAGCCACCTTCCGGTGATTGTGGATCCAAGTCACGCCACGGGGCTTGCATGGATGGTACCGGCCATGGCAAAAGCGGCGCTTGCGGCTGGAGCAGATGGCCTCATCATTGAGGTCCACAACAATCCTGAGGCGGCGCTCTGTGACGGGGAACAGTCCATCACCCCGGAACAATTTGAAGAGCTCATGGGTTTCCTGAAAAAATATGCGGACATCGAAGGGAAGAGAATATGAAACCCATTGAAGATTGTGTGGTGGGCATCGTGGGGCTTGGTTTAATGGGGGGAGCGGTGGCCTTGGCCCTCCGTCCCCTGAAACCGGTGAGCATACTGGCCCTGGACACTGACTGCGTAACCTTAGATGCGGCCAAAGCCGGTGGGATAATCGACGAGGGCGTTCTTGCCGGTGCTTCCCGGGGCAGGGAAAGCGACGAACAGACAGCGGCATTACTGGGCCGCTGCGATCTAGTGTTCCTCTGTATAAACCCCGCTACCCTGATCCGATTTATGGACACCAGGATGGACGCCTTCCGTTCCGGGGCGCTCATAACGGATATTGCCGGCATAAAAGGGAACATTGTTACTGCGGTAGAAAAAAATCTGCGGCCGGATCTGGACTTTATCCCAGGCCACCCCATGGCGGGAAGCGAGAAGGGCGGCTTTGCCCGGGCGGAGTACTGCAGCTTCCTGAACAGGAATTATATCCTTACCCCCCTTAAAAGGAACAAACCGGAGAACCTGGACTTTCTCAAGGGACTCATTCACCGCATGGGCTTTGGCAGGATAACTGAAACAACGGCGGAGGAACATGACCGAAAGATAGCCTTTACATCCCAGCTCTGTCATGTCATTGCCGCCGCGCTGATCGATTGTGAGGCGGACAAGGAGATTACTCGGTTCGGCGGCGGCAGTTTCGAGGATCTCACCCGCATAGCTATGCTGAACGCCCCCATGTGGACGGAACTGTTCTTGGAAAATAAAACAGAATTACTGCGGCGTATAGAACAGTTTGAAGGCAGCCTTGACGCATTGAAGGGCCTCATCGCAGGCGGACAGGGGGAAGCGCTGGAACAACGGCTGAACGCCGTGCGGGAACGCCGGAGCGCCATGAATGGTTAGTGGGTTGACTAAGCTGAAAAACACAAGAAGAAGGGCGTATATGCCGGAAGGTTATAGGAAAATTGTTATTGAGTTTTATTCAAGAGTCTGGTTTAATACCCTGCGGCTTGCCGCGGCTCAAATAATAAACCAGATTGAAACCATGGTATTAAACCAGACGGTATAAACAAATTTCCTATCGAACGAGTCTCCGCCAAACAAAGCGAAGCTACAGATACCGTGGGGCTTGCCCCGCAGAGGCTCATCAAGCAACTAGGGAAATCCAATATAAACCATCCAACTGAACTTCAAACGGATCTATCAACCCGATTGTATCTATTTCTTGCTTCCTAGTGTTCAATAGAAACACCTGCCTGGCCGGAAATACATATATACCCGCTCCAGTGATTGCTCGATATAATCGGCTATCTTTTTGTTCCGCTTGATGACCTTGACGGAAATGGGTTTGCGAATCCGTTCAATAGTATTACCAATACCCGGCTTGGGTAAGGGGGAGTGGTCTGAGTCTTGTCATATCCCCACCCTTTCTCTATGATGTTCTTATGGCGGAAAAGCAATTTACCGTTTTAGACCTTATTGATATAGATCTAAAGGAGCACAATTCTCTCAATTTACACTGCATAGGGGGCCGCAAAGGGCTTTCCCGGGAGATCGTCAGCCCGGATCTCAACCGCCCCGGGCTGGCTCTTTCGGGTTTTTTCGACCTTTTTGCCAATCACCGGATCCAGTTATTCGGCCGGGGAGAGTGCGCCTATTTGGACAAGCTGGCGGATGAAGGAAAGGGTGATACTATCAAACAGATGTTCACCTATCTCATCCCCTGCTGTATCTTTACCCATAACACCACCCCCACCAAAGCTTTTTTTGAGGCCGCCGAGGTGGCGGAATGTCCCTTGCTTCAGACAGATCTGGATACGACGGAATTCTCCTCCCGGATCATGCGTATACTCTCCAACATCTTCGCTCCCCGCCAGAGTGTCCATGGAGTGCTGGTGGAAGTGTATGGCCTGGGGATCCTGATCCTGGGAGATTCCGGGGTGGGGAAAAGCGAAACCGCCCTGGAATTAATAGAACGGGGGCACCGGCTGGTGGCGGATGACGTGGTGGAAATCCTCTGCGTCAACGGTAATATCCTTATCGGCGCCGGGGCGAATAAGATTATCGGCCATCATATGGAGATCCGGGGACTGGGAATCATCAATATCACCCACCTTTTCGGGGTGCGGGCTATCAGGGCCCAAAAACGGATTCAGTTGGTGGTGAAACTGGAGGAATGGGATTCCAAAAAAATGTACGATCGCCTGGGAATGGAGGAGAAATATTCCGAATTCCTGGGGGTTACGATTCCAAAACTGGAAATTCCCGTAAGACCGGGCCGGAATATCCCTATTATTATTGAAACTGCCGCTATGAATGAACGGCTCAAAAAGATGGGATACAATTCAGCCAAGGAATTCAATCAGAATATTCTTAAATGGATCGAAAGCGATGCCGCCCGGTCGGTATACTTTGGGCAGGACGATATTATTTAAAGCGAGATAAAAAAGATGGTTGAGCATATTGTAACAATTCAAAACAGAGCGGGAATTCATGCCCGTCCTTCGGCAATGCTGGTGCAAACCGCCAAGGATTTTAAATCCAATATTTATCTGGAAAAGGGTGATGATCGTATAAATGGGAAGTCTATCATGGGCATTCTGACCCTGGGAGCGTCCTATGGAGCTGAAATAAAAGTTATCGCCGAAGGGGAGGATGAACAGGCAGCCCTAGAAGCTATGGTTAAGCTTTTCGACAAGAAATTCGAGGAAGAGTAGGGGGCCTGCAAAACTGTCGTGAAAATGGTCCGGACCCGTCCAAAATACTCTATTATCAGTGTCCGGGGTTTAATTTTACTCTACGTCCTGCTCTGTATCCTTACGGTCCTTTTTTCCCACTCTTTTTTTATTGCCACCCTCCAGGAAGGCAACCCTCCCGGAGTATTAAACCGTATTGTGTTTTTTACGGTTCCGGTGGTTCTTCTGGTTTTTATGGCCTTTTCAATCATCCGCCTTCTGCGGGATATGATACTTCGCCGTATGGGGAGTAAATTTCAATCCCGGCTTATGGCGTACTTTGTTATTACCGCAGTACTGGCTGCGGTACCGGTAACCATCATAACTATTCAATCGGTGTACGAACTGGTACGCTTCTGGCGGTCCATAGAAATCAACACCACCCTTCAATACGCCCAGAATTTGGCCATGGAAAACTACACCATGAACCTGGACAGGTTTGAAAAACTCTCCCTTGAAATAGAGGGACTAGATGAACCCTTCCCCTTGGAGCTTCCGGAAGCGCTCAGGGCTATACAGGATTTCCGGCAGAACGATGACGGGACATGGACCAGCCTGAGCTTCCGGGGAGAAGGTCCCGAACTCTCCGCTCCGCCGGTAGACCAGCAGGGCTTTGTATCCCGGGAGCTCCCCCGGGATATTGACACCGTCCGGTATATACAGATCCCCCAACGGGGGGTTTACCGAATTCTCAGCTATAACCTTGGGGAAGGATTCGACGCCGCCATAGCAGCCATGGAAAACGACAGGGCCCGGTTTGATGTGATCGATTCCCTGGAACTGAATGTCAAACCCCTGGTTGTTTATTATTATGGGATATTCCTTTTCCCCACCCTGCTCATGACCATCATTATCACCATGTCTTTTTCCCGGCGAATTACCCAGCCCATTGTAGAATTAGCGGAGGCCACCACCCGGGTGACGGAGGGGGATTTTTCTATTCAGATCATCTCCCGGCCTGGGGACGAATTGGGGCAGTTGATCAGCTCCTTCAATGCCATGGTTCAGAACCTGGAAAAATCCCGTAATGCCTTACTTAAGGCGGAAAAGATATCGGTCTGGCAAAGCATGGCCCAGCAGCTTGCCCACGAAATAAAAAACCCCCTAACCCCGATCAAGCTTTCCGCGGAACGGGTCCTGCGGCGCTGGCGGAACGAACCGGCACGGGTGGGAGAAATCCTTGAAAATTCCATGCTGGCGATCATCCAGGAGGTGGAGAGCCTTTCCACCATGCTTACCGAATTCAGGACCCTTTCCAGGCCCACGGAGCTCTCCCAATCCTGGACCATGGTACGGGATCTGATTGAGGAATCCATCGGGCTCTACCGTGGCGGCTATCCGGATGTTCAGTTCGATATCGGTCATGTGGACGCGGCTATTTCGGTTAAGATGGAAAAGCGGTACCTTTCCCAAATTCTGACTAACCTAATAATTAACGGAATTGACGCCATGAACGGCGTCGGGCGCATTGAGATACGGACCGATCTTGTCAAAAAGCGGGAGAGCAGTTATTGTAGATTAAGTATTAAGGATACCGGGAAAGGTATTACAGCGGAAGAGAGTGCTGAAATATTCACCCCCTACTTTACTACTAAGGAGTCAGGTACCGGACTGGGGCTCCCTATTGTGGAGCGGATCGTCAACGATCACGGGGGGACCATTTGGTTTAATTCGGCGATAGGGGTGGGTACCATTTTTTTTATCGATCTGCCCATTGATGAAAATCAGGATAACCAGTGACAAAAATTTTGATCATCGATGATGAACCGGGTATCAGGAAAACCCTGGCTTCCATACTAGAGGATGAGCATTACCAAGTCTTTACCGCCGAAGATGCCCTCCGCGGCTTGGATATTCTCTCAGAGGAATCCGCTATTAACCTGATTTTTCTTGATGTGCTGCTTCCCAAGTTGGGGGGGCTTGAAGCTCTGGAGCGTATACGGGGTAATTGGCCGAAGGTAGGGGTGGTGGTCATCTCCGGGCACGCCAATGTGGATATGGCGGTTCGGGCGGTAAAGCTTGGGGCCTTTGATTTTCTGGAAAAGCCTCTCTCCCTGGACAAGGTACTTACGGTATGCCATAACGCCCTGACTATACAGAAGCTCCGGGAAGAAAACAGGGATCTTAAAAAAGGGCTCCTGAGCAACGATGAAATCATTGGCATCAGCCCAGCCATAGCCCGGGTCCGGGATCTGATTAAACAGGCTGCGGCCAGCGACGCCCGGATACTAATCACCGGAGAAAACGGCAGCGGAAAAGAACTGGTTGCCAGGGCCATACATCGGCTTTCTGCCAGGCAAGACAGGCCCTTTGTGGAGGTGAACTGCGCCGCCATTCCGGACGCTCTCATCGAAAGCGAACTCTTCGGTCATGAAAAAGGGGCCTTTACCGATGCCGTTTCCAGCCACAAGGGCCGTTTTGAGTTGGCCCATACGGGTACCCTCTTCTTGGATGAGATTGGGGATATGTCCCTGGCCGCCCAGTCCAAGGTCCTCCGGGTCATCCAGGAACAGAAACTGGAACGGGTAGGCGGCGAAAAAACTATTGACACCGACGTGCGTATCCTGGTGGCTACCAACAAAGATTTAGAAAAGGAATGTGAACGGGGCCGGTTCAGGCAGGATCTTTTTTTCAGGCTAAACGTTATCCCCATCTTTATGCCCCCCCTGCGGGACAGGACTGAGGATATACTTCTCCTGCTCCATCACTTCCTCAAAGAACTGGGGGTGGAAAAACCGGAGATGGAAAAAGATGCCCAGGATATGCTGATAGCCTATAGCTGGCCGGGAAATGTACGGGAATTGAAAAACCTGACGGAGCGGATCATGGTGATGTGCGCCGGGGAAAAAATCAGGGGCGATGTACTCCGGGGGATGTTGGACCAAAAGTCCATTCAGAAAGCGCCTCAGGGAACTTCGTTAGATGTGCCGGGCTCTTTGAAAAATTCGGAAAATCTTGAAAAAGACCCTTTACAAAACCAATTATCATTGGATATATTTAATTTGAGTTATATTGAGGCAAAAGAACTTTTTGAAAAGCGCTATCTTGAATTCCAGCTTGCACAGAACGGCGGTGTTATTTCTCATACGGCAGAAGCTATTGGTATTTATCCAAGTAACCTCCATGCCAAGATACGAAAATACGGGTTAAGGATAAGCCGATGAAAGAACTTACCCTGCGGCAAAGGGATGTGTTGGACTTCATTACGGAGCATATTAAGGCTCATGCCTACCCTCCCACCATGCGGGAAATTGGGGAACATTTCGTTATCTCCGTCAAAGGAGCCTATGACCACGTGGAAGCCCTCCGGAAAAAGGGCTTCATTAAACTGGGGGATAAACGATCCAGAACCATAGAGATCATCAAGACCAAAAAGGACGCCGGAACCGATGGTACACTCATAATTGAAGTGCCCCTATTGGGTACGGTTGCCGCGGGACGGCCGATTCTTTCCGAAGAAAACAGGGAAGGCGCCATTCCTATCCACTATTCTCTACTGAAAAAAAATTCCCATTATTTCGCCCTTAAGGTCCGGGGAGATTCCATGATCGAGGCCGGTATTATGGACGGAGATATCGCGGTTATTGAAAAGCAAGAATCCGCGGAGAACCGGGAGATTGTGGTGGCCCTGGTGGACGAGGCGGTAACCTTGAAACGGTTTTTTAAGGAAAGTACCCGGGTCCGGCTGGAACCGGAGAATTCCAACTATAAACCCATATATACCCAGAACGCCCGTATCCTGGGCCGTCTGGCCCACATCATCCGTTCCTACTGAGCCATCATCATGCCTAAAGGGAACTGTTTTCTTTTTCTGGGCCCCGAATTCGGGGAAAAACAAGACGCCGTCGAAGCGATACGGGGGAATATAAGAAAACAGTTTGGTTCCTCCCCGGAAGAAACATCCTTTTATGCGGGAGAAACGGCGGTGACCGATATGGTTTCGATATTACGCAACGGCTCCCTTTTTGCGGATGCCCGTCTCTTCTTTATTAAAAATGCGGAACTTCTGAAAAAAAAGGACGACCTGGAGCTGTTGGCCGCCTACATGAACTCCCCCCAGGATGATACCACGGCGATCTTCATTTCCGACAATACCAGCCTGGACAAGACCCTGGAAAAAGCGGCGGGCAAGGATGGAAAGAGGGTTTTCTGGGAGCTCTTTGAAAATAAAAAAACCGAATGGGTGGCAAATTTTTTCCGCAGAGAGGGTTTCAGGATTTCCGAGGAAGGTATAGAGGCCATTCTGGAACTGATAGAAAATAACACCGACAGTCTCAAACGGGAATGTTCCCGGCTCATGCTGTTTTTAGGGAAAGATACTGTGGTGGGGGAAGCGGAAGTGGAAAAATGGCTTTCCCATACCCGGGAAGAATCGGCGTTCACCCTCTTTTCCCGGATCGCCCAGGGAGACCTTAACCGGAGCGTAGAAATCCTCCACACCCTCCTGGCCGCTAAGGAGACCCCCACAGCAATCCTGGGGGTAACGGCCTGGTGCTTCCGCAAACTCCGGGACTACCTCGCCCTCACCGCCAATGGTATCCCCGACGATTTTGAGTTCAAGAAAATCGGCCTTGCCTCTATCAAAGCCCGCAAGGACTATGCCGCCGCCGGCCGGTGTTACGGTGTCACCGGAGCCGATGCCTGCCTGTCACTTACCGCCGACTTCGATATGCGCATCCGCTCCGGCGGGACAGGGTTTGAATCGATCCTGATGGATCAGTATTTGTGTAAGATAATCCGCAAAGAATTTTAGAGTTTCTTCTTCCGCAGCAAAGAGACCACCTCGAACCGGGATTCGGCTTCAATTACCTTTTGCCGGATTTCATCGTTGTTCAAGACCGCCGATACGGCAGCTAAAAACTGGACATGGGGACCGCTGGTTTTTTTGGGGGACAGGACCATAATAAAAATTTTAGAAGGTTCCCCGTCCATGGATTCAAAATCAACTCCGTTCCTTTTGATGCCCACCGCCACGCAGATATCCTTTACCCCGTCACTCTTGGCGTGGGGCAGGGCAATACCGTACTGCATACCGGTACTCATGGTCTTTTCCCGCTGAAAAAGATCCTCCAGGGCCAGGGATCGATCCTCAAGCTTTCTGCTATTCGCCAGAATATCTACCATTTCGCGGAGAATCTCCTCCTTGGTATTTCCCTGAAGCCGAAGAGATATACTTTCCGCGTGAATCAGGGACAGGATATCTTCACTGGTCCGTCCCCCGGTATCCACAAGGGCTTCTTTCATCACTTTGGGGTCCGAGGATTCTTTCAGTTTCTTGATAGTCTCGTTCAGCCTGAGTATAACTTCGTAAACGGCGGTCTTTACAAAGGGCATATCAATATTGGCGGTTTCTATGGTAACCACACTTTCCGATTCGGTGATGGACAGGCTGATATCGTCCTTTCTCGCCTGGGAAAGCCCCTCATCTATGTTCATCATCTGGACGTAGAATCCTTCGGCCTTGAGATCCTTCAATAAATTATCCACCACCAGATCGGCGATTTCATCGGAGGAGAAATCCCATTCCGCTACCGTCAAACCGTCACCCTTTGCGGGTTTCCGGGTACCGGCGCCTTTTATGTTCAGGGACGCGCTAAGGAAAGGCGGCGCCGCCAGGGTAGTAATCAGGGTCATCAGGATGATTACCCCAAAAAGCTGGTGGTCCAGGATTCCCGAGGAGAGGCCTATACCGGCGATGATCAGGGCCACTTCGCCGCGGGGTATCATGCCCGTACCGATGCGCAAAGCGCCCCGGAAGTTAAAGCCCAGGAGCAGCGCCGGGCCGCCGCAGCCTACCACCTTGGCGGCAAGGGCCGTCAGGGTATATACGCCGCCGAAGATCAGCACCGGGGGGGAGATAATTTCCCTAATGTTGACCATCATACCCATGACGGCAAAAAAGACAGGGACGAAAAATTCGTAAAGCCCCCGGATCCGCTCCTGGATTACCTGGGCAATGTCCGTTTTTGAAAGGGAAAGCCCCGTAACATAGGCGCCGATAATCATGGCCAGCCCCTGCTTTTCAAAAAAACCTGCCAGAAGAAGGGCCATTCCCAGGGCCAGGACGGAAAAGTCAAAGGTGGATTTGAATAGTTTCAGGAAACCGGCGATCTTTTTGGAAAAGATCAGCCCAAAAGCGGTAAAACCAAGCCATATTCCCAGGGCCTTTCCGGCTATACCCAGGATATTGGCGGCGCTCAGGCTGCCCCCGTCCCCGGTGATAAGGGCGACGATCCCCAGCACCACCGCCAGGGCGATGATCCCCAGCACATCGTCAAAGACCGCCGCCGCCAGGATGGTAACCCCTTCGGGGGAGTCCATCCGCTTATGATCCGACAGAATCCGGGCGGTAATGCCTACGGAAGTGGCGGTGGAAAGGATTCCCAGGAAAAGGCAGCGGGGGTCCATAAAAGATGCGTTGTCCAGAAGGAAAACCCCCACCAGGTCCCCCAGGGTAAAAGAGAAGATCACCCCGCCTATGCCAACCACCCCGCCCACCACGGAATACCGGAGGAAAAGTCCCAGATCCGTTTCCAGCCCCGAGGCGAAAAGCAGGATTATGGAAGCCACGGTAGCAAAGGCGTAGAGTTCGGAGCTTACCGCCAGGGTCCCTTCCCCAAACGGGAAAAGCCCCTGGGGAAACCCAGGAAGCGCAATACTCCCCAGCGCATAGGGGCCGATAAGCACACCCGCCAAAAGCTCCCCTAACACCGGGGTGACGCCAACAAGCTTGACCAGCCGTCCCCCCAGGCGAACCACAAAAATGATAATCCCCAGTTGCAGGACCAATTCGGCCATAATTTCAGTAACATTCATTCGATTCTACTACTCCGGAATGCTTCTCCGAATACACGAAAAAGCATGAAATATATAGAAAAGCTTAACGTATAATGAAAAAATGTTCAATTTGATAGACGGCATATCCCAGGGCAGCCGCACGTGCTTTCGATAGTATCAGGGCCTATCCGGAACCGCACCGCCTGGGCCGCGCCCATAGACTTTCGGCAGATTAAGACGGCAGGCCCCGGAGAGAATCCGGGGAACCCCCGGAGCCTGCCAAAATCTTTACATGAAAATATAGCTCATGATGAAACTGAAAAGCTGATCCTCGGAACCTTGAATGACCGGCTCCACAAAGGACCTCCAGGAAGGATCTATCTCAGGATGCTCCTTCATAAACTCGTCAAACGAAAAAATGTATTTATCCGCCATG
>JAITBG010000021.1 GCA_031283725.1 Treponema sp. | reverse complement strand
ACGGGGGGATAATTTTATTGGTAGTATTCTTTGAAGTATGTTGCGGTATATAAATCATCAATAATTTAGGCGGACTTTATGAAACTAAGAAAACTTTGGGGAAATTGCGCCGTATTGATGCTGATCAGCGCGGCTGCCTTTGCGGGCGGCAAAAAGGAAGCGGTTTCCGGCGTTACGATTACCGTAGCTTCGGTAAATAACCCCGATATGGTTATTTATGGAAGAGTTAAGCGCGAAATTTACGGAGCAGACTGGCATTAGGGTGAATTTTACCATCCTGTCGGAAAATGAGATCCGTTCTAAAATTACCCAGGATGTGGCGTTTGGGGGCGGCCAGTTTGACCTGGTTACCTTGGGTACTTCGGATACGGCTACATACCTTGATAACGGCTGGGCGCTGAATTTGGACATCCTGTTTGCGGCTATGCCGGCGAACGAGAGGGCGGCGTATGATCTGGATGATATATTCGGATCGGTCAAGGACTCCATGACCTCCGCGACGAAGGGCGGACTTGCGGGATTACCCTTCTATTCTGAAAGCACTATGGTGTTCTATAACAGGGAGATTTTCGCGGCCAAGGGCCTTACCATGCCCGCTAATCCCACCTGGGATGACATCTACAATTTGGCGGTCAAGGCAAACGATCCGGCCCAGGGTATATGCGGCATTGCCTTCCGCGGCCTGCCCGGCTATGGTCAAAATATGTATATCTTCGGCGTACTGGTTAATTCCTTCGGCGCCCAGTATTACGATATGAACTGGAATGCCAAATTCAATACCCCCGAAATGAGGAACGCCCTGGAGTATTACAAAAAACTCATCAAAGACACCGGAGAGCCCAGCCCGACCACGTGCGGATATACTGAATGCCTCAACCTGATGGCAAGCGGGAAGGCGGCAATGTGGTATGACGCCACGGTTTCGGCCGGTACCCTCGCGAATTCCTCCGATTCCCAGGTAAAAGGCAAGATTGGGTATGCGATTTCCCCTGTGGCGGTAAAGAAGAAGAACACCGGAACCATCGGAGGCTGGGGGATAAGCATCACCGCCGGTACCAAACACCCCGCCGAGGCTTTTAAATTCTTGACATGGTGTACCAGTAAAGAGTATGTCCGTCTGGTAGGTGAAACCAAGGGATGGAAATTGGCGCCTTCGGGAACCAGGAAATCAACCTATAGTATTCCGCAGTATCAGGCCGAGTGTGATTTTGCCGAGATAACCCGTGATTCAATTTTGGCGGTTGATTACGCCCAGCCGGCGGTTAATCCCACTCCGTACACCGGTAATTCCCTGCCTAACCTTCCGGAATACAGTTCCTGGGGTGAAGCCTGTGCACAGGAATTGGCAGCCTATATCGCGGATCAGAGGACCGTTGAACAGGTGATGCAAAACTGTCAGCGTATCCTTGAAGATGCGGCGGTTGAAGGCGGATATAAGAAGTAATCCGGCTGTTTGGGCTTGAAATAATGAATTAATTTTTCCGATGGGGTTATCCAAAAAAAACTTCCTGGATAGCCCCATTGGTTTTTATAGAGCCTGACAAACTCAAATCTATGGAATATACATATAGGCGGAGGTAATAACGGTAAATGGCGTACCGAAATAATATAAAAAAAGCGGATTACAGCAGATTTATAACATATCCTGCGATTATTGTCGTTGCCTTGATCACGCAGATTCCTTTTGTAATTACAATTGTCTTTTCCTTTTTACGATGGAATGTAAAGCGGCCGGATCTAAAGATCGGCTTTATAGGGTTTGAAAATTATGTACGGATTTTTACGACACCGGACTTTTACAGGGTGCTGCTAAACACCGGGGTAATTATTACCGCATCGGTTGCCCTTTGTACCGTATTGGCCATCCTCCTCGGTATTCTTTTCAGCCGGCACTTTACCGGGGTATATCTTATCAGAACCTTGATTGTGCTGCCTTATTTTGTGATGGATTCGGTGGTGGGCATTGTGTGGAAAACGCTGATCCTGAATCCGTCTTTCGGATTTAATTATTATATCAGCCGTATGCTGGGCATTGTACCCCTTGATTTCCTGGGGAATTACTCTTTGATAACGGTTATTATGTTGATTGTTTGGCAATGGACGCCATTCTTTTTTATGATTATCATGGCGGGTTTGCAGAGCATATCGGAAGAAGTGGTGGAAAGCGCCCGGATGGACGGCGCAGGGGGCCTGCGGATGTTGCTTCAGATAAAAATCCCCCTGATTCGCGGGCATATCAATGTAGCCATGACCCTGGGGCTGATCAATATCCTCAAGGTATTCGGCCTTGTATATGTTACCACCCAGGGAGGCCCGGGGGTGTCCTCTTCCAATCTGCCGTATCATGTTTATCGCACCATATTTTTTGACTGGAACGTGGGGCGCGCCGCGGCGGTGGCGGTAATAACGGTGGTGATTACCATTATTATTACCCAAAATTTCTTCGGCCATTTACGAAAAAAAGAAGTATTGTAAAATTCTGATATTGGGAGATTTAGCATGAATCAAAAAGTAAAAGCGCGGATGATCAACGGCGTATCCGTATTGATCGCCCTGCTCTGGGTGTTTCCGATTTTTTATATGGTTATTTCCAGTTTTAAAACAGAGTCCCAGGTTATTGTTCCCGGCGTAATTTTCACCCCGACGCTGGAAAATTACCGGCAGGTGGTAACGGCGTCTTTCTTTTCGCACCTTTCCAATTCCCTGATAATCACGGTATGCACGGTCATTGTTTCATCGATATTGGCAATATCCGCCGCCTACGGCCTTGTATTTACCCGGATAAAATCTCCCGACAGTATTTATTTTTGGTTTGTTTCGACTACTTTTTTGCCCGCCATAGCCGTTATTGTTCCGGTTTATCTGATGTACAACAAAATCGGTTTGGTGGACAGCCGGCTTGCGTTGGTTCTGCTGTATACCGGGGCGGGCGTTCCGTTAATGATTTGGATGGTTACCAATTTTTTAAAAGAGATACCCAAAGAAATTGTTGAGTCCGCGGATATGGACGGCAGTTCCAGGGTGCGTACGTTTTTTACCATCATGCTTCCGCTGGTACGAAACGGCTTTATTTCGGCGGCGATGCTGGTGTTTATTATTACCTGGAATGAATTTTTCTTCGGGGTTACGATTTCCTATACCAAGGCGGCGACCCTGCCTATATTTATGAGTAAATTCATGACCCAGCAGGGCTATTTTTGGGGTAAAATGTGCGCCGCAGCAACAATGGTCGTTATTGTTCCGGTAATAATGGGATTCTTTACGCAGAAAACCCTGATCAGGGGCCTGACAACGGGTTCCATAAAAGGGTAGCCCTCGTTTTCGGGAAACGACGGGAGCCGGACCCGCGACAGCGGCCTGGTCCAGGGAAGAAGCCGCACTTTTATGGCCAAAACGGCTTATTTCAAGCCGAATCCCGGTCGTCTATGGACACCCCTTAGTATATACTATTACATCCTTTATGCCATATATAGAAATGGCTTGAGTACGCAGAAAGGGATCGCCCATACCTCATTCCAGAATTTGGCGTACCAAGGGACCTTTTTTCAGGTACCGCTTGTAGAGAACAAATGCTTTTCGGGTTTTCGACAGACGCATACCAAAACTCCCTTCGGGCCGGCAAAACTAAAAGTTCTCCATGACCCTTAAAAGTAAAGCACCATCCGTTGTCTGGGTAAGCGATTTCGTTATCTTATAAGGCATTACGAATAGCGGGAAACGGGAGTCGGACCCGCGACATCGACCTTGGCAAGGTCGCGCTCTACCACTGAGCTATTCCCGCGAAATATCTGCGATAAGGTTCTCATATTTTCCCTAAAAAGTCAATATGCCGCCGCCAGCGGCGTGTTGCAGGATGACAATAAGGCAGAAGGACAAGGGGATCATTTCGGTTCGGCCTGCCGAACCTGTTGAGGAGGGGATGCATTATGAATGACGCAAAAAATTTACCGCCTGAACGGACAGCCGAGATAAAGGCTGTTAAGAACACTGATTTTCCGGACTGCCCCGTATTAACCGGAGAGGAGCTTAAAAAAATGAGACCCAGGCATCCTGAATATTTCAAGCCTATCAAAAAAGCCGTTCAGATACGCATTGACGCTGATGTTTTAGCTTAGTTCAAGGGTTACGGGAAGGGGTATCAAAGCCGGATTAATGCGGTACTTCGTGAGGTCATGTTACGGACAACCCAAAAGGGCAAGACGAGGACGAGAATCAGGCGCTTCTATTATTTTGGAAAAAATTTAGATATCCTCGATCCACGAAACAAGTCTAAATACATGAGGCGATTTCAAAATGTCAAATTTTGAAATCGCCTCACATCATTAACCGGTGGAACGTTACGATTTGGAAGCATAAAGACGGATGGTTCATGCCGTTTTTCCTATTCCTGTCTTTTGCGGAACAAATACAGGGTCCGTTCGGTATTTTCTATCGGTTTTTTGCAAAGTACTTCAAAATGGACGCTCAGAGCCCTTTCAAAACATTCCTCTGTATAGTCCTGGAAGATATCGACTCGGGTTTTCAAAAGACGCTGAACCTGGGAATCCGTTTTCGGCACAAATTCGATGACGAGAAATACGGTAAATGACGCAAGATAGGCCGCTATCAT
>JAITBG010000153.1 GCA_031283725.1 Treponema sp. | reverse complement strand
CTGTCCGTTACCGGGGAGGGCAGCCTTTTCAACGATGCGGTGGGGCGGGCCCTGGCGCTTACCGGGGAGGACGGCAGGGTCATCATTATCGCCGGGAAAACCCATGCCCCCCATATTATCAGGGTCTGTGAAAAATACCGCGGGGATGATAAAAAACGGCTGGTTTTGATTCCGGAGCCGCTGGCCAAAAATACCGCCCCCGCTATCGCTTGCGGGGCTTTCTATGCCCAAGGGACGAGCAATGGAGACCGGAATATTCTGGTCCTAACCAGCGATCATATTATACGGCCTCTGACAGTTTTTACGGCCGATGCCGCCGCCGCCTCGGTCTTCTCCGCCCGGGGCAGTCTGGCTATTTTCGGCATCCCCCCCCGGGGACCGGAAACCGGGTACGGTTACATTGAGACCGGGGATCGGTTTACGGGTCCTGAAACGGCGGTATATAAGGTCCTGTCGTTTCGGGAAAAGCCTAACCAGGAACGGGCGGAACAGTTTCTGGCGGCGGGAAATTACTACTGGAATTCGGGAATGTTCGGCTTTTCCTCCCGTTTTATCCTGGAAGAATTTCGCCGGAACGCCCCGGAGATTTATAGCGCCTTCGAAAAGCTTGCCGTTCCCGATGAAGCCGCTTATACGGTACAGGGGGGCATACGGGTCCTGGACAAGTGGCCCGGCCTGGAGGAAGCCTACAATGCCGCGCCGGGAATCTCCGTGGATTATGCCATCGCCGAAAAGAGTTCCCAAACCGTGGTGGTAAGCGCCCGGTTTGAGTGGTTCGATGTGGGCAGCTGGGATGAATACGCCCGGCTTGCGTCGGACCGCAGATCCGGGGATGCTTCCGCTGAGGTGTACGCCCAGGACTCATCGGGCTGCTTTGTGGATTCCGATATCCCGGCGGCGCTTTGCGGGGTGGACGACCTCATCGTGGTGATCCGGTCGGGAAGGGACGGCGCGCCGGCTTCGGCGCTTATCGCCAAAAAAGGCGCGACCCAGGGGGTCAAAAACATCGTGGAGCAGATCAAAGCCGCCGGCAGGACGGAACTGCTCTAAATTCTGTGTCTAAATCCTGGTGACAGAATCCCCGGCTCATGGTATAATTTTACCGAATATAAAAAATCATTAATAAGTGAGGGTATACATGGTTATTCTAGTGTTGAATTGCGGATCTTCTTCCGCTAAGTATCAGGTCTACGATTGGGAAGCTAAGGATATCCTGGCGGTGGGAAATGTGGAAAAGGTTACCCTGAAGGGGTCCTTTATCTCCCACAAAGCCAAAGGTAAGGAAGAATATGTGGTGGAGCATGACTGCCCGGACCACACCGAAGCGGTGGATCTGATCATCAAAACGCTGACTGACAAGGAACACGGGGTAATCACCGATATGGGGATTATCAAAGCTGTGGGCCACCGGGTGGTTCACGGGGGCGATAAGTTTACCAAGTCGGTTATTGTGGATGACAATGTGATGAAGACCCTCCATGAAGTTAAGGATCTGGGACCGCTCCACAATCCCGCCAATATCATGGGGATTGAGGCGGCCAAGCAGGTACTCCCCAAGGTGCCCCATTGCGCCATCATAGATACCGCCTGGCATCAGACCATGCCCCCGGAATCCTATCTCTACGCGGTACCCTACGAATGGTACGAAAAACACTCGGTACGCCGCTACGGATTTCACGGGACCAGCTTCCTCTATACCGCCAAACGTGCGGCGGTACTTCTGGGCCAGGATCCTTACAAGACCAACCTGATCATCTGCCATCTGGGAAACGGCGCCTCGGTAAACGCCGTTAAAGACGGCTGCTCCTTCGATACGTCCATGGGGATGACCCCCCTGGAAGGGCTCATCATGGGAACCCGGTCCGGGGATGCGGACCTCGCCCTGCCCTTCTACGTAATGCGGAAAACCGGTATAGGCGCTGCTGAAATGGAAAGCGCGCTCAATAAAAAATCCGGCCTCCTGGGCATAACCGGTCAGTATGTGGATCGCCGGGACATCCAAAAGGCGGCCTTGGCAGGGGACGCACGGGCAAAGCTTGCCCAGGACATGGAAGCTCATAGGGTTAAGAAGTACATCGGCGCCTATCAAGCGATCCTGGGCCGAGCGGACGCTCTGGTCTTTACCGCCGGGGTTGGCGAATTTGCCTTCTTCAT
The DNA here is from genome assembly GCA_031283725.1 of Treponema sp. GTDB lineage: Bacteria > Spirochaetota > Spirochaetia > Treponematales > Breznakiellaceae > Termitinema. The sequence goes on along the minus strand of JAITBG010000153.1, from coordinate 19,880 downwards.
CCGGAAGAAGATCCTGGAAGGACTTGAGGGCAGCGGCATTGTCTACGATCCTAAAAAGAACGACCTGGCCTGTACCCGGAATACCGAGACCCTCATCTCCAAACCGGAGTCGAAGATACCCATCTACATCATTCCCACCGACGAGGAACTGGTGATGACCGAGGACGCTTACGCCCTGATGGCCGGAACCTACGATGTGCATACCAAATTCACTTATTCCTTCCAAAGCAAGGATTATGTGAACAAGGGCCGCGCCGAAGGTCTCAAGGAAGAACTGAAGAAAAAACCGGAACTACAGTCGGTTATTGCCGTTCCGAAATAAAATGATTACATTAAAAGAAAAAGATGAAGGCTTTTTCAAAACTTCAGTTTTAAAAGAGTAGCCTTATGAGACCGCTCGTATGAGGGTCAAATCTGCCGGGCTGAATGCCGGCGCAAATACGCCATAGCGGCGTACTCACACCAGGGTGTGAAAGGAGCCTATATGAAAGGCAACAGATCGTACATGGACATGGGGACGATCTTCGACGAAATCTTCGAAGCCGCCCAAAATTTCACCGACGAATTCCAGCGGAATTTTAACCCCAGAGGCGAAGGCTGCGGCCACCGGAGCCGCTTCGCCAAAGGGAGCTATGATGAGAACGTCGATTATTATCCCAATTATTCCTACCCCCCGATGAATGTCTACATGACCGTTGACCGCAGCATGATTTTTGAATTCGCCCTGGCGGGGTTTGACGAAAAGGATATCAGCCTCTCCTTCCAAGGCGATTACATGGTGTTCTCCGCAAAGCTCAACGAAGATTCCGCCGGAAACACCGGGTTTGATCTATCCCAGGATGAAAACATCCGGTACTTCAAACGCCGCTTAAAGATGAGGGATATTGAAAAACAGAAATACTACGTCCCTTTGGATAAATATGCCCAGGAAAACGTTAAAGCGGTTTACAAAAACGGCATACTCCGGGTTTCGATTCCCCCAAAGGAAGAACAGGACCAGAACGACGGGATAAAAATCGAGATAATCAAAGAGGATAATTAAAAACCGCCTATCCTATCGCCAGATAACTTCGTATTCCAGCGGATTTTCCAGAACCAGAAGATCCGCCAAGGGTATGTCGAACCGGGCCTGATTTCCGGAAAAGGTTCCGCCCTTAACGGATATTACCGGCCCGGGGAACCCGATGACCGCGGTGATTCTTGCGGCGGTAATCTCGTCCGCCAGAGCTTTGCCGTAAAAGGCGCCTGTCAGTTCCAGGTATTCCTCCCGGGAAAGCCGCTCTCCGGTGGCAGCGGGGGCCATAAGCGCCGAAAGGTAATCCCGTACATCCTCGGAAATCATGCCAAGCAACAGAGGGGCGGCGCTCCGGTCCATGGCGATTACAAGCCGACTATCCTCTGCGGGATTCCCCGGAACGAAACTGATAAACCGTTTCCCCACAGTATCTGCAGCCTCGGAGCCAAGTGGCAGAGCAAGGAATTCGTCCACCCGGGAAATCCGGATGTTCCCGGCTATACTGGAAGGGCTCCGGTTGTGCAGGCTCACCGACTCAATACCCGGCGCAGCGGCCATGGATCCGGCAATAGCCGGTCCGTCAATGACCGGGGCGTCCCGGGCCGGTGGAGCGCCGGAAGAAAGGGCCGCCAGGGAGCGGATCAATGCAGCCATCCGGGATTCCAGGCTTAGTTCCAGAGAAAGCTCCGCGGAACCGTCCCTGTAGAGATTGCCATTGATCCGGCCGGAACAACCGGTTAATATCACCGCCAACAGGCAGAAATTGATAGCTTTTTTTACAAACATAGCCGTATACTATAAATAGTATACGCCATTAGAATGATGTATACTATCCTGCTATTCGCCATTGAAACGGCGTAAACCTTATAGAGTGCTTTTTGAGGGAGAATAGGGAGATGGGCAAAAATAGTACGCCTTGGGCTTATTTGGACGGGTATCGGGGAATGGTTTTTAACGGAACATGGCCAACCATGCCGGAGGCGTTCAGGATTACCGTTTCCCGGTATGGGGAGCGGCCCTGTTTTACCATCTACGAGCCAGACCGGATTACCCTGAGTTATAATGAGGCCTTAAAAATCATCAGAGCGGTGTCCCGGTGGCTTTACAGCCGGGGAATCCGCAAGGGGGATCGTATTGCCCTTACGGGGAAGAACTGCCCCGAGTGGGCTGTGGCGTTTATCGCCATCCATTTTGCCGGTGCCGTGGTGGTCCCCATCGACCATCAACTCAGGCAGGAAGAAACGGAATCCCTCATTAAATTTGCCAAGGCCCGTATCCTCTTTGCGGACGAGGAAAAGCACGAACACTATGTATCAACACTGAAGTCCACAGGCGGTTTAGAAGAAGTAATATCCCTAAAAAAAGGGGTGGGAACCTATCTGTACGATCTGGATGGACCGGAAGCAGAAATTGAGCTTCCCGGCGAAAACGACCTGGCGGCGATACTCTTTACCTCCGGAACCATGGGAAATCCCAAAGGGGTCATGTTGACCCACGCTAACCTGCTTTCGGACAACTATCTTGCCCAGTCATATATCGACCTTGTTCCGGAGGATGTTTTCTACGCCCTCCTTCCCATCCACCATGCCTACAGTATGACCGTCTTCATCGTGGTCATGGCGGTGGGGGCGGAATTAGTGTTCGGCAAACGGATGGTCACCAAAGCTATCCTCAAGGACCTGAAGCAGGGACAGATCACCCTGTTCCTGGGAGTCCCCATGCTCTTCAATAAACTCCTTGGGGGGATTATCCGGGGTATAAAAGAAAAAGGCCCCCTGGTCTATGGGGCCATATCGGCGCTCATGGTCGTCTCGGGGATTATTAAAAAAACATTCAAGGTAAACCCCGGTAAAAAGATGTTCCGTTTCCTCCTGGATCAGGCGTCTCTGAACTCGGTAAAGACCTGCATCTGCGGCGGCGGCCCCCTGGCGCCCAGCGTATTCCGTAAATTCAACCAGTTGGGCATCAATTTTATCCAGGGTTACGGCCTCACGGAAACATCCCCTATCATCACCCTCAATCCCATCGATCATTACAAGGAAACCAGCGTGGGCAAGGTGATACCCATGGTGGATATGCGGGTACTCAACCCCGACGATCGGGGTGTGGGGGAAGTCATCGTCAAAGGTCCGGTGGTTATGCAGGGTTACTACGAAATACCTCAGGAAATCGAAACAGCCTTTACCCCCGATGGGTACCTAAAAACCGGAGACTTGGGTTACCTGGACGATGAGAACTACCTCTACCTTACGGGCCGGGCAAAAAATCTCATCGTCACCGAAGGGGGCAAAAACGTTTATCCCGAAGAAATCGAAAACGAATTCCAACTTTACGACGAAATCGATCAGATCCTGATCCGGGGCTTTGCGGCGGATGAAAAGCTAAAAACCGAGGGCATCGAAGCCCTGATCTACCCCAGCCAGGACTTTTTCAAGGACGGGCAATCGAAAGAGGCGATCCGCGCCGAAATGGAGCGGATCATTTCCGAAGTGAACCGCCGGCTCCTCCCCTACCAGAAAATTGTGCGGCTAACCATTTTGGATGAACCCATGGAGATGACCACCACCAAGAAGATTAAGCGCGACACGGTGTAGCCCCCCGGAGACTCCAAAATTTTCCTGCAACCGCCTTATTTTTTATGGGTCTAAAAATTAACTTGACTTTTCTTCCCACTTTAGTATTATATTAATCATGACAAAAACACAAATTTTGTCATGGAAAGGCAGTTGTGTATGGCATTCGAGATAATTGCAACCGGAAAGGCTATTCCATCAAACAGGGTCAGTAATGATGATTTATCGCGCAGAATTGAAACGAATGACGAATGGATCCGGTCCCATTCGGGGATCGGGGCCCGGCATATTGCGGATGAAAACACAGCGAGCAGTGATTTGGCCCTGGCGGCGGCCCGGCAGACCCTGTCCATGGCTGCGGAGAAGACCGGAGAAGCCCTGGAAGAGCTTATACTCAGCTTGGATCTGATTATTTTAGGAACCGCAACTCCGGATTATTACGGAACTCCCTCGACAGCCTGCATTGTCCAGGCCGGGTTGGGGGCAAGCAACGCCGCAGCCCTGGATGTTTCCGCGGGATGTTCCGGCTTTATCTACTGTCTGGAGCTTGCCGCAGGGTATTTGAGCTTAAACCCTTCCCGAAAGCGGGCCTTGGTGATCGGTTCGGAGGTGCTTTCCCGGATAACCAACTGGGAGGACCGGAGTACCTGCGTACTCTTCGGAGACGGCGCCGGGGCAGCTCTGGCTGAGCAGACCCCCGGGCCGGACAAACGGGGGCTCCTTAGAACCATCCTGGGGGCGGACGGCGCCGGGGCGGAAAGTATCATCAACCGCCGGGGCGGGTCCCGGCAGCCCTGGAAGAAGGGTGAAACCGTGGAGACCCCATCGGTTCTCGAAATGGATGGCAGGGCGGTTTATAACTTCGCCGTAAAGGCGGTGACAGATACCATTGAGAAGCTCATTGCCCAGGAGGGAATCACCATTGATCAGGTGAAGCGGATTGTGCCCCACCAGGCCAATGCCCGGATTGTCCAAGCTGCGGGAAAGCGGCTGGGCATACCGCAGGAAAAGTTTTTTCTTAATATTGAAGAATACGCCAATACGTCGTCGGCATCGATACCCATCGCCCTGGACGAACTCAACCGGGACGGAAAAATCAAGAAGGGGGATCTGATAATGACCATCGGTTTTGGCGCGGGATTAACCTTTGGAGGGAATCTTATCGTATGGTAAACAATAAAACTAAAGTGACGTTTCTTTTTCCCGGCCAGGGTGCCCAGTATCCAAGTATGGCCCTGGATTTTCTCGCCTCGTCTAAAACGGCGGCTACCCTTTTCGCCTTAGCTTCCGAGGCTATGGGCAGAGATATTCAAGCCCTGCTCCGGGATTCGGATGCCGAATTCCTCAAGCGTTCCGACATAGCCCAGCCAACGGTCACCCTGGCAAATCTCTGTGTCGCGGCGTTTCTGAAAGATCGGTATCTGCGGCCGGTCTGTGTTGCCGGGCACAGCCTGGGTGAATACGCCGCGCTTGTCTCCTCCGAAGTCATCAGTCCCATGGACTGCCTCAAACTGGTAGTTGCCCGCGGCAAGGCCATGCAGGAAACGGTGGAACATATCGCCGGCTCCACAGACAGTGCCCCGGGCATGGCGGCGATTATCGGCCTGGCCTCGGATCAGGTGGAAAGCCTGGTTAGCTCTTCGGGTATTGCGGATCTCTATGTGGCTAACATCAATTCACCCGGACAGGTGGTGGTTGCCGGAACCGCCAAGGCCCTGGGGAGGGCAGAAGAGATATTTAAGGAGGCGGGGGCCAGGCGGGTCCTGCGGCTCCAGGTGGCGGGTCCCTTCCACTCCCCTCTCATGGCGGAAGCGGCGGATAAATTCGGTCCCGTACTGGAATCGACGCCTTTTAAGGACCCGGCGATTCCCTTGTTTTCCAACGTATCCGGTAAGGCGGTAAGCTCCGGTACAGAAGCCAGGGAGCTAGCCCTAAAACAGATCACTTCTCCGGTACGGTGGATCGCCGAAGAAGCCGCCATTGCCGCCCTGGACATAGAGATGGCTCTGGAAACCGGCCCGGGAAAGGCCCTCCAGGGACTTTGGAAAGATTCGGGTATCAAATTACCTATTTTCGCGGCCGGGAAGGTTGAGGATATTACCACTTTGTTTGAGAATTAGGGCTTAAAGAACTATGCGAAACTTCGTTTCGCTTTGATTGAACGGTGTGGCAGCCACCGCACTGATTAGGAGTTATGCAATGAGGCTGGAAGGAAAAAAAGTCCTGGTAACCGGGGCTTCCCGGGGTATAGGCAGGGCTATTACGGATCGTTTCCTGGAAGAGGGGGCGGAAGTTTGGGGTCTGGGAACCAAGGAACCCGCGGATTTACAGGATCGGATCTCAAAATCCGGCGGCAAACTCCGCTGGATCAGCGCCGATCTAGGAAAATTGCCGGAAATTGAAGCCCTTATCGACGGGGAACTGAAAAAAGCCGGGGGGTTCGACATCCTGGTGAATAACGCCGGAATCACCAAGGACAATCTTTCCTTCAGGATGAGCCTGGAGGACTTCCAGAAGGTGCTGGACGTGAACCTCACCGCCGCCTTTATTATATCCAGGACCGTAGGGAGGGACATGATACGCCGCCGTAGCGGTTCCATCATCAACATGTCCAGCGTGGTGGGAATCCACGGTAACGGCGGCCAGATAAATTACGCCGCCAGCAAGGCCGGAATTATCGGCATCACCAAGAGCCTAGCCCAGGAAACGGCGAGCCGCGGGGTCCGGGTCAACGCCATAGCCCCAGGATTTATCGCATCGGACATGACCAACGCCATCAACGAGGAAGCCAGGGTAAAAATGACCGAGCATATACCCCTAAAGCGGATTGGTCAGCCCTCGGATGTAGCGGAAGCGGCGTTGTTTCTCGCTTCCGATGGCGCGGCATATATAACCGGACAGGTACTCGCCGTTGACGGCGGGATGTTCATCTAAACAGGTTGTCTATGCTACTAAAATGGCGCATTATCAAATCTAATCATAGAATGCTAATAGAAAATGTTGTGGAGGAACTTTGATGAAGACTAGGGTTGTGGTTACGGGTATGGGCGCAATTTCCCCTATCGGGAATTCTGTGGAGGAATTTAAGCAATCCCTTATTGCGGGGAAAAGCGGGATCGGGAAAATCACCCAATTTGATACCACCGGTTTTGACGTGACCATTGCGGGAGAGGTTAAGGATTTTGATGCTTCCCAGTGGATTGATAAGAAGGATGCCCGGAAAATGGCGCGGTTCACCCAGTTTGCGGCGGCCGCCACAGCCCAGGCTTTAAAGCAGGCGGATCTTTTGGAAGACGCAGGCGAAGGGCGACAGCGGATCAAAGGGGACCCCAACAGGGCCGGGGTGGTTCTGGGAAACGGTATTGGCGGTTACGAGATTGTCAGCGAATCCTTTCACAAACTTTTTGACAACGGCCCCAAGCGTATGCTGCCACTTACCGTGCCGCTGATGATCAACAACGAAGCCGCGGGGAATGTTTCCATGGTCTACGGCCTGCGGGGTCCCGCCTACACCCAGATTACCGCTTGCGCTTCCGGCGCCGACGCCCTGGGCCAAGCCCTGGACCTGATCCGTTCCGGCCGCTGCGATGTGGTCGTCTCCGGCGGCACCGAAGCCTGTATCACCGCTTTTGCCATCGGCGGTTTCCAGATGCTCAAGGCCCTTTCCTCTAAGCGCTGCGATACTCCGGAAAAGGCAAGCCGCCCCTTTGATGCGGATCGTGACGGTTTCGTCCTGGGAGAAGGCGCAGGAATACTGATCCTGGAGACCGAAGAACACGCCAAAGCCCGGGGCGCCGCAATCCTGGCAGAATTTGCAGGCTACGGCGGAAGCGCCGATGCGTACCACATCACCGCCCCTGATCCCTCCGGTGAAGGCGGCGGTATCGCCATGAAGTACGCCCTGGAAGACGCCGGCATAAGGCCCGAAGAGGTGCAGTATTACAACGCCCATGGTACTTCCACGGAGATTAACGATGCTACGGAAACAAAGATGCTCAAATATGCCTTTGGGGATCACGCCTATAAGTTAAAAATATCCAGTACCAAAAGCATGATCGGCCATTGCGTCGCCGGCGGTGGCGGCCTGGAAGTAATAGCCTGTATACTCGCTATCCGGGAAGGCTTCTTCCCCCCAACGATCAACCTGGAAAACCCCGACCCCGCCTGCGACCTGGACTATGTCCCCAACAAGGTCCAGTACGGTACGGTAAACGTCGCCGCCTCGGGCAACTTTGGTTTCGGCGGTCATAACGGCATAGTAGTATTTAGGAAGTACAATGAGTAATATTGAATCATTGTTACCTCATCGCTCCCCCTTCCTCTTTGTGGACGAAATTGATCAAGCGGACAAGGAAAAAATCGTTGCCCGCCATCTTTTCACGGAAAAAGAATTTTTCTTTGCCGGCCATTTCCCCGGGTATCCTGTGGTACCCGGTGTAATTCTGGTAGAAACCATGGCCCAATCCGGCGGCGCAGGCCTCCGCAAGCTGGGTATACTCCCGGGTAACGCCCTGTTTTTCCTGGCCACAGTAGACAAGGTAAAATTCCGCCGTCAAGTTCGTCCCGGTGAAGAAGTCCGCTCAGAAGTCGTAAACCTGCGGATCTCTCCCAAGATGATTAAGCAGTCCGGCAAAGCTTATGTAGGGGATGAACTCGCCGTAGAAGCTGAGTGGATGTGCCTGGTGAGCCCGGGAAATACGCAACAGCCTTAGGGCCTCACCTTTTAGTATCCGAAGATTATGACAAATTTTCATTTTTTGTCATCTAAACTATTGACATTTCTCTCTGGATGCTTATGATTTAATTATGACAAAATATTGATTATTGTCATGTAAACTATCCTCCAAGGAGAAAAAATGATAATCAAACCCTTAATTCGCGAAAATATTTGCATCAACAGCCACCCCAAGGGATGCGCCCAGGTGGTACGGAATCAAATTGAGTATGTAAAGAATACCCTCGCCGGAAACAAAGAACCGGCAGATATCAAGGCTCCCCAGGGAACGCCGAAATTGGCCCTTGTGGTGGGCTGCTCCACGGGCTACGGCCTGGCCAGTCGAATCTCCGCCGCTTTCGGGTATGGTGCAACAACCGTGGGAGTTTCCTTCGAAAAAGCCGCTTCCGCAACTAAACCGGGTACTCCGGGCTGGTACAACAACCGGATTTTTGAGGTTGAGGCGGAAAAAGCCGGCCTGGTCTCCGTCACCCTGGACGGGGACGCTTTTTCCGACTCCATGAAGGCGGATACCGCCGAGGCAATCCGGGAAGCTGCCCGCCGGGCGGGGATTGCCCCCAAGGTTGACCTTATCGTTTACTCCCTGGCATCCCCGGTTCGGATAGACCCCAAAAACGGTGTTATGTACCGCTCGGTGATCAAACCCACGGGCAAAGTGTATTCAGGAAAAACCATCAACATGCTCACCGCCCAGATCCGGGAAGTCAGCGTCGAACCCGCTTCGGAAGAAGAAATTGCCAATACCGTAAAAGTTATGGGCGGCGAGGATTGGGAAATCTGGATCGACGCCCTGGGAAAACAGGAGGTACTTTCCCCCACAGTACGGACCGTAGCCTATACCTATATAGGGCCGGAACTTTCCTGGGACATTTACAAGAACGGCACCATAGGCCGCGCCAAGGAAGACCTGGAACGGGCAGGCCGCCTTATCAATCAAAAACTTGCGATATCAGGCGGCGCAGCGTGGATATCGGTAAACAAAGCCCTGGTAACCCGCTCAAGCTCGATTATCCCCATCATTCCCTTCTATATCGCCTGCCTCTTTAAGGTGATGAAAGCAAAGGGCCTCCACGAAGGCTGCATCGAACAGATAGTCCGCCTCTACCGTGACCGGCTCTATACCCCCGAAGCGGCCCAAAATCCCCTCAAAGTAATCGCGGACAACGAAGGCCGTATACGGATCGACGACTGGGAGATGCGCGAGGATGTTCAGCGGGAGACCGCGGCCCAAATGGCAAAGGTCACCGAAGAAAATATCTCCGAAACCACGGATCTGGCCGGTTTCAAACACGACTTCATGGAAATCCACGGCTTCGATGTTGAAGGGGTGGATTATGAAGCCGATGTGGACACTTTATTACGTGATGAATTGGGTTTTCAGTCTGGGGATGCCGCGGATGAGGAAATAGCAATCGGAGCCTAAATTTAATTACGAGGATGAAAAAAAGAAGGTTAGAGGAGGCTGCTTAACAAACTCTTCCAAACTTTTTTTGCGAGTCTATTCTCTTTACGCCTGCCGGGGCGCCGTTTTCTTACCGTGCTTTAATGCGGCTTTACAGATTTTGCATATCCTTATCTTCGTCTTGGTTTCCCCTTCTCCCACTTCCTGCTCGTAGAGGACTTTTATGTTTTCCCTGGAACAGACCGGGCAACTTCCTCTGCCGCGGGAAACAAGCTCCCGAATGCCCTTACCTCTATGTGCTTTAGACATGTACTTCTCCCTTAGTTAGCCGCCGGGGCGGTCTTTCTCGGCGCCTTAGACTTACCTTTAGCGGCAGCAACCTTAGCGGCGCTCTTTTCAGTTCCCTTCTTACTGTCGATTTTCTTTTCCTTGGTATCAGACATATCAGCCTTCTTCTTATCAGCCTTCTTGTCCTTTTTACCGGTGGTGCCTTCGGTATCAAGCTTATAATCCACCAACTCAAGGATAACTATTTCCGCAGCGTCCCCCAAGCGTTCACCCAGTTTAATGATCCGGGTATAGCCGCCGGGCCGTTCCTTCATCCGCAGGGCGATATTGGTAAAGAGCTTCGCCACAATTCCTTCGTCATATAGGCGGGCGGAAACAAGACGCCGGTTATGGACAGAATCAACCTTGGCCCGGGTGATGAGTTTCTCCGCACTCCGGCGTATCTCCAGGGCCTTCGCCTTGGTAGTCTTGATCCGCTCGTACCGGAAAAGGGAGGTCACCATACTACGGTGCAGCGCCTTCCGGCTGGCTGCCATCCTTTCAAGGGGATTAAAGCCGCTTCTATGATTCATCTTCTTCTTCCTTATGGGGGGCAATTTCAACCGCGTTCTTCAGTAAGTTGATATCGGTTATGCCAAAATTCAAATTCCACTCTTTGAGTTTTTCCTTTATCTCCTGGAGGGATTTCTTGCCGAAGTTACGGGTCTTGGCGATATCATCCTCGGTTTTCCGGGTTAATTCCCCAATAGTTTTAATGTTCGCGTTCTTAAGGCAGTTGGAAGACCGAACCGAAAGTTCCAGTTCCTCCACCGGAGTATTAAGAATCTGCCGGATACGCTCATCATCCTCATCCAAATCCTCATCAAGCCCCAGGTTGTTTTCATCAAAATTGATAAACACTGAAAGATGATCCTTGGCGATCTTCGCGGCTTCCGCCAGAGCGTCATCGGGTTTAATGGTTCCATCGGTCCACACCTCAAGAATCAATTTGTCATAATCACTGCGCTGCCCTACCCGGGTGGGCTCCACAGTAAATTTAACCTTCTTTACCGGTGAAAAAATTGCATCCATCGGAATGGTACCAATCACATCCACATACCGCTCATTTACCTCGGAGGGAATGTATCCACGGCCAAGATCGATTTGAATTTCAAATTCAAGCCTAGCGTCTTCCATGAGAGTCATGATATGCTGGCCGGAACTCAGTATTTCTACCTGGCCGGTACGTTCAAAATCATCGCTCTTAATTTCGCCTTTCCCTGACCATTCATAGAAGAGTATATCCTGCTCAACATCCTGAGGAAGTTTGAGCCGGATCTGCTTGAGGTTATTGATAACCTCCAGGGTGTCCTCCACAATATTCGGAATGGTCTCAAATTCACTGGAAACGCTGTGGGCAACCCCTTCGGCATCATAGGAGGTAATTTTAACCGCCGTGATCGCGTAACCCTGAATTGAGGAAAGAAGAACCCTTCGCAGGGTATTGCCCACGGTCGTACCGAATCCCGGTTCGAAGGGAGCGGCGGTGAACTTACCGTAATTCGGTTTAAGCTCACCATGCTCAAAGGTGATACCCTTCGGGCGTTTGAATCCTTTAAGCAGGTTCTTACGGGCCATGGGAACTCCTTATTTTGAATACAATTCGACGATCATCTGTTCTTTGATGTCCGCCAAATCGGTAATATCACTACGGCGCGGAGATGCAAGGAACGTACCCTTCATTTCATCGGGATTAAGCTGCAGCCAGGGCATTACTCCGGCCTTGCCGTATTCCTTAAGGGCTTCCTTTATAACCACCAAGCTTCTGCTCTTTTCCTTGATCTCAACTACATCCTCGGGGCGTACCAAAAACGACGGAACGTTAACTCGTTTACCGTTAACCGTCACATGCCCGTGCAATACAATCTGACGGGCTTGACTCCGGCTTGCCGCAAAACGCAGCCGGTACACCACATTGTCCAGCCTGCGTTCCAGTAATACAAACAAATTTTCACCGGTAATGCCAGGCATACGGAGCGCCCGCTCAAAGAAAAGGCTGAACTGCCTTTCCTGCATACCGTAGATTCTCTTAAGCTTCTGTTTTTCCCGAAGCTGAACGCCGTAATCGGAACGTTTCCCCGCCCTCGCCTTAGGGTCCTTCCCCGGAGCGGGTCTTTTTTTATTGATCGGGCACCTATCGCTCTTACAGCGATCCCCCTTAAGCATCAATTTTTTCTGTTCCGCCCGGCAGAGCCGACAAACCGGTCCGGTATATCTTGCCATGTTTCCTAAACCTCCCTCAGATGCGCCGTGTTTTCCGCGGCCGACAGCCGTTATGAGGAATCGGAGTAACGTCGTTGATAGATCGTACCTTAATACCCAGCGCACCGAGTTGGCGAATCGCCGATTCCCGTCCAATACCGGGGCCCTTTACATACACATGCACTTCCCGAAGCCCTACCTGCAGCGCCTTCTGGGCCGCGGTTTCCGTAACGGTCTGAGCGGCAAAGGGGGTCGATTTTTTTGCGCCCCGGAAGCCCAAACCGCCGGAACTCGCCCAGGAAACAGCGTTACCCATCAGATCGGTGATGGTCACAATGGTATTATTAAACGTAGCCTGGATATATACGTTTCCCTCATAAACGGATTTTTTTTCTTTCCGCTTCTTCGTATTAGCAGCCACTCTTTCCTCCGCTATATTTTAACAACATTACTTCTTCTTCCCGGCCACGGTCTTCTTCTTACCCTTCCGGGTACGGGCATTGGTCCGTGTCCGCTGTCCGCGCAGGGGCAGACCCCTGCGATGCCGTAAACCCCGGTAACAGCCGATATCCATAAGCCGTTTGATATTCAGGGCAATTTCAGTACGCAGCCGGCCTTCAACCTTATAGTCGTTTTCAATGAGCTGCCGCAGTTCGTTCAGCTCTTCCTGGGACAGGTCGTTGATGAGCCTCTGGGGATCTATCTTCGCCGTAGCACAGATATCGTCGGCGCTGGCCCGGCCAATCCCAAAGATATAGGTCAACGCGATGTTGACATGCTTATTCGGGAGATCAACCCCAGCTATACGTGCCATAGATGCTCCTAGCCTTGCTTTTGTTTATGCTTGGGGTTCTGACAAATGATACGAACTATACCATTCCGCTTAATAACCTTGCATTTATCGCAAATCGGTTTTACACTGGTTCGGACTTTCATCCCTCATTCTCCCTTAAAACCCCCAAAGCCGAGCCATGGGGTAACTATCTATTAAAACGAATTTGTTGTAATTCGTCAATCCTGTTACAAATTACGACCCCGCAGACGACCCCGCTTGGTTAGGCCCTCATGATGGTGCATTTTTAAGAGCGCCTCCACCTGGCTCATGGTATCCAGGTCAACCCCTACCAGGATCAACAGGGAAGTACCTCCCATAAGGTATGAAATCGATGAGGGGAAGTTAAACAGGTGCTGTACAATGGTAGGAAGCACCGCAATCACCGCCAGATACAGGGAACCGGGAAACACAATCCGGTTCAGTATCTTAGTAAGGTATTCCTCAATTCTATCGGTGCGGATTCCCGGTATGGAACCGCCGTTTTCCCGAATATTCTTGGCAATCTCTATGGGATTCAAGCTGACCTGGGTATAAAAATAGGCAAAAAAGATAATAAACACCACATATAATATGTTGTATAGGGTACCCCGGGGGCTTAAAACCCGGGAAACCGCCGCAAGCCATGCTACGTTGCCCCCGATAGTGGAAGCTATCTGGAGGGGAAAGGTAAGGATCGAGGAGGCGAAGATTACCGGAATAACCCCGGAAGGGTTAATCTTAAAGGGAATGTAGGTATTCTGGGCGCCGTACATCCTCCGGCCTACTACCCGCTTGGCGTAATGGACCGGTATTTTCCGCTGGCCCTGCTGTTCAAAGATGACCAGCGCTACCACGGCTACAAACATTATAAAGACCACAATTACAAAGACCAAATTAAGGTCCCCGTTCCGTACCCGGCCAACGAGTTCCCATAGGGCATTGGGGAGCCGGGCCACGATACCGGCGAAGATCAGCAGAGAAATACCGTTTCCGATACCCCGTTTGGTGATCTGCTCCCCCATCCACATAAGGAACATGGTCCCGGTGGTTACGGTAAGCATGGCCAAGAGGGTAAAGGGCACTATACTCAAATTGAGAAGATTTTCCACGCTCCGGGAAATACTCTGGGCGTATTGGGTAACCGCAAAGGACTGGATAAGACAAACCGCCACCGTTCCGAGACGCTGGTAGGATTGTATTTTCTTTTTTCCCCCTTCTTCCTGGGAAATCTTCTTCAACCGGGGGAAGACGATAAGGAGCAGCTGCATGATAATGGACATAGAGATGTAGGGCATGATCCCCAGCATGAACACCGAGAAATTGGAAAACGCGCCCCCGGCAAAGAAGTCAAGATAGTCTATAATGGCATTCCCTGAATTCTGCTGGGAGAGGAAATAGGCGTTTAATTCCCGAACATTGATCCCCGGTATGGGGAGCACCGCCCCAAGACGGAACACGACCAATATCACCAGGGTAAAGAAAATACGTTCCCGAAGCTCTTTTACCCTGAAAATTCCGACCAGTGGATTAGCCATTAATTATTCTCCGCGGTTTCAACAGCGCCGCCGGCCTTCTCGATCTTCTCTTTTGCGGAACTGGAGAAGGCCACACCCTTGAAGCTGAGCTTTTTCGTGATCTCCCCATTGCCGAGGATCTTCACCGGATCGGCGCCCTTCACCAAACCCTTGGCATACAGGGTGGCGGGCGCCACGGTTTCTCCATTCTCATACCGTTTTTCTATCTCCGTCAGATTTACCACCTGAACAGTTTTCTTAAAGGGATAGTTGGAAAAACCCCGGTGGGCCAGCCGCCGGTACAGAGGCATCTGGCCGCCTTCAAACCCCAGATAAGTCTTTCCGCCGGAGCGGGACTGCTGTCCCTTATTGCCCTTACCGGCGGTGGTTCCCCTTCCGGAACCCTGGCCCCGGCCAATGATGCGCTTCCGTTTATTAGCGCCCTCGGGGGCGTGTAAATCAAAATCGTGCATTACTTAATCTCCTCCACCGTAACCAGGTGGGCAACGGCCTTTACCATCCCCCGGATAACCGGGTTGTCTTCCTGTTCGGAAACAGACCCGATCTTCCGTAATCCCAGGGAACGGACCGTAGCCCGCTGTTTGGGAAGGGAGCCGATAACGCTACGCGCCAGACGAATTCTAATCTTCTGTGCCATATCCTAACCCCACAGCTCATTCAGGGACTTACCCCGGTTCTTAGATACCGCCTTGCCGTCCATCATACGGCTAATACAATCAAAGGCGGCTTTAACCACGTTGTATTGACTGGAAGCACCGATGGACTTGCTCAATACATCCGTAATCCCGCCGGCTTCCATAATGGCCCGTACCGGACCTCCGGCAATAATGCCGGTTCCGGAGCAAGCGGGTTTTAAAAGAACCCGGGAAGCCTTAAACCGGCCCTGAATCTCATGAGGGATTGTTCCGTTCTTAATGGGCAGTTTGACCATGTTCCGCTTAGCCTTATCAATACTCTTGCGGATAGCTTCGGACACATCGTTGGCCTTGCCGAAACCGTAACCTACGCTGCCTTTCCTGTCGCCGACCACCGAAAGGGCGGAAAAGGAAAAACGCCGTCCGCCCTTCACAACCTTGGCGGTACGGTTCAGCTTTACCAGCTTTTCGATAAATTCCTTCTCTACAGGGTCCCGGTCCCGGTTCCTGTCCCGATCTCTGTCCCGTGAATGTTCCATTCCGCCCCCTAAAACTCTATCCCGGCTTTCCGGGCGCCATCGGCCATGGCCTTTACCAAGCCGTGATACAGATAGCCATTTCTGTCAAAAACAACGGTCTTGATATTCTTCTCAAGAAGCCGTTTCCCCATCACTTCCCCTAATTCTGCGGCGCCTTCCACGTTAGCCTTAATGCTCCGCAGCTCCTTTTCCAGGGTGGAAGCGGAAACCAGGGTATGTCCCTTAACGTCATCAATAATCTGGATGGACAGGGACTTATTGCTCCGGCTTACACTCATCCGCGGCCGCGTGGCGGTACCGGCGATACGTTTGCGGATATGTACCTTCCGCTTAGCCCTTTTTCTGTCTTTTTCGACCATTTTTCGCAACATTTACTAATTCCTTTCTCATGTAACCCGCGGCAAAACCGCCCGCAGTTTCGCCTGGGCGTTAAATAACAAAACTATTTAACGCCGGACTTACCGACTTTCCTTCGGATCTGTTCGTCCTCATATCGGATACCCTTACCCTTATAGGGTTCGGGGAACCGGAGCTTCCGTAGCTGGGAGGCAAACTCTCCCACCCGTTGTTTATCGATACCGCTTATCGTGATCTTTCCGTTAGGTTCCGATACCACCGAAAGCCCCTCGGGAATACCCACCAGGACCTCGTTGGAGAAGCCCAGATTCATATTGAGTATATTCCCCTGTACTTCCGCACGGTACCCAACCCCGGTGATAACCAGAGAGCGGGTAAAGCCCGCGGATACCCCGATAACCATGTTGTTCAGCAAATTGCGGTACAGCCCGTGAAAGGCCCGGGTCTGTTTTTCGTCATTGACCCTGTCCACCTGAATGGCGTCGCCCTTGGTTTCAAAGGTGATCACTGGGTGATACTTCTGGGTTAATTTTCCCTTAGGGCCTTCCACGGTGATTTGCTCATCCTGGAAACTGACCTTTACCCCTGCGGGAACCTTAACCAGTATTTTTCCGATACGCGACATAGTTTTCCTCTTACCAAACGGTACAGATGATTTCTCCACCGACTTTCTTCTCGGCGGCCTTTTTGCCGGTGGTTACCCCCATGGATGTTGAGACAATGAGGGTACCGTAACCGTTGTATACCCGGGGCATACCCTTATAACCGGTATACACCCGGCGGCCCGGTTTAGAGACCTTCTCGATACCATGAATAACCGGACCGGTTAGATCATCATACTTAAGGAACACCCGGATGGTATTGGCCCCCCCCTGGTTAACCTTCTTAAAATTTTTGATATACCCTTCCGTTTTTAAAATCTTGACGATTTCAAGTTTTAACTTTGAGGTAGGGATATCAACCTTTTCATGCTTTGCCATTCCGGCATTCCGAATCTTGGTCAGCATATCCGCAACGGGATCAGAAACGCTCATCCTTTTCTCCTACCTTACCAACTGGATTTGGTGACGCCGGGGATGAGCCCTTCGCTTGCTAACTTGCGAAAGCAAATGCGGCACATTTCATATTTCCGCAGATAGCCCCTGGCCCGTCCACAGATACGGCATCTATTAACCTTTCTTGTTTTATACTTAGGCGCCCGCAGCGCCTTTATTATCATCGCTTTTCTTGCCATGTATACCTCACTTCCTAAAGGGCATACCGAACTTGGCGAGGAAGGCTTTAGCCTCCGCGTCAGTCTTCGCCGTGGTGACGATGGCTATGTTCAGTCCCGATACCCGTTCTATTTTATCAAAATCGATCTCCGGGAAAATAATCTGCTCGGTAATACCAAGGGAATAATTTCCATGTCCATCAAAGGCATTCTGATTCACTCCGCGGAAGTCCTTAACCCGGGGGAGGGCCACATTCACCAGCCTATCCAGAAATTCGTACATCATGGCCCCCCGGAGGGTTACCTTGGCGCCGATTTCCTGGCCTTCCCGAATCTTGAAGTTAGCAATACTCTTGCGGGCCTTGGTCTTTACCGCCTTCTGGCCGGTGATAATAGTAAGGTCATCAATGGCCGCGTCTAGAAACTTCTTGTTTTGAAGAGCCTCGCCTACCCCCATGCTGACAATGATCTTGTCCAGTTTTGGTACTTGCATGGGCGACTTATAGCCGAACTCTTTGAAAAGTTCCGGGGCAATCTGATCCCGGTAAATCTTCTTAAGCCGCGGTTCGTAGTTCTTCATTATAACGCCTCTCCGCACTTTCTGCAGACCCGGATCTTTTTATCTCCGTCGATTTTGTACCCAATCCGGGCAGGCCCGCATTTTTTACAGACGATCTGTACATTACTGCTGTGGATCGCCGCTTCTATTTCCACAATACCCCCCCGGTCCTGCTGGTTCCGCCGTTTCTGGGCTTTCTTAACGATGTTGGCCCCTTCCACGACTACCCGGTCCTTGTCCCGAAGTATCTTGAGGATCCGTCCGGTCTTGCCCTTGTCTTTACCGGCAATAATCTTGACCATGTCCTCTTTCTTCAACTTGAATTTATGCGCTGCTTCAGCCATACCTAACTCCTAAAGTACCTCGGGAGCGAGGGATACAATCTTCATGTAATCCTTCTCCCGCAATTCCCGTGCCACGGGCCCGAAAATACGTTTACCCTTGGGATTCTGGTTTGCATCAATAATAACACAGGCATTATCGTCAAACCGGATATAGGTACCATCGGGCCGGCGATACTCTTTGTGGGTACGCACCACCACTGCCTTTTCGACGGAACCCTTCTTTATGGTTGATGTCGGCAGGGCATCCTTTACCGCAACTACCACAATATCACCGATACCGGCGTACTTCCGTTTGGAACCCCCAAGCACCTTAATACACTGCACAACCTTGGCGCCGGAATTGTCGGCAACATTCAGGTAAGACTCCACCTGGATCATTTTTCATACTCTCCTTAACGCGCCCGTTCCAGAACCGCCGCAAGTTTCCAGCATTTTTCCTTGCTGATAGGACGACATTCCACCACCCGCACCCGGTCCCCGGTTTTAGCGTCATTGGTTTCATCATGAGCCTTAACCTTCTTGGTCCGGGTAATATACTTTTTGTACAGCGGATGCAGGGTCTTGGTTACCACCACAACCACGATGGTTTTATCCATCTTGTCGCTCTTCACGATACCTACAAACTCTTTCTTTCCGCTGGCGGCCTTCGATTCCGGCACCGTTTCTACCGCCAATTTTTGATCTGACATCACCTACTCCTTAAGCCTTCACGCCTACTGCCGAAGGCTGTGATGCGGCTTCTTTCAGCGCAGCCTTCACCTGGACAATCTCCTGTACCCGAATCATGGTATTGAGCCGGGCGATCTGCCGCCGCATAGTCCGCTTGAGCAATGGGTTTTCCACATGACCGATAACCACCTGAAACCGGAGTTCCATATATTTTCTATTAAGCTCATCCCGCTTAGCCTTAAGCTCGGCGAAACTTAAATTCTTAAAGGAATTTTTCATACCCCATTCCTCACTTCCTACGCGCCAAGCTCAAAATCAGAGCGGGCCACAAACTTGGTTTTAATAGGAAGCTTGGCTCCGGCCAGAATCATGGCTTCTTCCGCCAGGCCACGGTCGATACCGCCAAGCTCAAACATAACCGTCCCAGGCTTTACCACCGCGACCCAATACTCCGGAGCGCCCTTACCCTTACCCATGCGGGTTTCCGCCGGTTTCTTGGAATAGGGCTTATCCGGAAAAATCCGTATCCACAATTTCCCGCCCCGTTTTACGTGACGGTTCATGGCAATACGGGCAGCCTCGATCTGCCGATTGGTGATCCACATACGATCCAGCGCAATCAGAGCAAAGTCCCCAAAAACCACCGAGTTCCCCCGGGTGGCGTTCCCGGGCATATTACCGCGCTGCACCTTCCGGTGTTTAACGCGCTTAGGACTTAACATTTCAAACCTCTTCCATTACGGCTTTTTAAACCGCGAATTAAATCAAAGCGAATCGAAGATCCGCGCTAGCTCCTGGCGGGGGCGCGATCACGCTGCCGCTTCCGGACAAGGACACCTGCGTCTTCTTTCTGTTCCTTGCCGTATTTCATACCGTTATATACCCAAACCTTAACGCCGATAGCGCCGAAGGTGGTGTGGGCTTCCGCAAAACCGTAGTCGATGTCCGCCCGCAGGGTATG
>JAITBG010000148.1 GCA_031283725.1 Treponema sp. | reverse complement strand
CGGGGGAACATCGGATTTACCCCTACGATTATTCAGAATGACGCAACATCTGATTACAATATCCCCTTTGATACGGATTACTGGGGGTTTTGTTTTTTTGTCTGTAAATCCGCCGTGCGTAACGCACGGGGGCAGATACTGTATATAGAGCCCGTTGAGCTTGACGCGGTATGGCGTAACTATGTTGAATATCTGATTTTGAAAATGAAGCCCGTGCAAAGCACGGCCATTGTTTTTATTGATTGGCAGGAAGGAGGCGCGGCATGATAAAAATTGACGCAAAATATACCGATTGAACCTGTTGCCTGCGGAGGACGGTTCCCGGTTTGATCTGGTGCAGGAGAGAGGCGGTTCCCGAAAACTGTATGAGGGCTGCGCGGTTACGGCTTTTGAACTGCGGATACTCCGGGGGGAGGCGGTAAAACTGAAACTGGATATTCGCGGGGAACGTTCGCCATTCGGCAAGCCGAATGGCGGTGCAGAAAAACAAAGTTTTTCCGCACCCAATTTTTTGGCAAATGAAAAAACCGAGGGCACAGAAGGGAGGGAACGGTTTATGGGGGACCGGGTTAGGTACCGGATTAACGGCGCGGAATACCGGAACATTTACGGGCTGACTGTTTCCGTAAAAAAAGAGGGCGGGACAAGAACGGAACTGCGGATTAAACGGGTTTTGGAAGATGGCGGGGATTTACCGGGGGTAATTGAGGAACTGACGGTTACGGCACAATTACTGCGGGACCGATACGAACCGCGGCATTACGGGATGTTCCGCATAACGCTGAAAGGGCTTGTCCTTGTGTCTGATGAAACGGCGGTGGACTGCGCCGGTGGGGTTATCGGGCCGCTCCGCTATTATGTGGCGGGAACAGTACAAGCAGAGGTATTTACCGCTAATGGGAGTAGTCTGGAATGAAATTCTATGAAATAGACAACGCCCTGAAAGAAGCCGAAGAACGGCTTGAGAAGCGGTTCAGGCAGGCCATAGAAACATTGTCGAAATATCCGCAGAAGTCAATATACGGCAGCAGCGCGAATCGGGCCGAAGCCAAAGCTATATACAACTTGTTCGGCAACGATAAGTTTAACAAGAGCGAAATATTACGGGCACATCGTGCCGCTACAATCCGGCGCATGGAAGGGCGGCCTTTGATTTTAGCGGTGCAGGACACGACATCAGTCAATTATGGCAGCCGGCGGGAGATGGAGGGCAAACGGATATATCAGCGACAAGACCATGGGGGGTAAATATCCATAGCTATCTGGCGGTAACCCCCGAAGGATTGGCGCTCGGCACGCTGGACCAGATGGGATTTAACCGTGCCGAGAGAAAAAACATCGCGCTGACCCGGGATCAACAGAAGAACCGGCCGATAGAAGAAAAAGAGAGCAATCGGCGGCTTGAGACGATGGAAAACGCGGACTGCGCTATAGGCGATGCCATAAAAGTGTTGCACGTCTGTGACCGTGAAGGGGACAATTATGAGCTATTCGACAAAGCAATACAAAGCGGGCGGCATTTTCTCATACGGATAGTTCACAACCGAATGGCCGTGGAAAATGAGCAAATAGTGGACAAAATACGGAAAACGCCCAGCAAGGGCCGGGTAAAGGCGCGTGTTCCCCGTGATTCAAGGCGCAATGTGAAAGAACGGGAAGTTGTTTTGCAGGTGAGGCACGCGCAATATGAAATAAAAAAGCCGCAAATAAAGAACAAAAACAAAGCTTTGTTGGCGTCATTAACCGTGTGGGTAATTTACGTGAAAGAGGAGCGTCCGCCCAAAGACATTGAGGCGATAGAATGGTTTCTGATGACCAATGAGGAGGCGGAAAGTTTCGGGGCCGCCTATGAAATAGTGGGATAGTATATTCAGCGATGAAAGATAGAGCGTTTTCATTATGTGTTGAAAAGCGGGTGCAAGATAGAGAAACTGCAGGAGCGGAGCATGGAAAAAGTGAAAGTTTTGATTCTGATGTATTCAGTAATAGCGGTGTTCATAATGAACGTGACGTATATAGCACGGATACATCCTGAGTTGCCCTGTACGGTATTGTTTGAGGAGGAAGAATGGAAAATCCTGTATTGCACGGCAAAACAGAACGAAAAAAGTTCCTCACAGGCCGTATACGATTAAACAGGCTGTAGATTATGTCGGCTGGCCGGGAGGACCAAAACGAGTTCCCAGCGATGGACCGCCAGGAGTCAAAACCATTTGGACCGGACTTCAGAAACGTTATACATTCTTGGACTACCGTGAATTATTCGATTTTTTGGGTCAAGTTTAGCTCCAATCATCTCCAGCAAAATGCCCCGTACCCCACAAAGGAATCCGGGACTTCCCCCTCACCGGGGTTCACGCCGGCGCTGGTTCCATAGGCCAGAAGTTCGGCAGCGGGGACGCCGGATTCCCGGGTTACGCTTTGAACAAAGCCCAGGACTCCCAGAACGGCTCCGGCGGAACAGGCGGAACGATCTTCCTCCGCCCGGTCTAAAATCGCCTGGGGGTTACCGGCCTTAACTGTGGCGATAAAACCGGCGTCATTTATGTCCCGAACCCAAGCCAGGGCTTTTTCGCCCCTGCCCCGGGGACTGTACCCATAATTTTCCCCATAATGGGTGAGATCAGTGGAACCCAAAACTACCAGCCTTCGGCCAAGTTTTTCGGCTATCCGGGCAATTTCCTTGCCCGCCTCAAAGGAATATGTATCCGCGGGGAGCCGGAGCCAGAGTAATTTTGCCTCCGGAAAGAAATACCGAACCATTGGAAGCTGAACTTCAACGCTATTATCCGCATACCGGTCTGGCAGGCAGTCCAAGGAGTAGCCAAGGCTGATTCGAAATTCCTTATCCATGGGCATTTCCCCCAAAGGAGTCTCCACGGCATCCTCTTCGGCCATGAGGGGGCGCATGTCGCCGGGAAGATGGCCGCCGATTACGACCACCGTATCCACATCTTTTTTTAGGGATAGAAGCGCCTTGGCCGCAATGACGCCGGAATAGCACCAACCCGCATGGGGGGCCACCGCAGCCAATGCAGACTCTTCACTAGGGCTTTCCCCTGAGATTTTCACCAGAAATCGAGCAACTGCGTCCGCGGTTTGGGGATACCAGCCGGACGGGAGACATATTTTTCGTAAACTCATACGATTATTTTAATATATTCTAGCAAGTATTTCAAAAAGTGTTTATACTGTTTCTATGCGAATAAAAATTACGTCAATTATTGCAATGACAAGTATTATATTGTACGCCGCCGCCATTGGTACCGGAGTTATACGGATAATTGCGGGCATTAATGAACGCCGTGGTATTGCCAAAAGAGAATTTTACGATCTGGGGGATATTGCCTCCTCCGCGGGGGTGTTGGGATTCATGGAGGAACCCTTTAAGGACGCGGTTCGGGATGCTGTCACGGGATCGAAAACCATCCAGGGGGTTATCGTTACAGGACCCTTTGGGGCCGAATTTACCTTTGAACGGGGCAATAACGGCATTATTGCCTGGGAAGGGGATACCCCCCGGTTCCAACGCCGTTTTGGAATCTCCCGGAACCCCCATTTCGATACTCTCCGGGTGGATGGAATCCGTAACGCAACCATTACCGCGGTATCCAGTGACATTGATTATCCCGTCTTTTCGCTCATATTAAAACAATCCCTACTCTTGATATTGGCCGCCGTTTTTCTTTCCACCGTAACCCTGTTGATCTGTTCCATCAGAAGCAATAAAGCGTCCATTACGGTTTCCGACAAAATAGGGAGGACCTATCCAACCGGAGCTGCGGAAAAGAAACAACCCCCGATCCGGAGCAATGCCGGCATGGAATCCCATACCAAGGAAAGACTGGACTCGGAGTTACGCAATTGTTCCGCCGTAGAGCAGGATCTGGTTTTTATTCTCATGGAACTAAGCCTTACCGCCGGATTCGCTGTAGGGGATGATTCCAGCGTCTACCGAAAATTCACCGATCGGGCTCTACAATTTTTCGGCAACCGGGACTTGATTTTTGAACGCGGCGAACGGGGCATATCCATAATCCTTCCCGGCAGCAGCCTTGAAGAGGGCGTTGAAAAAGCCAAGCAATTCCACAATCTGATGCTCGCCGGTCTTCCGGAGATATTCCCCGACAGGCCCGATCTCCGCATCGGTATCAGCGCCAGGTCAGGACGGCTACTTGGATCGGATCGGCTTCTCCTTGAGGCTTCCAGGGCCCTTGAAAAGACCAACCTGGCCCCCGAATCCCCCATTATTGCTTTCAAGAGTGACATCGAAAAATACCGAGCCTTTGTAAAAGCCACGGAAAAAAAGCGGAGGAGCGTAAGGCCCCTTAAATTGAATACCCCATAGTTTCATTTTTAGAAGAGCTGACAACGTAAATCAAAATTTACAGATAAATTAAAATCATACTTGACATTTCCCATAGATATGGTATATTATAAATACCATCAATTTACTAAGAATAAGGAGGATCTAGTATGCTTAAGAAAATTTGTACCGCCCTGATACTGCTGGCACTGACCCTGCCCATTTGGGCCGGGGGAAAGAAGGATGCCGCGCCGGCGGCTCAGTCGGAACCCCAAACCCAGGGCCAGGCTTTGTCCGGGAAGAAGATCATCGTCGCTGATGCGAATTCCACCCATCACCTCAACCTCTATGTGGCCTATGAGAAGGGTCTCTTTACCAAACGGGGGCTTGAGGTGGAGATTCAGCAGACCAATTCCGGAGTTGCTGCGGTGGTCGGGGGCGAGGCCGACATCGTGCTTAACTGCCCTACCGGAGTCATCACCCCCATCGCCAAGGGGCAGTCCATCACCATTATTAGCCAAGTGAAGATTCCCTGTACTTCGGTGCTGGTGGTCCCGGTGAATTCCCCGGTGAAAACCCCCGCCGACCTTAAGAACTATCAGCTTGCGGGACTTTCAAACACCTGCTGTGCGGTTATCGCCATCAGAGACAATCTGAAAAGCCAGTACAGTACCGAGTTTGAGCTTGTAGCCTTGGCCCCGGGCGCCGCATTGGCCGCCCTTGAGGGAGCCGCGGTAAAAGGCGCTATCCTGGAAGAGCCCTTTGTGGCTGAGGCTCTGCTCTTAAAGGATGCGGCGGGTAATCTCAAATACAAGACTATTTTCGACGGCCATTCGGACGCTAACGGTGACGGAGTTACCGACAGGAACCTTGCGGGTGAAAATCCGCCTTGCCGGACCATCAACGCCAATACCGCCTTCATCAAGGACCGGCTTGGAGACGCCAAGGCCTTTATTGAAGCCATTGAGGAAGCGGACCAGATCATCCTGGCGAATCCTGTGGCGGTGGATATTGTGGCTATTGCCCATAAATATGTACCGAATGTTTCCGAGCAGGCTATTATCAACAGTAATCCTAAGCTTGGTTTTACCATTCATCTGGATACGCAGCACCTTATCGGTTATGCCCAGGCGCTGGTAAATCAGGGGACCATTGACACGAATCCCGGGGAAGCGCTTTTCGCGCCGGAGTTCAAGGGGATTACCTGGTAGCATTTTTTGGTTGTTTTTTATGACAAATCAATATGAAACAAGAGGCCTCCGCCGCTTTTTCTACGAGATCGGAGGCTTCCTTAAAAATTCCCTGGGGAATTTTTTCTCTTTGGAATTTCTTACCGTATTAGTACCATTACTATTACTGTGGGAGTTTTTGCCCCGGTGGCGCATCCTGCCTGAAAGCCTTATCCCCTCGTTAAGTACGGTGGCGATAAAATTTTGGGATATGCTGCTCCACCGGCGGCTGGTATTTCATGTGTTTTACAGCATGGGCCGTTTTTTCGCGGCCTTTGGCATTGCTGTAGCGTTGGCGGTGCCCATCGGGTTACTCATGGGGTGGAACCTGAAAATCCGCGCCTACGTGCTGCCCCTGTGGCAGCTTCTTTCCCCCATACCTCCCCCGGCGTGGGTTCCCATGACGATCATCTTCTACGGTATAGGATCGAAGATGCACATTTTTTTGATGTTTATCGGAATTTTCTATCCTGTATTATTTAATACCTATCAGGGAATCAAAGACACTGACCCCCGTTACCTTGCTAGCGCCAGGGTATTCGGGGCCAGTGAATTTACCCTGCTCCGCAAAGTGTACTTCTGGCACGCCTTTGGTTCAATTATCATGAGCCTTAAAACTGGCGTTGCCATGGGACTGGTAATGCTTATCATCGGCGAATCCTACGGCGGCCGTATCGGCATCGGTTACCTTCTAGGCCAGGCCAAGGACTACTTTGTGATCCCCGAGATGATGGTCTGCATGGTCATCCTCGGCTGGATCGGCTGGTTCCTCATTGAAATATTAAAATACGTTGAAATAAAATTAGCGGTATGGAAAGTAGGGAGATGATTGAAGCGAAAAGTATTACTAAATTTTTTTCCGTGGTAAACGAGAAGGGGCTGGCGGAAGGACTTACTGCGGTGCTGAATGTGTCTCTTACCATTCCTGACGGAAAAATAGTAACGCTGCTTGGGCCGTCTGGCTGCGGAAAGTCAACTTTCCTGGAAATCCTCGCGGGGCTCCAGGCTCCTACGGACGGGGAGATTTGCATTGACGGCAAACTGGTTCTGGAGCCCCTGCCTTCAACCCGGAAAGAAATGGAAGACTACAAACGGCGTTACCGTTTCATTTCCCCCCTGGCAAATGGTGTTTTCCGGGACCGGCCCAAGCACGACATCGCCATGATCTTTCAGGATTACGCTGTTTTCCCTTGGATGACCGCCATCGAAAACATCAATTTTGCGCTGAAACTCCGGGGTATAAAAAGGGCGGAACGGAATGAACGAAGCCGGCACTACCTTGGCAAGGTGGGCCTTGGCGGGGTGGAGTACAAGTACCCTTCGCAGCTTTCAGGGGGCATGCGCCAACGGCTTGCCCTGGCCAGGGCGCTCTCAGTGGAGCCGAAAATTATCCTCATGGACGAACCATTTGCGGCGGTGGACGCCCTGACTCGGGAAAAACTACAGGACGATCTTCTCCGTCTCTGGGATGAAATCGGGTCCCGTCTTATTATCGTCATGGTAACCCACGACGTTTCCGAGGCGGTATATCTTTCGGATGAGATAGTGATTTTTTCTCCCGGCCCCGGCACTATCCGAAACAAGGTTACTGTGGATATTAACCGGCCCCGAGCCAGAACCGGTCAGGATATCCTCGAAATACAGGATCGTATTCTTGCGATGTTCCAATACGATCTCAATCAGGAAAGCGATTATTCAATTTAGGGGGCCAATATATGAGCAATAATACTGATACACGGGGGAAAATATACGCCGATATTACTGCGGCCCGGGGAAACACGCCCCTGGTGCGCCTTGCCAAACTTGGCGAAGGGTTAAGCGGAATCGTGCTTGCCAAAGTTGAAGCCTTTAACCCCATGAACAGTGTAAAGTGCCGCATAGGCGCAGCCATGCTGGACGCGGCGGTTAGGGATGGAAAACTAAAACCCGGCGGAACCGTCATTGAGCCTACCTCGGGAAATACGGGCATAGGCTTGGCCTTTGCCTGCGCCGCCCGGGGTTACAAGCTCATTCTCACCATGCCGGAGACCATGTCGGTGGAACGGCGCAAACTGGCGGTCATGCTCGGCGCCGACGTGGTGCTCACCTCCGGCAAGGACGGCATGAACGGCGCGGTGACTAAGGCCCGTGAACTGGTTCATTCTATTCCCAACAGCTTTATGCCCCTGCAGTTTGAGAACCCCGCCAACCCCGAAGCTCACCGTAAAACTACGGCCATGGAAATTTGGGAGGATACCGACGGCGCCGTGGACATTTTTGTCTCCGGGGTTGGTACCGGTGGAACCATCACCGGAGTAGGAGAAGTGTTAAAAGAGCGGAAGAGCGGGGTAAAGATAGTCGCAGTGGAGCCCGACGCATCGCCGGTGCTTTCAGGAGGCAGACCTGGTCCCCACCGCATCCAGGGTATAGGCGCAGGGTTCATCCCCAAGGTGCTCAACCGATCGATCATTGACGAGATTGTCCGGGTAACCAATGAGGATGCGATCAACACCGCCCGCCGTGTTGCCCGTACCGAAGGAATCCTGGTAGGTATATCCGCCGGCGCCGCGGTATGGGCGGCGCTACAAATTGCGGAACGGAAGGAAAATGCGGGAAAAACCATTGTGGTGATCCTCCCTGATTCGGGGGAACGGTACCTTTCGACCCAGCTTTCGGACACCGAAGAATGAGTCCATGAGTAAACCGGTACGATCACTTTTAACACTGATACTGCTAATCGCCGTTCTTATTTTCGCTGTCGTTTGTAAAACCCGGGAAGAATTGGAAGACCCACCCATAATCACTTCCGCAACCTATCAGCATACGCTCTATAACGGCCAGCCCCAGCCCATTGACGCACAGGCGGCAAAGGATGTTTCACCCTTTGTCATCACCTACTTCCGTTCCGAAGATGATTTACTGAACAATACCGGAGGAACCACGGAAGCTCCCAGCGAAGTAGGTGTCTATTACGCCCGTATCGAACGCCCCGCCGGAAAGGGCTACAGGGAAGGGAAGCCCATTAAGGTTGAGTATTCTATCCAAAAAATGTTTGCGCCCATTGAGGTTGAACACCGGCAGGAATATGTTTACGATGGAACACCTAAAACGGGGCGGGCGAATTCTCCCATAACGCTAACCATTCACTATTACAATGAAACAGCGCCGCAGGCGCAGTTAGCCGGGCCGCCGGTAGAGAGGGGTCATTATCGGGCGGTGATAAACTATATAGGGGATGACCGCTATATGGGCGCTTCAAGAGAAATAGAGCTGGTTATTAAATAACTGGGAGGACTACTCTGGGTCGATTGACAAAAAACCCGTTTTTCTATATTGTAATATCCGGGTTTTCAAAGCGTCAATTTGTCAAAGGCCCCTTCGTCTATCGGTTAGGACATGAGATTCTCAATCTTAAAAGAGGGGTTCAATTCCCCTAGGGGCTATGAAAACTAATTCGTTGTAGTATAAGGAATTACAAATCATTATAAAAAATTGTTTCCAAAATTCTCCTCCCCTGATAAAAGTCAGGTAAGGGGTTGTCCAGGAAGTATGGGTAGCTCTTTATTTTTGTCGGGACAACAGCGTAAACAGTCATGTATGCTTTCCTCCTCTATAATTGAGCTAATTTCAAAATTAGCTCTTGAAATTTGACATTTTGAAATCGCCTCTATTAATTAGTGTCTGTCTATAAAGTAGCCACTATCACGGCGGCGGTCATAACCCTAATGTTATAACCGATAACGTTCCAATATACTTTTTGTCTATACCGTTTCCAGCCTTTCCAGTTGCACCTGCCTATAGAAAACCCTCGTTTCAAATTCGATATTACCGCTTCTATTCCCGCACGCCATTTCTTTAACAGGTTTTCCTTCCTCTTGCTGACGCACACGTTGTGGACCTTACCCCGACCGGTAGACAGAAAGATAAGCGAGTATTACAAGGTAAGAGGAGAAGAAGATGGGTAAAACAGACAAAAAAAGGCGTGTTTACACGAAGGAATTCAAAGCCGAGGCGGGGAAGCCCATTGATTTGAGATACTGGCTTGTAATGGTTCTGGTTAATATCCAGCTATTGGCCGTATGCGGTAATGTACTAGACTTATTATTATAAATATGGATATAATACACCAAAACTTTATGAGGGGGAAGTTATGGTAGCAGTGGCGTTGAAATGCCCGTTTTGCGGAAGCGAGGATGTCCGTCCGTATGGTACATCGAACGGTAAAAAGCGATATGCCTGTAATAATCCGGCATGTTCCCATAAAACATTTTACGCGGAATACACCTATAACGGCTGCAAGCCCAATGTAAAGAAGGATATAATCAAATGGGCGGCTGACGGGGCCGGGATACGGGCAACGGCACGGGAATTGGGTGTAAGCCCCGATACGGTCATAAAAGAATTAAAAAAAAAGAAGAGCAGATAGAGTATGTGAACAAAGGGTATTTTGAATCCCATAAAACCATCACAATCCGCGTTGAAATGGATGGGATGTGGAGCTTTTATCATGACAAAAAGCATCAAATCTGGCTGTGGTGGGCCATTGACCACCACAGCGGTGAAGGCATTGCCTTTTGGTTTGGGACGAGGGAACATGAAAACCCTGACAAACTGCTGGAACTGCTTGAGCCGCTTAAGATAGGGAAGGTATATACGGATGGGAACTATGCGTATTACGAGCGTTTTTCATCGGAGGTATTGACGGTAACGAAGAAGAACACGCAAAAGATAGAAAGGAAGCATCTGTCGTTGAGGACTTGGTGCGCCCGGCTGGTAAGGAAAGGCATTCGCTTCTCGAAAACGGAACGGATGCACAAGACTGTCGTCGCCCTTACAATAAACGTCTGGTTTTTTGGGAGAGTATGCTTGCTCCAATAACTTTAGAACATCACCGCCGTATGCCAGTAGCTTTTCCGGGTGTTTGCCCATTGCCATGCCTGGTCCCGGGGTATTCCTAATTGAATAAGGTTCTCACATCGCGTCCGCACTCGTTTCCAGCGTTTCCAGTACATCTGCCGTATCCGCCGCCTCAGCCATTCGGCCAATTTCGTCAAATACTTTTTC
>JAITBG010000116.1 GCA_031283725.1 Treponema sp. | reverse complement strand
GCGGTGAAGTCCTCAATGGCCCGGTCGTACATCCCTTTGTCGGCATACGCATTGCCCCGGTTGTTATAGGCGGCGGTAAAATCGGGGTCGAGCCGCAGGGCTTCGGTGTAGTCCGCTATGGCGTTGTCATACTCCCCCCGGTTTTGGGAGAGCAGGGCCCGGTCAAAGAAGGCCCCGGCGGTTCTCGGCTGGCCGGTATTCTTCTCGCCGTAATTGGCTGCCACGGCAACAACCGGGGCCTTCTTCACGGCGGCGATCAAGTTCCGAAAGGCCCGGTCGTTCTGGACGCTGAGCCGGGTGGAGCTTTCCTGTGCCGCGGTCTCCACGTTGATGCCGGATAGGCGGTACCGGCGGCTGCTTCCGGCATTCACGAGCTGCCCGGTGATCACATAGGGTACGCCCAGAAATTTACCGATGGATATGGCGGTCTCATCGCTCACCTCCCCGGACATCTGGAAGCTGAGTTCCTGGTACACCAACGCCAGGTTCCGGCGGCCCGCCACCTCAAGGTCGCCGTCCACCAGTGCGCCGGTCAGCTCGTCCATGATATAGTTGGAGAGGTTCTCGTGTTCCGAGCTAAAGCCCGCGATTGCCACCCGGGTTCCCTGGGGCAATTCCGCCACAAGCTCCGCCGCCGACTGCTCGATGGCTTCCTCAAGGGAGAGCCCGTCCCCGCTTCCGCCGGTGGTGGCGCAGGACAAAAGCGCGGCAAGGGCAATTACCCCAACTATAATTGATACATGCTTTTTCATATATTTCCTCCATAATTTTCTGCATCCGCTTTTTAACAAAAAGCAATCCGGCACGGAAGCCGCTGTTTCCATTACTCTCTGCTCTCTTCCACCCGTTCCCTGCTCATTCTTCCCTGTTCCTTGCTTTAGGCGGCACGGGTGCCGGATTGCTTCAAGGGATTATCGCGCTGAATATCGGCCCGAAAGGTCCTTCCCCTTCCTCCCCGCCCTTCGCGTTCTCGTAGCGCAGGCAGAAATACACCGTCTTCCCCGAGTCCCCGTCAAAGTCGAAGCTGATGCGTTTGCGGTGGGTAAAAGTCGAATGGGGCAGGTCGTCCCCGGTTACCGGGGGCGCGCTGATACGGAATTTGTCGTGTTCCGCGGCCGGGCCCAGGATGCCCCAGAAGACGCGCACCCCGTAGTCGCTCCTCGGATCGTCCTCCCCTGCGCCCACGGTGCGGATGTTGTTCAGTTCCACCCGGTGCACCCCCGGATAGGCCACGTCCGCTTCCGGCTGAGCCTCGGGCTTGGGTACCGGCATGCGGCTCGTGTCGGGATTTGGAACCCCGATTGCCGCCCGGTCGGCGTTGGTCACCGGCGGGTAGCGCAGGTACTGGTTCACAAACGGCCTGATGGCCGCCTCCGCCTCCTCTCTCGCCTCGTTCTTGATCTCGGTTTCCACCGGGGTGTGGGGCCCGATGGTAGCGCCGTAGGCGGTTTTCCAGGCCGCGTGGACCTCCCCCAGCCTGGTAAGGGCCGCTTGGGGGATGTGGGTCCATTCCGGGGGCTGCCCCGCGCATTTTTGGGACACGTATTGGTACAGGAAACTGAACCAGCGGTCGAAGTCCGCGTCTCGCGCGGGGATATAATTTTTACCCATTTTCATACTCCTATAAATGGTATTGGTGAGACTGATTTGATGGCCCGCGGTACGCCGCGGCGCATATAATAGAGACGGTTTGAACCGGAGAGGCCGCCGGGTGAACCGGGGCGTGGAATTGCCGGAGCGGGAAGCCTGTTTTCCGCGATAGAAAGAGATCTTTCCGTGACGGAGAGAGATCTTTCCGTGACGGAGAGAGGTCTTTCCGTCACGGAGAGAGGTCTTTCCGCGGCAGAAAGAGGTCTTTCCGCGGCAGAAAGAGGTCTTTCCGCGACAGCGAGAGGTCTCGCTGTGACGGAGAGAGGTCTTTCCGCGGCAGAAAGAGGTCTTTCCGCGACAGCGAGAGGTCTTTCCGTGACGGAGAGAGGTCTTTCCGCGGCAGAAAGAGATCTTTCTACGGCGGAAATTCCGCTTTTTGAACCGGAGAGCGGAATAGACGCTTTATACGGTGTTGTTGATACCGTACCTACACTACATAGGGGGGGGGGGGGGGGGAAAAAAGCAACAGGGAGCGCGTAACAAGTAACACGAAGAAGGACGAACCACCAGCGCGGGGGAGACCGCTTGCGCCTTGGTGGTTAAATTCTTCTTCGGGAACAGGGAATAATGGGCAAGTGAGGAAGCTGCGGTGGTACGCCGGCTTTGTCAAAAACATGGCACTATGGTAGCTTTTTCGGGTGCCTTGCGCAAGCGCCCGAAGCGGTTCCGGCAGAAATAGCGTATTGGAAGTATAACGCGGCTGCCCTGCCGGGCTTTGCAAGAGTACTTGACCCTCCTTCCCAACCCATGGTATTTTAGCAAAAGCTCTTATTAAGGATGTTACCAGTATGAATTCATTTATTTTTTCTCTCTTATTAGGCGCTCCCCAGGGAGCCGAAGGCGGGGGTGCCGGTTCTATGATCAGTACTTTTATTCCTTTTATCCTGATTATTGGGATTTTTTACTTCCTTATTATCAGACCGCAGAACAAGAAGCAAAAAGAAACTCAGCGTATGCTGGGCGCCATTAAAAAGGGCGATAAAATTGTGACTATCGGCGGGGTTCACGGGGTTATCCAGAACGTTAAGGATAGCTCGGTGGTGGTCAAGGTGGACGAAAATACCAAGATCGAATTTTCCCGCAGCTCCATTGCTTCCGTAGTGGACGGCAAGGCCGACAAAGCCGACAAAATCGAAGAAAAGAAAGCGGAAACCCCCGATGATAAGCCGGCCCAGGGTACGGAAGAGTCTAAAAGCTAAATATTCGGAGCCGACGTATGAGTAAACGATACCGGTTCTTCATCGTCCTTTTGACGATTGGGGTGTGTTTTATCTTTTTATTTCCCACCATCCGTTGGTATTTTATGATACCCAAAGAAGCCCAGGCTCTGGCCTTGGGCTCTCGGGAGCAGATTAAAATATACGCCTCAGAGACGGCCCAAGCGGATCTTCAAACACTGATAGACGCCGCCCGTTCCGGGGGGGATGTACCGGAGCGGTTATCCTTCCTCATTGCCCTGGCCAAGAAAAATGACCGCCATACGAAAAACGCCGTATGGGATGCCCAGGCGGTGATTTCCAGCTTTATCAGCCACCAGGAAGCCCTGGATACCATAGAAACCCGGTACCGGGACGATATTTTTAAACTGAAGGACCTCCAGAAAAACGCGGTTCAACTGGGTCTGGATCTGTCCGGGGGTATGAGTATTGTGTTACAGGCGGACATGGACGCTCTCCGGGAAAGGCTGGGACGGGATTTGACCGAAGCTGACCGGGAGGATGCGGTTAACCGGGCCCTGGAAGTGCTGAACAGTCGTATTGATCGTTTCGGCCTTACCGAACCGGTGATACGCCGTCAGGGAGTAGACCAGATATACGTGGAAATTCCCGGCGCGGCGGACCCCGAGCGGATCAACTCCATCATCATGGGAAGAGGGAGCCTGAATTTCCATATTGTAGACCGGGAAGCGGGCGCCGTCTTTAATCAATACTACGCCGCCCATCCTACCACTACCTTCGACTCCGCGGGGGAACTTATCGATCCTTCGGTGGTTTCCGAAGATGTGCTTATCCGTGGGGTCTATTCAAAGGACCGGTACGGATTGGATGAGCATAACAAGAATGCCTACGGTAACCTGGATTATGCCGCAATAAAGAGGGAAATCGGCCTGGACGGGAACCATATTAAGAGCGCCATAGTGGAACGAAACAACCTGGACGGCAAGCCCGAGGTTACCTTCCTTCTGGACGCCGAGGGGGGGGAGATATTCTATCAGCTCACCTCCGCCAATGTGGGACAGACCCTGGCCATAGTGCTGGACGATCGGGTTAAATCCCAGGCTACCATACAGACCGCCATCCGGGATCAGGTCCGCCTTACGGGTTTTGATCTGGACGAAGCCAATAACATAGCCATGACCCTTAGAACCGCGGCCCTGCCGGTGGAACTTGAGGTGATTACCCAGCAGGCCATAGGCGCCTCCATGGGGGAGGATACCATACGTCAGGGGCTTTATGCCCTTATCGGCGGCCTTGCGGTGGTTATGGGTTTCATGCTGGTCTTCTATAAAGGTTCCGGGGTAAACGCGGTGATCGCCCAACTCCTGAACATCTACCTTATGGGGAGTATTCTTTCGGCCTTTAATTTCACCCTGACCCTGCCCAGTATCGCCGGGTTTATTCTGACCATCGGTATGGCGGTGGACGCCAACGTGATCATCTTTGAACGGATGAAGGAAGAACTGAAACTTGGCAAGAGCCGAAAGGCCGCCATTGACGCGGGGTTTGACAAGGCCTTCTGGGCCATCATGGACTCCAATATCACCACCTTTATCGCGGCGCTGTTCCTTTCCCAGCTTGGTTCAGGCCCCATACAGGGTTTTGCGGTCAGCCTGGCCATAGGGGTGTTCTCATCGGTCTTTACAGCCCTCTTTGTGTCCCGGCTCATCTTTGACTTCGGTACCGACGTGATTGGCAGTAAGAAGCTTTCGGTAAGCTGGTCAAGGGGAGGCAAATAATGAAGGTAATTCGTTTTTCCCGATGGTTCATTCCTGCGGCGTGCCTATCTGTGGCCTTGATCCTGGCGGGGGTTATCTCCTATGCCGTCAGGGGCTTTAACATGGGGGTCGACTTTCAGGCCGGCCTTATCCAGGAAGTGCAGTTTGCCCCCACCGCGTTGAGCTTAACCTATAGCGGCAGGGGTAACGCCTCTGTTTCCATGGATCGGAACGGCCTTTATGTGGTGATCTCCGGGTCCGGGGTTGAGGGGGTAACCTATAATTTCCCCTTTGCCCAGTATCAAACCATGGGGGATTTGAGCGCCGCCCTTGTCCGGGTGGACGGTCTGGGGGTAGATAATTCCACCGGCGCCGGCGCCGCTACCCGGTTGCTGGTCCAGAGCGCTCAGGGGAATCCCGTGCTTGGTTCGGACCCCTATGTACTGCACTACCTTCCCGATACCCTGCCGGAGATTGCCATAGAGGATGTCCGGAGCGCCCTGTCTCCCCTTGGGACGGTTTCAGTCCAGGTCCTGGGCGCCGCCAGGGAACGGCGTTTCATGGTC
Source organism: Treponema sp. (assembly GCA_031283725.1). GTDB lineage: Bacteria > Spirochaetota > Spirochaetia > Treponematales > Breznakiellaceae > Termitinema. The sequence continues at coordinate 8,334 of JAITBG010000116.1, read as the reverse complement.
CGCATGGAGGACAGCGAAATTGACGGCGGCCAGGGTATCCCCGCGGAAAAAATAATAGACAATCTGGAGACGGCCTTTGGAGCGGGGGGCGTGGCGGTAACCCGGTCGGACTATGTAGGTTCCCGGTTCTCCAAGCAGCTTTCGGATCAGGCGGGGGTCCTTATGGGCTTTACCCTGCTGCTCATCCTGATCTACGCGTCCATACGGTTTAAGCCCCAGTTCGCCATCGGCGCGGTACTTGCAATCGCCCACGACGCTCTTATCATTGTAGCCTTTATCACCTGGACCAGGATGGAATTTAATACTACCACTATTGCTGCGATCCTGACTATCCTGGGCTATTCCATCAACGATACTATCGTTATTTTTGACCGTATCAGGGAAACTAGGCGCATCTATCCGGATGAAGCATTTGTTAATATCCTGGACCGGTCTTTAACAGAAACCCTGGGCCGCACTATTATTACTACCTTGACCACCATGCTGGCGGTTCTGTCCCTCTTTATATTTACCACCGGGTCCATGAAGGATTTTGCCCTGGCGCTCCTGGTGGGGATGATTTCCGGGGTATATTCCACCATATTTGTCGCTTCCGGGTTTGTTAATCTCTGGGATGTCCAGGCTAAAAAACGGTACAGGAAAAAATTTGCTCCAGCGCCATCGGCGCAGCTTGCGGCGAAGTCCCCTGCGCAATGATTGTAGTCCGCGCTAAAGTGCTGGGATTTTGTATGGGGGTGCGGCGGGCCATGGATATGGCGGACGCGGCGCTGCTGCAGACACCGCCGGTTTATGCCGTGGGTTCCCTGATACACAACCCTCAGGCAATGGACGGGCTTAAAAAGCGAGGTCTTAGGATTCTTGATGAGCGCCGGCTTCCGGAGGATCTTGGGGTTTCTCCCGTTATCATCCGTGCCCACGGCATTACCCCCCGCCTGGAGGAAAATCTGGCAAACCGGCGCGCGGTACTGGTGGACGCCACCTGCCCCAAGGTTAAAACCAGCCAGATCAAAGCCCGATCCCTGTGCGGGGAAGGGCGGCGGGTTTTTCTGGCCGGTGAACGGCAGCATGCCGAGATCATCGGCATCCAGGGTTATGCCCCGGACTGTATCATCGTAGGAACGGCGGCGGAAGCGGCGGCGGCGGCGGAAGAACTTTTTGTGGAAGAACCGGAAGCCCTGACCGCCCTTATCGGGCAGACCACGGGAGATACCGCTGAGTATAAATCCATTGAAGAAAATATACGGGCTTTTTTCCCGGAGCTCATGGTTTTGAATACCATTTGCGGCGCCACTGAGGCCAGGCAGGACAGCCTGCGAAAACTCTGCGCCCAGGTCGATGCTGTGGTTGTCGCCGGAAGTCGGGAATCCGCCAACACCCGGCGGCTTCTGGCCATAGCTAAAGCTTCCGCGCCCGGAAGCGGCGGCAAACCGGCCTGGCTGGTTGAAAGAGCCGATGAAATCCCCGGCGAAGCGGGCGCCTACCATACAGTGGGGCTTTGCGCCGGGGCATCGACGCCGGACGGGTTAATTGACGCCATTGAACAGGGGCTGTTGAACCTGCACTAAGATTAACCTACAATTAAAACATGAAAACTATTCTGGTAAAAAAAAGGCGCTGCATGGAACCGGAGGATTTTCTCGGGTTGCTTCGTAAAACTCCGGTGATATCCGCGGTGAAGTCCGGGGATACACTGGAGATGCAGCTTGAAGCGGCCAGCCAAATTGTTTTCATCCTTTTTGGGGATGTCCTTACTATTCCCGGCATTGTGGCAGCGATCAAGGACACAGGGAAGATCGCCATGGTCCATCTGGATCTTATAGAAGGATTGTCCGCCCGGGAGGTTGCCGTAGATTTTCTCTGGGAAAATACCCGGGCGGATGGTATTCTTTCCACCAAGGCCAATCTGATCAAACACGCTAAGCTCTTAGGTTTTCTGACCATTCAACGTTTTTTTGTCCTTGATTCCATGGCCTTTCTTAATATCGAAAAACAGTTTCCCCTGGACTACGCCGACGCGGTGGAAATCCTTCCGGGAGTAATGCCCAAAGTTATAAGCAGGATTGCCCATATCACCAAAAAGCCCATCATCGCCGGGGGGCTTATTTCTGATACGGAGGATGTGCGGAACGCCCTGGATGCCGGGGCACTTGCGGTTTCTACATCCAATATGGATCTTATGCGTTTTTTTAATCAAGAAAGTAACCAGGGGCCCTGCTAACTATATCAAGGGAAGAGGGATGCAGGGCAAATTTAATACTTTTTCCTCGGTACTTGATCTTTTTTTGCTCCGGTACTATGTTTTTATAAGATTTTAAGGTTCTAAAAAAGAGTTTCTTTAGGGATCTAATTTGCTGAAGAGATAAAGAGTGCAGCAAAATAGCCGGATGGTTATTTTTGCCGCGCTCTTTTTTTTATTTTTTATGGAGGTTTGTATGGCTCAAGATGTGGTTTATGAGAGGTTTGACAAAATGGAGGCTTTTATGAAGGATGTTTTCGTAAAAGTCGGGGTCCCCGTAGCGGATGCGGCGGTCTGTGCGGAGGTGCTGATCGAGTCTGATAAACGGGGGATTGATTCCCACGGGATAGGCCGGTTTAAGCCCATCTATATAGACCGGATCAAGGAAGGCATCCAGTTTCCGGTTACTAATTTTGAGGTGGTAAAGGATAATCTTGCCACGGCGGTGGTGGACGGTCATGACGGCATGGGCCAGGTAATCGGGAAAAGAGCCATGCAGATAGCTATTGACAAGGCGAAAAAATTCGGCCTGGGTATGGTGGTGGTGAGAAACTCCACCCATTACGGTATTGCGGGCTACTACGCCACTATGGCGGCCAAGGCGGGGATGATCGGCATTACGGGCACCAACGCCCGGCCCTCCATAGCCCCCACCTTTGGGGTTGAAAATATGCTCGGAACCAACCCTCTGACCGTGGGGCTGCCCTCGGATGAAGAGTTCCCCTTCGTGCTTGACTGTGCCACCTCGGTTTCCCAGCGGGGAAAAATAGAGCACTACCATAGAATTTCCAAAACAATGCCCCAAGGCTGGGTTATAGACAACCAAGGTAACAGCGAAACCGATCCCGCTAAGGCCCTTGACGGGCTGACCAAGGGTACCTATGCCCTGGCTCCCCTGGGCGGGCTTGGGGATGATACCGCCGGGTACAAGGGGTATGGGTATGCCACGGTGGTGGAGATACTCTCCGCGGCCCTACAACAGGGGTGTTTTTTGAAAGCCCTGAATGGCATAGACCCAAGCGGCAGGAAGACGCCCTACCATCTTGGGCATTTCTTTATCACCATAGACATAAACGCCTTTACGGAACTTGAGGCTTTTAAAAAGACCACCGGCGATATTTTACGGGAACTGCGGGCCTCGAAAAAAATGCCCGGACATGACCGGATCTACACCGCGGGGGAAAAAGAATATCTGGCCTGGCTGGACCGGAAGGATAAGGGGGTTCCCCTGAACGAGAGCCTCAGGAAAACGGTAAAGCAATTAAAGGAAGAGTATAAGCTTGATTCTTATACCTTTAACTTTTAAGATATCTGGTTATACGATACAGGAGGGATTATATGAAGATTGACCCTGCGTTAAAAGATTTGGATGCCCTGTTTCCCGCAAATTTTACGGAGGATCAGAAGGCCCAGGCTAAGACCCTGTTCCTAAAGAACCTGTCCCTGGAAGCTCACCGTTTTTACGGCGGAAAGATGCAGACCGTGCCCAGGTGCGGCGTCTATGGCCTTAACTGGTTTAACGTTTGGTATACTCCGGGGGTATCAAAGATATCCACCACTATTCGGGATGATAATGACGCTTCATTTTCCCTCTCCGGCCGGGGAAACCTGGTGGCGGTGGTATCCGATTCTACCCGGGTTCTGGGAGACGGCGACTGTACCCCCCCGGGAGGCATGGGGGTTATGGAAGGCAAGGCGATGCTCATGAAATATCTGGGCGGGGTGGATGCCACGGCGCTCTGCGTGGATTCCCGCGGTCCGGACGGAAAGAACGATCCGGACAAACTCATCGGCTTTGTGAAGATGGTACAACATTCCTTTGGGGCAATAAACCTGGAAGACATCAGCCAACCCAACTGTTTCAAGGTTTTAGATGAATTACGGGATGCCTGTGACATTCCGGTATGGCACGACGATGCCCAGGGGACAGCCTGCATCACCCTAGCGGGGCTTCTCAACGCCCTGAAACTGGCGGGGAAAAAACTACCGGAGGTGAAGATCGTACTTCTGGGAGCGGGGGCGGCAAACACTACCATAGCCCGGCTAATCCTTGCGGACGGCGGCGATCCCGCCAGGATGATCGTCTTTGATTCCAAAGGGTCCCTGCACACAGGCCGGGAGGATATTAAAAATGATAAACGGAATTACCGGAAGTGGGAGATTTGCGAAAAGACCAATCCCGGCCGGGCGGCAAGCGAGGCGGAGGCGCTTAAGGGCGCGGATGTGCTCATCGCCCTGTCCAAACCCGGGCCGGACACGGTGAAGCGAGGGTGGATCAGCTCCATGGCGGATAAGGCCGTCGTATTTGCCTGCGCCAACCCGGTGCCGGAAATCTGGCCCTACGCGGCAAAAGAAGCGGGGGCATTCATTGTAGCCACCGGCCGGGGCGACTTCCCTAATCAGGTGAACAACTCGGTTTGTTTTCCCGGCATCCTCAAGGGTGCACTTTTAGTGCGGGCAAAAAAGATCACCGACGGTATGGCGATCCGCTGCGCTCACTCTATCGCGGATTTTTCCGAAAAGCGGGGAATAACGGCGGACAGCATCATTGCTACGATGGAAGAAACCGACGTATTTGCCGTGGAGGCCGCCGATGTGGCTCAACAGGCCATTAAGGAAGGTGTGGCCCGGTTACAGCTTTCCTGGGAAGAAGTTTACAATCAGGCAAAGGCCGACATTGCCGCCGCCCGGGCTTTGGTGGAGGATATGAAAAAGCTGAGGTATATCAAGGAGCCTCCGGCGGAAATATTGGAGGCGGCATTGGTCAAAGCGGTTGAGGCGGTAAAGAAATAGCAAAGGATGGTTCGGAATGACCGATGATAAGAAGAAACAAATTCTGAGCCGGGTGGATCATACCCTGTTAAAACCGTTTGCAACCTGGGAGCAGATACAAACCCTCTGTAAGGAGGCTGTTAAATACAAAACAGCCACTGTATGTATTCCGGCATCTTATGTTAAGAGGGTTTCTGAAACATTTCGTAAAGAACTTAGGGTATGTACGGTTATCGGGTTTCCCCTAGGGTACGATACCACTGAGGCAAAGGTATTCGAAGCTCAAAATGCTGTCCGGAACGGCGCGGCGGAAATTGATATGGTGATCAATATTGGGGATGTAAAGAACGGCGATTTTGATTCGGTTGAAAAAGAATTAACCGCCCTGCGTAGCGCTACGGAAAGCGGCATATTAAAAGTTATCATCGAGACCTGTTATCTTGATAGGGACGAAAAAATCAAACTGAGCCAACTGGTTACAAAAGCGGGAGCCGACTTTATCAAAACTTCCACCGGTTTTGGCACCGGAGGCGCTGTCCTGGAAGATATCGCCCTGTTACGGGCAAACATAGGGAAAAACGTCCGGATAAAAGCCGCCGGGGGTATGCGTACGGCGGAGGATCACGAAATGTTTTTTGACGCCGGCGCCGACAGGCTCGGGTCCAGTTCGGCGATTAAAGCGCTTCACGAAGCCTAGAATCGCAAGCTAGGGAAGCACTGAAAAACGCATCGAGCGTTTTTCAGCGTGTCCCTAGAGGCTGCCGTATGTTTTCTTTACCAGCGCGTCTATTTCAGCGCGGTAGGGCATGGAAGGGGCGGTACCCGCTTTAGTGGTGGAGAGGGCTGCCGCGGCGGTGGCAAATTTAGCCGCGTTGAGCAGGGATCTGTCCTCCGCCAAGGCTACTACAAGCCCGCCGGTAAAGGCATCCCCCGCTCCGGTGGTATCTATTGTTTTCACTTCTATCGGGTCCACCAGGGCCTCGGTTTTTCCGTCGTTTATATAGCAGCCTTTTTTGCCCAGAGTAATAACAACATATTTAACTCCCTTATCAAAAAAAATCCCGGCCGCTCTACCGGCGCTGCTTTTGTCCCGTACCTCAACCTTGGTTAAAAGGGAAGCCTCAATTTCATTCGGTGTGACCATGGTGATTTTTCCCAGCAGTTCATCGGATATGGCCTGTACCGGCGCGGTATTCACCACTATGGTTTTTTTATTTTCATAGGCTATCCCCACGGCCTTTTCGATGGCGTCCAGATTGGTCTCCAGTTGGGTCAAAAATATATCGCAGGATTCTATTTCAGGTTTTAACAGCCCAATATCATCGCCGGTAAGATACCCGCAGGCGCCGGGAGCTACGGTGATAGAATTCTCGGAGGTGTTTTTATCAACGTTTATCAGCGCAATACCGGTAAACGCATCCTTGTCTATAAGGATATATTTTTCATCAAATCCCTCTTTTTTGAAACTCCCAAGGGCTACCTGGGACAGGATATCGTTCCCCACCTTGGTCATAAGGATAATATTGCCCCCCGCCCGTTTGGCGGCCACCGCCTGATTAGACCCTTTGCCCCCGGGGCCCATTTTGAAATAATCGGTAATAACCGTCTCTCCCGGCAAGGGCAGATGATCGGAACGGCAGGTTAGATCGACCACACAACTTCCAAGGCATACTATTTTTTTCGCCATAGGTTCTCCTCAAAAATACAGAGACAGGAACGCTTGTTCCAAAATCCGGTTAGGTGCAAACAAGCGTATTTTACAATAAATTTCAAAAGTATTGTACCCCAATAGCAACGCGCCCCCGCCACAGACGGCGGCGGCGCTTATGCCGAGGAGAAACGTTCCAGTCGCGCTTATGCTATTCATAATAAATTCAAGCGTCAATTTTTCCATGTCCATTGTCTTTCTCTTTGTAATAAACGTCCCGTCTTTCGGCGGGGCGCCGGCCGCCCCTTACGGGATGACTGGTACACTCCGACTATTCCTGATTGTTGGAATAAATCATGCCGTCTTGCCCGACCGCGACAAACTTCCCCCTGCCGGAAGGCGTCTCCTGCAGTACGGTGGTACGAGGTATTTTGCCGGGAATTATTGCAGGTTCCCACAATATACCGTAGCCCGAACCGCTTTATCGGCAAAGTGTAGACAGTCCTGATGTGCCGCAATTTTTCTAGTCCATGTTTTTTATTTCTGTCATTTTTTGTTTCATCTTATAATAATCTCTAAATAACTCATCTTCGGAATGATAATTTTCATCCGTTCCATCATATATTAATTTTTTCGTCTTTTGCTTTATTTGTTCAATTATTTTTATACACTCCTTGTATGTAGTATAGGTAGTAATTTTTCTAATATCATCGCCTTGATCTATATAAATATTATATTTTTCTTTCCTATATTCCCCAAATCTCCCAATGATAAATTTTACTATTGTTGTATAAGAATATTTTTCTTTTTTTATTTTTATCAAAAATAGTTTTTTTATAATTACTATACCATCGCCTTCAAACAATATATCTTTTTTAACAAATTTTGTAATACAATAAATAATTCCAATAAAAAATAGCCCTATATATATATTCCGCATTTTTACATCGTCTGAATTAAATTCCATGTTAATGTCTATGGAACTTGAGCCTAGTATTAATATGATAATTATGATAAAATAGATAATGATTCCGCTGTTCTTTAAAATTTTGTTCATATTAATTCCTCCTAATATTTAGCTAGTGATTCAACGTCAACAGATGAATCATCATGCCGTCGGCACTTCTAATGTCAGAATTAAAAGGTGAATTCCTCCTATCAAGAATAAGCAAATGGTAAATTGGTTGGGAAATGTTCAGCCGGGATATTTCATTCGCTTCGCCGGATCTTTCCTCTTCAACCACAACATCTTGTATATTTTTAGATAAATTTTCCGGTATGTCATCTGGAAGACTAATCTCAATCGAGGCTATATCTTCATCAGACAAATATGGAATATCATCATCTTCCTGGGCAAATACCCTACCATAACACAAAAAAAGTACGAAAGCTATCAATAAAAAATCCCCGCGGCTCTGCCGCGGGGATTTTTTATTGCCTGACCGTATGTCTGATCCGGAACTACTACTACTTCGCGAATATGTATATCCTCGAAACGTATTTTACCCCCTTTTTCTATTGTATCGTTGGGTTCCGTATACTCTCGTTCCAATGGACCTTACCCCATCCGGTGGATACAAAGATAAGCGTGAGATATACCAGGAGGAGAGGAAAAGAGGGGAACGAAAGACAAAGAACGGCGGGTATACCCGAAGGAGTTCAAGGCCGAAGCGGTGGC
>JAITBG010000115.1 GCA_031283725.1 Treponema sp. | reverse complement strand
TACCGGGCGGAACACAGGGGGTATTTGAAAATCGATTTTAAGCCTCTAAACCCCCACAATAACTGCACTATAGAGGCTCCCGAATGAAAAACCGTATAGACCACACGGCAAGGCGCTATTGAGTGCCGGAAATGTGTTTTTTGAGGAACCAGCGGGGGCCGCATGGCTGCCGTATAGAACCCATAGGGGGAACCATGGAAACGAAAGAAAACCTGACAGTGAAGTTCACCGAGCCGCCCTGGATCGCCAACCGGTCAGACGCGATTGAACTGCTGGACATCCTGATTAAGGCGGACGGCGTTGAGGATGATTTTTATGCCCTGCTGGCGTTAAAGGATGCTATCGAGCGGGAAATTATCTAGCCCCTCCGGGGGAGGGCTCCGGGCGCTGCCCGTCCCTCTCCCTTTTTTGGAAACTTCCGGGGCCGTGTGGTTCCGGTTACTGAATAATCCGTTTCACACGAGTGTGTGGGAGAAGTAAAAGCATGAGAATGAAAAAAGAAGAACGGGCAAAAATAAATGACGCAAGAGTGCGGAATATGCTTGAAAAACTGCCGGATATACGGATACGGTTAGCAGGCTTTCACGATAATCTACGGAAAATAGAGCATGAAGTCTACGAGTTTAATCAAAAGTTTTCCGCAGCGATAAGGGAGATATATGATGTTGAATGTTTTTATCCGCAGGAAGGAAAGGACGTAGAGGAAGAACCGAAAAGCAACATTATTCCCTTCTCTTACCCGGAACGTTATGCGGGGCCAGGTTATAAGAGGTCCGGTACCGGAAGTACCCATGAATAAATTCATCCGTACCGACATAGAAACGCTTTTACGCAATAAGGCGGCTCTTGATACGGCGCAGGCGGCGGCGGTTACAAACATCGTTCTTGACGGCATCGCCGCCGCTATCGCCGGAGGCCTCACGGTGGAACTCCGGGGCCTGGGGACTTTCGGCCTCCGGGAACGCCGGGGGCGCAAAGTCTGGAACCCCAAAACCGGGGAGACGGCCAGCGTTCCCGCGCACAGGGTTATTTATTTCAAGCCTGCCGGAAAATTAAAGGCGGCGGTAAAGGAGTTGCCGGGATGAAAACCGCGAACAGTATGTTTCCCGATCTCCCTCCGTTTAAACGTGAGGGAAACATCATTTACTTTCCCGGAGCATGGCAAGAAGCCCCGGACCCTGCGGAATATTCCACATACAATGCCGCGGTATAGGGCCAAAAACATACACGGCATTGCCAGTGAACTATGGGGCATACCGGAGGCGGCAGTAACACGGCAGGGAAATTGACAGTCGCCGCCCTGGAGACAGGGGCGGCATTAGGGCCGGGAATTGCCCCGGAAGCCCGGGGCCTTGCGCCCTATTTTACCCCCTTTTTGGGGCTTGTTGTAGGCCATATGTAGGTTTATATCCAATAAAAAGCTGTAATTCATTGCAGTATAAAGACTTATAGCCCATATTCGATATTCCGGCCGGAAAAGTCAAATTTCCTGATTTTTTACGAAATTGATTTTATAGGATGATTTTGTAATTTCTTGTAATATAAAGAATTGCAAAGGTAGGCCTTTTCGAGGAAACAGGGGAAATCCGCAAAAATAGACTTTTCCACCTCAACAGGACTGTTTACGCTTCGCCGCAGTAGCGGCTCGGCCTCCATTCGCCTAGCTCAACGCTACGCTCATTCCCACGCCGTTGCTCCGGCACATTTTGCCAGGAGGCAAAAGTATATGCGGATAGCGGCGAATATGACGTGGCTATCGCGTGTTATGACATCGCCGTGTTGTTTTTTCCCAATGACGACTTTTACTATTCTCTCCGCAGCCATGCATACAGTAATAAAGGCGATTATGACAAGGCGATAACGGACTATACCGCCGCCCTGCGGATCGAGCCCAACGAGGCCTATTACTATTATTCCCGCGCCTCTGCGTATGAAAAAAAAGGCGATTACACCCGCGCCCGCGCGGATTATACCAGGGCATTGCAGATTGACCCTGATGATGGGCTGGCGCGGTCGGGACTTGAAAGGCTTAATAAAGCCGGCAGATAGATCGCTTCCGTATGGAAGCCGGAACCTGGATTTTACGGCGGCTACGGCCGCCCGTGCGCAGGGCGCACAGAGGAGAAAGAACATGACAAGGATTATGAAGAAACTGGTTTTAGGCGGATTATGCGCAGCGTTTGCGCTGTCCGCGTTGGGCTGTCTGTCCTTGGATTCCAATAACGAATGGGACTTCATCGAGCGCGGCAACAAGTATTTTGACAAAGGCGACTACGACCACGCCATTGAGGACTACACCCAGGCTATCAGGCTTAACCCGCTGTCCGCCTGGGCCTGGGCGTTAAGCAAACGCGGCGAAGCATACCGTCGGAAGGGCGACTACAATACCGCCATTGAGGACTGCACCCAGGCTATCGCGTATGACCCGGCTCATATATATGGGTATATAAACCGCGGCTATGCGTATCTTAGCACCAGTGATTACGACCTCGCCATAGAGGACTTTACCCAGGTCCTCACTATCGCTCAACAGGACAATGGCGTTGGATATGCCATCAGCGGCTATATAGGACGCGGTACGGCATATCATCTGAAAGAAGAATACGACCGCGCCATAGCAGACTACACAAATGCTATTGATACCCGATTGTCAGGAGCCAATGCATATTATCTTCGCGGGAGCGCGTATTACGATATAGGCGAGGATAACCTCGCCATTTTGGATTTTACCAAAGCCCTTGAACGTAACCCCAAGTATGCATCGGCTTATAACAGCCGCGGTGATGTGTATTACAAAAAAGGCGATTATGCCGGCGCCCGCGCGGATTACGAGCGGGCATTGAAGGTTGATCCGGATTATACAAGCGCGCGGAAAAATCTTGAAAAGCTGAAAAACGAGGGCAGGTAGGCCGCCAAACCCCTTAATGCCGCGTAAGCGGCTTTGATACCGCCGGACAAGTCCATTGAGTAAAAGGTCCCCCCAACGTATTATAGAAAAATCTTACACCTAGGGAGGATCTGTGCGCTTAAACTTGCTTAAGCCCCTGGATTTTTTCAGCATCGGTCTTTCAGCCGCATTGATCGTGCTTTCGGCCTTCATGGTATACGGCCGTTCCCGGGACGCTTCCCAGGTGGTTGTTCAGGGGGAAGGTAAAACCTGGGTATTTCCGTTGGATGCGGAGGAAACGCTGGCTGTCTCCGGTCCCATTGGGGATACGGTGGTGGAGATCAGCGGCGGCCGGAGCCGGGTGCGATCATCTCCCTGTACTAACCAAACCTGCGTGGCTTCGGGACATATTTACCGCCAGGGTCAGTGGGCAGCCTGTCTCCCTAACAAAGTATTTCTATGCGTGGAGGGAATTGGGAATGACGCCGGTGTCTTGGACAGCACAACCTGGTAAAACCCGGAAAACCCTCGCCATCCTGGGGGCGTTCTGCCTGTTCCTCTCCACCGTTGAATACCTAATCCCCAAGCCCATACCTTTTATGCGGATCGGTATTGCCAACCTGCCCCTTATGCTGGCCTTGGATATTCTTCCCTTAAAAAGCTTTTTATTACTGCTAGGTATTAAGGTGATAGGGCAGGGAATCATCTCGGGAACCCTCTTTTCGTATATCCTTCTTTTTTCTCTTACCGGTACCTGCGTATCCGCCCTTTCCATGTTCGCCCTGCGGCGGTTCTGGGGGCCGAAACGGATCGGCATGGCGGGAATCAGCGTTCTGGGGGCGCTCCTGTCCAACGGTGCCCAGCTTGCCTTGGCCCGGTTCTTTATTTTTGGGCAGAGCGTCAGGTATATCGTCCCGCCCTTTCTTGCCATGGGGCTGGTCACCGCCCTGGTCTTGGGGCTCTTCTGCGAGTGTTTTATCCGGCGGTCACGGTGGTATGCGGGGGATGCGGTACTGGAGAAAGAAGAGGGGGGAGAACGATCCGGCGGACAGCAGCCGCATACCTCTTATGCGCCTTCTTCTTTGTGGTTTTTTTCCCCGCAAACCTGGAAGATATTCAGGGAAAGGCGGCGGGGAATGTACGAAAGGCTCTTTAGCGGGGAGGAGCTTTGCCTGGCAGGGCTGCTTATGATGCCCGCCATGGTTTTTAATCCCAATACGTATTTTCGAGTACTCCAGTTTTTGTTTTTCTGGTTTTTTGCCTGGCTTTCGGGGAAGAAAAATAATCCCCTTATCACTATCCTTATCATCCTGGGGATTACGGCGTTCAACCTTACGGTACCATACGGACAGGTCCTGTTTTCTTTTGGACCGGTTAGAATTACTGCGGGGGCGCTCCTGGGAGGAATACAGCGGGCGGTAACCCTGGAGGCTCTGATCATGCTGTCCCGGGCAACAATACGGCATGATCTGCGGCTCCCCGGCTCCTTCGGGAAACTAATCGGCGAGTCCTTCCGTATCCTCGCCTGTATCCGGAAACGGAAACAGGGCTTCACCAGGAAAAACCTTGTAACGGCCATCGACAATCTGATGATCGAACTGAGCGAACCCGGAGAGGGCGCTGCCGCGGAAACACCGTCCGCTCCGCGGCGTCACTCCACGGCAATGGGGAGAATCATCCTGGGGGCGGCTGCGGTCCTGGCGTGGCTGCCCTGGCTCTTTATCCCCTAAGCTTCGCCGAAGGATCAGCCCAGCTCGTTCAGTACCCTTTGCAGCAGTTTTATAAAGGGATCGATCTCCGCCCGTACCCGTTTGAGGAAGCCTAGGTCGCTAAGTACGGGCTGTTTGCCCTCCGCTCCGGCGTAGTCCGGGAAGTGGGCCCAGAGGTAATCGCAGGTATCCAGGAGCCTTTCCAGTTGTTCCGCCCCGGCGGTGATTTCTCCCGTAAGAATGCCGCGAAGGCCGGTCAGGGACTCCAGTTCTCCCCGGACAAAGGGGTATACCAAAGCTGTTGTAGCGGCATTGCTTTCTCCGGCGTTCCGGGCCGTACCGGCTGCCGCCCCATTTGCCAAAACAGTGTATGCCTCCTCCGCCGTAAGGGTCCGAAGCCCCAGGGGAAGCCCTGAACCGGCTATGTCGCAGATTCGGCGGTTTTCGGCGAATTCCCGTTGGAAAAGCTCCCGGTAGTTTTTCATTGTCTGGTTGGACCGGACTCTCTCTCCGGTTTTTGAAGGGACGGTGAAGCATCCCTTACGGAAAGCCGCCCCCCCGTCAATGAGGCTGTGGAACCGGGTTTGCCGCCTGAGCCGCTCAAGATGGGCCGGGGCAGAACGGGTATGGGATTGGTCCAGGGAAAAGGAAAAGTCAATGCCCCCTACAATTACCGGCCCCGTGGAAAGACGGCGGGCAATAGCAACTGCGCTGAGACCCACAGAACCCAACGGGGGCAGGGTTTCCGGGAGGAGCCCTGCGTTTTTAAGCCGGCCAAAAAAGCTAAGCTTAGTCCAGGGGGTAAAAAAAATGTGGGGATGGGCTCCGAGGATCTCCCCGGTGGCAGGCAGGGCGGAAAGGTCCATAGCCACCGGAACTTCCCAGGAAGAGAGGCCGATAAAGTCCCGGAGATTCCAGTGCTGGCTTTCCAGGGCAACCACCAGATCCGGCCTGAGTTTCCACTCGTAGAGGGAGGAGAGGCCGGTATCCACGCAAATTATCCGGAAAGGCCGTTCGGCGCTTTCCGGAAGATCTCCGAAGGCCGCCCGGAGTCCCTTCAAAACGCCGTCCAGGGAAGGGCCTGCCCCTAGGACGAGGACCGGAGCGGCGCCGAAATTGACGGCCGACAGTGGGGAAGAGCGGGGGAGTAGAGCCAGGTTCCGCAGGGCGTTTCGGGCATAGCGGCGGCCCAGTTTTACCAGGGTCATGGCGTTGCCCCAGTCCACGGCGATATTCCGCCTGAGGGCGTCCGCCAGGCTGTCGTAGAGCTCCGGGTTTAGCTGCCAGCCCCCGGTCAGCCGCAGGATTTCAAGGCGGCGGAAACTACGCCCGCCCCAGGCTTCCCGAACAAAGGCGCAAAGAAAGGCGGGATCGCCGGTTTGCACCAAACGGAACCGGGGATTGTTCCGGAGGGGTTCGTCAATTTTTTCCCAGGATAGGGCCATCAATTTTTCATCCGTCTCCACGCAAAGGATCGCCGAATCGGGGCTTATTTCTTCGAGAAGAAGTTTGAGACCGTACCCGAACAGGGGGGAGGGGCAAAAATAGAGGGTACCCTTGGGCTTGGGGATCGCCGCCACGGTTCTGTCCGCCAAAACGGCAGGGTCCATAGTAGAAAGAAGTGTCGTGCCCTTATAGGAAACAGAAAAACCCCGGCGAGCCGCAAACAGCCGGGGGATTTCATCAATCATATCTAATTGGGCAGAACGAAGTACTGCAGGTATGTTTGGAAGAATCTATCCTCCAGTTTTTCGTTGGAAATGAAATGGGACCGCAAACTTGTTTCAGCGTTGTTGCTAATCCAGGTTGAATAGAACTCGGCAATTCCCTCGGTATCCGCCGTATCCTTTGTTGTTTCTTCCCGGGGATACAGAACCACCACATTGTCCTCGATAACCAAAGGTTCCGAAGGAGACCCAAGGGGAGTGAAAAAGGCGGTACGCCAGAAGTTTTCATTAGTTTCCGCGGGGATCAGTTCCGAAATCGATTGGGCCGAAAGGGTAGGAAACTGGTTTGCCCTCTGGTATTCTATGGTTACTCCCCCGTAATTTAGAGGCAAGGGACCAAAATCGCGTTTCTGCATTTCTCGTTCTTCCAGGGCCGTATCAAAATCACGATCCTCCACATCGCTGATGAAGAGACGGGCCTGTTCAAAGAGCCAATCTTCTATACGGCCGCGCGCAAAACGAGTCATATAATTCCGAATTTTATCAAGATTTGCGGTATCCGTGGTATCTGCGGGATAAACAGCCTCTTCCGCCCGGAAAAAAGCCCATCCCGTGGGAACTTTGACCACCGGGCTATATTCGCCGGGAAGGGTTGCTATTACGGATTCCCGTTCCTGGCTATCCGGTATATCGTTGGCCAATTCATGGGCCATCCTAATCCCCATTTCCCCGCTCCGATCCGCATACGTGTCCTGGGATTGAGTCTGGGCCGCTTCTTCAAAGGTTTTTGTCCCGTCTTTAATGGAATCCAGAACCTGCTGGGCTTCCCGTTCACTGGAATTAATGGTGATTCGGGACAAGTGGGTTATCCGGAACAAGTCCGGCTCCGAGGCGGCATAACTCTGGATCTCTTCATTGGGGTAACTACTCAGGGGGAAAACCGCCAGGCCAAAACTCCGCTCCAGGGCTGCCATATTTCTGATAAAATCCCCTTCGGCGGAAGGAACCCTAAGGCCCATCATGTCTTCCAGATAGTGGTTCTTGGCGATGGATTCCTGTACTTCCCGCCATAGGGCCAGGCGGGAGATTTTGTCCATCCGCTCCCACTGGGTCACGGAAAACCTGCCGTTTTCCTGGAACTGGGGGAGGGCGGCAACTTCCCGGTCCACCACAGCCTCCGGCGCTACATAGCCCGCCTGTTTCATTTCCTGAAGCATGGCGATATGGATCACCGTTTCCTCAAAGGCTTGCCGCCATACTATTTGGCTTATAGTTTGGGCGTCAGATTCATTAAGGTAATTCTGATACCACCGGGCTAAAATTCCTTGTCTGTTGGCGAAAAAATTCCCCGGCACGAAGGTTATGGGAACCTTGTTGTAGGAACCAAAATTAAGATCCGCCCCGGGACCGGCGGCTTCGGGAACCATGGCGGGTACCACAACGAAGGCGACAATAACAATGATCAGGATGACGATAGTCCCGATAAAAACAAAGGGATTTGCTTTAAACCGGCGAATCCATTCTCCCTTGGCGGGATTATCCTCATGGACAAGCTGCTTTTTTTGCTTGGAAGCCATAGTACTTAAACCTCTTATAGTGAACGCTGAATTTAGACGGTGTTATATCATACCATTTTATCCCCCCCTATGGTCAAGTTGGCATCGCGTAGGCTCAGCAAGGTTCAGTTTAAAATAACCCCCCGAACCCTCATGAACGGAAGAAACTATCGAAGCGCCTGTTCGTGTCGTTCAGGCGGGCGGGCCGCAGGTCCGGCGTGGTTATTTTTCCTGTCGTTTGTTGAAACTGAGAATTCCTGGAATTACGTCGTTACCACCCGGCAGAAACGCTTTTTCCCCGCCCGGAGTACCAGCCCCCCCTCCCCATCCAGCGCGTCGGCGTTGATCAAGGCCGCCACGCCGGTGACCGCGGAGAGGGAGGCGGTGTCGCCGCCGGAGGACACGAAGGCCCCGCCCTGCTGTACCAGGCGGCGGGCTTCGCTTTTGGTGGGGGCCAACCCGGCGTCGGTAAAGAGATCCACGATATTGTAGCCCGCTTCAAACTTCAAACGGGGCAGCGCCGCGGTGGGCATGGCGGATTTGTCTCCGCCGCCGCCAAAAGCGGCCCGGGCGCCGGACATGGCCTTGTCCGCCTCGTCCTGGCCGTGGATCAGAGCGGTTACTTCCCAGGCCAGGCGTTCCTTGCCTTCATTGGGGTTTTTTCCCGCCGCGGTAATAGCGTCAATTTCCCCCACCGGGAGGAAGGTGAACATCAGGAGGAAGCGCCGGAGGTCGGCGTCCTGGATATTCCGCCAGTACTGGAAAAACTCGTAGGGGCTGGTAATGGCGCTGTCCAGAAAAATAGCGCCTCTTTCGGTTTTGCCCATCTTCTTGCCGTCCGCGGTGGTTACCAGGGGGAAGGTCATACCGAAAACTTCGGCGCCCTCCACGCGGCGGATAAGATCCGCCCCGGCCACAATGTTGCCCCACTGGTCGTCCCCGCCTATCTGGAGGTGGTTGCCGTAGCGGCGGTACAGCTCCAGAAAATCGTAGCTCTGAAGGAGCTGGTAGTTGAACTCGATGAAGGAAAGGCCGGTTTCCAGCCGCTGTTTATAGGCTTCAAAACTGAGCATCCGGTTGACCGAAAAATGGCTGCCGATTTCCCGGAGGAAGTCGATGTAGTTGAGGTCCGCCAGCCAGTCCTTGTTGTTTGCCGTCCGGGCGCTGTCCCCGTCGAAGCCCAAAAACTTGTCCAGTTGAGCGGCGATGCAGGCGGCATTGGCGTCAAGCTGTTCGTAACTAAGCATCTTCCGCATCTCGGTCTTCCCCGAAGGGTCCCCGATCCGGGCGGTTCCCCCGCCGATAAGGGCTATGCCTTTGTGCCCCGCCGCCATGAGGTGGCGGAACGCGAAAAACGGTACCATGTGGCCGATGTGCAGACTGGGGCCGGTGGGATCGCAGCCCACGTAAAACGTAACCGGGCCTTTGTCCATCAGGGCGGAAAGGGCATCGGGATCGGTGCATTGCTGGAACAGTCCCCGGATTTTAAGGTTTTCAAGCGCTTGGTTCATGCCG
>JAITBG010000143.1 GCA_031283725.1 Treponema sp. | reverse complement strand
ATGTTGTCCGAGTCCACCAGAGAAAGGAAGGGGCTTCCCGGCGCTTCGGAGCGGAGGGAGATTCGGGCTGAGCCTTCCTCTATGACCGCCACATAGCGCAGGAACTTGCCTTCCTTCGCCGCAGTTTTCCTGCGCATTTCGAAGTCGTGGTCTACCTTTTCCAGCTCCGTGAAAAAAGCATCCACCCCAGCGGCTTCAAAGCACGATGGGGGAAGCAGGGGTTCTATATCCACGGCGCTGAATTCCAGGGGCATCCCGCATTCCCGGGAAAGGATCAGGGCCTTGCGGGCGGCATCCATGGCGTTAAGATCATCCCTGGGGTCCGGTTCGGTGTAACCCTTGGCTTTAGCTTCCCGGACCAGGGCGGAAAAACTTTTACTGCCGTCATAATTATTAAAGATAAAGCTCAGGGTGCCTGAAAGAACCGCCTCGATACGCCGGACCTTATCCCCGGACATGACCAGATCTCTCAAGGTTGATATCACCGGGAGGCCCGCGCAGACCGTGGTTTCGTAGAGATAGGGGATGCCCCGGCTCTTGGAATAGCCCCTGAGGGTTTTGTAATATTCAAAGGAACCGGAATTGGCCCGTTTATTAGGAGTAACTATGGGTATGTTGAATCGCAGTATTTCTGCGTACAAGGCGGAAACCTGATCGCTGGCGGTACAGTCGCAGAAGGCCGTATTGGGCAGGTTGAGGGCTTTCATTTTGCCGATAAATTCATCCAAATTAAGAGGGAGTATCTCCGTACCCGCGGAGACGTTCATGGAATCAGCCCCGGTCAAAACCGATTTTATTTTTCTTGGAGCCAGCCCCCTGGGATTAAAGATCATCCGCTTAGAATTGGCAATCCCCACCACTTTGATCCGTATCTTGTACTCGTCCGCAAGAATCTCATGGTGGTTCACGATCTGTTCCAGCAGGGTGCCGCCGATAAGGCCGATGCCCAGGAGGAAAAGATTCACCGAACGAACCTCCGCCAGGAAGAAGGCTTCGTGAACCGCGTTTAGGGCCTTGGTTACATCCTGGCTGCTGATCACCGCAGAGATGTTTATTTCCGAGGAGCCCTGGGCTATGGCTACCACGTTGACCCCGTTCCGGCCCAGGGCATGGAAGACCTTGCCGGATATCCCCGAGCTATGGTTCATATTAGCGCCCACCACGGCGATGATCGCCAGGTCCTGCTCCACCACCGGTTCCTCAATGGCGCCGCCGGCAATTTCCCGGTTGAGCTCTTCTCGTATCGCCAGAGCCGCGGCCTGCCCGTCCTGGGGCGCCACGACGAAACAGATGGAGTACTCGCTGGAAGCCTGGGTTATAAGGATGACGCTGATCTTTTGGCGGGCCAAAGCGCCGAAAAGCCGGGAGGAGAAGCCGGCGACCCCTACCATACCGGAACCCTGGACCCGTATCAGGGTGATGCTCCCCATGGAGCTGATTCCCCGGATGGGGTAATCCCCACTCTCCGCCTGATCGCTGATCCGGGTACCGCCTCCTTCGGGGTTAAAGGTATTCCGTATCCAGATGGGGATGCCTTTTTCCAGGGCCGGACGTACCGTAGGGGGATGGAGGACCTTCGCGCCGAAATGGGAAAGCTCCATTGCCTCGTTATAAGAAAGGGAGTCGATCCTAAAGGCGCTCTTTACCAGCTTGGGGTCCGCCGTGAGTATGCCGTCCACGTCGGTCCAGATTTCCACGGCCTTTGCTCCGGCGGCGGCGGCGAAAATAGCGGCGCTCAGATCCGAACCGCCCCGGCCCAGGGTCGTAGTCGTTCCCTCAGCGGTAGATGCGATAAAGCCCGTGGCAATCTGGAGGGCGGGGTTTTTCTTTAAATAAGAACGTATCCGGCCATAACTTTCTTCAGTCTGGTAATGGGCGGCGCCGTAATTGGCATCGGTCAGGATGAGAGGGCGGGTATCCAGATATTCAGCGGGAATACCCCCGGCGGTACAGATTCGGGCGATAAGATCCGCGGAAAGCCGTTCCCCAAAGCTCATCACATAGTCAAGGATACGGGGTGAAAGCTCCCGGAGTATACCAATCCCGTCCAGGGTATGCTTTAGCTCCACAAACACCGTCTTTATTGCGGCATCGGCGGCGCGCCGGGCTTCTCCGGGAGAAAAGAAAGCCCGGCTTATTTTACGGTGCCGGTCTTTCATAGCCTTTAGCGCGGGTCCATAATCGGTTTCTCCGGCGGCGACTTGCTTGGCCAATTCAATTAACGAATCGGTCATCCCCGACAAAGCGGACACTACTACAACCCGGACCTTACGGGCATGTTTCGCGTCTCCCAGAATGGCCGCCAATTTCCTGATAGCCTCAGGAGACCCTACGGAAGTGCCTCCAAATTTTAGTACTAGCATGATAATCCCCCAGTGTGAAATTGATACGCTTTTTTCGGGTAATTTTCAACCGGCTTTCCTAAAAATCATTGTAATTCAAGGCATTTCATTGGAATTGGCATAAAATCCCGGTAATACCGATGGTGATCCGGCAAAACCTTCAAAACCGGGCTTGTTCCGCCTGATTTTATAAGCCCCGGACGGCGGGCAGCCGGGGTATCCCATTTTAAAACATAGCTGGACTTTTTTTACTCTAATAAGTATTATATAAAAAATTGAAACGAATCCTGGAGCACCTCGGTATGGGAATTGTTTTTGGTCTTATTGTTATCGCATCATTTATGATTTCGGCTATCATAGTCGCCCAAGTTCTCATGATGTCCCATAAAAAATCCTGGTACGATCCTGTTGATGAACGAAAAATCCATACCGGCGATATTCCCCGTCTGGGAGGTATAGGTTTTGCTTCAGCCTTTATCTGTATATCCGTTGGTATAAGCGTTGTTATTCCCCTGCTCCCGGTACAGATTATCCCCGGCGCGGATTTTCATCTATCGTTCCTATTTCCCATTGTTTCGATGATCCTGATCTTTGTTTTCGGGGTTTTTGATGATTTCAGGCCCATGGCGCCCCGATACAAGCTTCTGATTCAGGTTATAGCGGCATTTCTTGTTGTCATCCCCGGCTATACCTTCCGTAGTATAATTTTTTTCGGCCCGGGAATCCTGGGGAACCTAAACTGGCTGCGATATCCCTTCACTTTCATCTGGATTGTGGGGCTTATCAATGCGGTGAATCTGATTGACGGTATAGACGGCCTGGCGGGAGGGGTTTCAGCCCTGGCAGCCCTTTTTTTTGCCCTTGTTTTTTCGCTTATTCCCAATAACAGCGCTATGATCCTCATCTGTCTCTGCCTTAGCGCGGCCCTGGTGGGGTTTTTGATCTTCAATATGCCCTTCCCCAGGGCGAAGATCTTTATGGGGGATGGGGGCAGCCAGTTTTTGGGATTTATCCTGGCCCTGCTGCCCCTGATAAATACCAGGGGGGAAGCTTCCGGATTACCCTTGCTCTACGCCGCCGCCTTGCTCAGCATCCCGATTCTTGATACCTTTGCCGCAATTTGGCGCCGGATACGGGACAGACGGCGGATTGACACTCCCGACAGGATGCATATTCACCATAAACTCATGAACCTGGGTTTTAATGCCCGTGGGGTGGACGCCACCTTGTACGGATTACAGATTGTACTGGGGGTTCTGGTATTTGAGTCTATGCGTTTCAGAGGAGCCCTTTCCCTGATTTTCCTGGGGGCGGCTTATATAGCTGTGATAGGGTTTTTTATTACCATTCATTTTGTGAACTGGTATGTAGTACAAAAGCGTAATAAGTCCGCCGCCTAATATGGACCGGCATTACTTTGATTGGGCTGCCACAGCCATTCCTGTTTCAGGGGAAGGCCCCCCTCCCCCGTTCGGCAATCCCTCCTCCCGGCATCTTGAAGGCCGTATAGCCCGTCTGTCCCTGGAAGACGCCCGTTTCCGTTGCGCGAAGATCCTAGGTGTTCAGCCTAAGGAACTGTACTTTAGTTCCGGAGGTACCGAGTCCAACGCCATAGTCCTTCATTCCCTGGTTTTACGAAAAAACACCCCACTCCTGGTTTCCGCGGTGGAACACCCCTCGGTGGGGGAAAACGCTTTTATCCTGGAACGGCTGGGGATAACCCTGGGGCATATCGGGGTGGAACGGGACGGCAGGGTCAGCGAAAAAACCCTGGAAACAGCCCTGGCAAAAATACCGGGAACACGCTTCGCGGCGATCATGGGGGTGAACAACGAAACCGGCGCGGTGATGAACTTGCCGGCGCTGGTTAAGGCCCTGCGGAACCGGGAAGGGCCGCCCATCCATATCCACAGCGATCTGGTTCAGGCCCTGGGAAAGATCCCCCTGGATATTTCCCGCTGGGACCTGGATTCCGCTTCCTTCAGTGCCCACAAAATAGGCGGGCCCAAGGGCTTCGGCCTGCTCTGGCTTCGTAAGCCCCTGGAAACACTCAACGCCGGGGGCGGTCAGGAGGGAGCGGTCAGACCGGGTACGGAAAATACCGCCGCCGCCTGCGCCCTGGCGGAATGTATGGAGCGTTTTGCGGAGCCGGGGGCGGTGAAGGCTGCCTATGACGCAGCGGTAAACCGGTGGGCGGTGTTAATCAACGCCCTGCGAAACCTGACCCGCTGCAACCTGATCCCCGAAGATCGCCGGGATGCGGATGAGCGCTTTTCTCCCTGGATACTCCAGGCGGGTTTCCGGGGTATCCCCGGAGAGGTAATGGCCCGGACTCTGGACGATGCGGGCTTTGCGGTTTCCACCGGGTCCGCCTGTTCCTCCCGTTTGCAAAAACGGCCGGTTCTGGAGGCCATGGAGATAAGCAGGGAGCGGAGCCTTGAAGGGATACGCATCTCCCAGGGCTGGTCTTCGTCTATAGAAAGTATCGAAAAACTCATAGCCGCCATAGTGAAGATTCTGAGGGCCCTCTAATGGAAGGTTCAAAGCCTGGGATTCTATACCTATTAAAGCTGGGAGAACTCACCCTTAAGGGAGGTAATAAAGCAAATTTCGAGATGATCCTCAAGCGGAACCTTCAGGATATGCTCCGGGGAAATGGGGCGCACATACAAGCTACCTATGGCCGCTACTATATACGCACCCCAGCCGGGGGGGAAGCGCGGGTCGAGGATGTCCTCCGCCGGCTCATAGGGATAAGCGGCTGGGCCAAGGCGAGGATCACCGAAAAAACGATAGAAGCTATATGCGCAGCCTGTGTTGATGAAGGAAAAGTATTCATTGAGGAGGGGATAGGCAGTTTCAAAATTAATGCCCGTAGAACTGACAAGAGTTTCCCCCTGGACTCCTACAACATAGCCTGTAGGGCCGGGGATGCCGTTACCGAAGCAATACCGGAACTCCGGGTTGATGTCCGCCACCCCCAGGGCGCTATTGCTGTGGAGATCCGGGAAAAAGCCTATATTTACGGCTTTGGTCACAAAGGCCTCGGGGGGCTCCCGGTGAAAACCGCCGGCCGGGGCCTCCTCCTCCTCTCCGGCGGCATCGATTCCCCGGTGGCGGGGTATATGATGGCCTCTCGGGGTATGAAAATCGACGCCGTGTACTTCCACGCCTACCCCTACACCTCTGAAGAGGCCCGTCAAAAAGCGGTGCGGCTGGCGGAAACCGTGGGCCGCTTTTCTATGGGCATCAGGCTCTACACCGTGGGCTATACCGCGGTCCAGATGCGGATAAAGGAGGCCGCCCCAAAAGCCTGGGCCACGGTACTTCTCCGCATGGCTATGATGGAGGGCGCTGACAGTATCGCTAAACTACGGCGAAGCAAATGCCTTATAACCGGGGAGAGCCTCTCCCAAGTGGCCAGCCAAACCGTGGAAAACATCACCTGTACACAAAGCCGCCTGGAAATACCGGTACTGCGTCCCCTGATCGGCATGCACAAGGAAGCAATCATCCGAAAGGCTGAAGAAATCGGCACTTACGAAACCTCGATACTCCCCTATCAGGATTGCTGCGTCCTGTTCAGCCCGCCCCACCCCATACTCCGGGGCGATCCCGTGGAAGCTAACCGGCTCTACGAATCGTTGGAGTTGGAAAAACTAATCGAAACGGCTATAGGAGAAAGCGTTATAGAGAAGTGCGGTTTCCCTACTCCATGGGAGGGAAATACCCAGTAGCGTCCCTGCCGGAACGCTCCATAAGGTAGACTTCAGCTTCCACCGGGAGATAGGCGCGGCCAAAATCCGTAGAAAGGCCGGTACGGTAACTGAGGGTATAGGAACCGACCGGTTTGGAATTGAGGCCGTTTAACACCGGGGTTATGCCTTCGGGACGGTAGAGGGATAGAACTTGTCCCCCGGTCTGTTCACAAAGGTAACGAATCTCCTCCGCCGGGGGATTACCCCCCAACATCACCCCGTAAAAGATAATCCCGTTATTGGCAAGATAGGCCGCCAACTCAGAGAGACCGTACTGTTCAAAGGCCAATTCCCCCAGATTTCCGGAACTGATAAAAACCACCGCCCGTTTTTTAGCGCCGTTTAAAAGATCCGTGGCGGCCAGCCGAAGTCCCATATCGAAACGCCAGCGGAGGCTATAGGAAGATACGCTGCCCCGGGCGGCGGCGCTGAGGGCGTTAAGGGAAAGACCGCCCCCTTCGATCCGCTCACGCAGGGGCTGTTCCCCTGCGGAGATAAGGGAGATGATCCGGGAACCGGCGGCCCGAATGTCCCGGATGGCGATACCCAGATCCTGCTGCAGGGCGAGCGCCGAGGGAGAACGATCCAATAGAACGCTTATATCGGAAATTTCGGAACGATAAGCGGCGCCGAGGAAATTTTGTTCCCCCGCTACCCTGCCTTCCTCGGTAATCAGGAAATTCCTGGCGTCAAGCCCAACCACGGGCCGCCGCCGCCGGTCCTGGACCTGAAGCTCCACGGTGATCCTGGGGAAGTTATCCGAAATTACCCGCTCTATCTGGACAAAAAGCCCGGCGGCAATGTCGTCCAGGAGGATCATCACCGAAACCTCATCACCCTCAAAATTCGCCGCCAGGATATTGCCGTTTCCGTCCACCCTGGCTCCGGCAATACGCACCCGGGGATTTCCCAGGAGGCCCAGCTCACGAATAAGCGCGGAATTCGGGTCGATGATCAGGAGGCGGTTGGCATCCGCGGTCAGGATACGGCCATCGTCAAGCAGGGTGAGGCTTTCCGGCCCCCGGAGCCCCTCGGAAATGAATATCCCCAGGTAGTCCCCGTTACGATCAAAGATGTATATCTGTTTTGCCAGATTATCCGCAACATAAATCCGATCTTCCCGGGCGACTATGCCTGTGGGGGAAAGCAGGCCGGGGGAGCCCGGGGAACGGCCCCCGAATGAAAGCACAAAAACACCGTCGGGATCAAATTTGGAGATCCGCTTATTGCCGAAATCCACCACATAGAGGTAGCCCTCCCGGTCGATGGTGAGATTCTGGGGGCCGATAAACATCCCTTCCCCCCGGCCTTTGGAACCGATATAGCCCTGCCATTCCCCCTGGCTGTTGAGTATGCTCACCCGGCCTCCGCGGAATTCCGAAAGGTAGAGCCTGCCGTCCAGGCCCCGGACCATATCGTAGGGCCGGTCAAAGCCGTTCAGGGGACCCCGCTGACGCTGGCGGACTATACCGTTTACATCCAGCCGCACAATCTCGTTGCTGCCGTAGGCCACCACCCAAACCGAGCCGTCATCCAGGGGTAATACCGTGGTGGGCTGCCGGAATATGCGGGTATCCCCAGAAAGGCCGGGGAAGGTTCCGGCTTCCACATAACGGACATCATCATCAAGAAAAGAGAAAAGGCTGCGGCGGTTCCGTACCATTTCGATGCGGCTGGCTAAGACCAGAGTTTCCCTGCTGGAAGGACCGTAGGCATCCGCCGCGGAACGCCATTGACGGAGGGCGGTATCCTCCATACCGGAACGGTAGTAAGACCGGCCCAGCCAGTCCAAGATCAGCGCTTCCCCGGGCCGAAAGGAAAGAGCCCGCTCAAAAGAAAGGATGGCCTCGTTAAAGGCGCTCCGGTTATAGGCATGAACCCCCAGACGGAATTCTTCCCGGGCAGCCAGGGCATCCCGATCAAACCCGCCTATGCCGCCTTCCTGGGCAAAAACAAGACCGCCTAAACTCAAAACCAGGACGATAACCAGGGCACGGGGACCCGCCAATACCGGTTTCAATTTCGCTCCTCGACAACCAGGCGCATGTGAGCCCGGATCACCGAATTATGGGGGGCCAACTCAAAGGCCCTGCGGAGCCACATCCGGGATTCCTGGGTGTCTCCACTCTTGTAATAAGCCCAGCCCAGGGAATCCAGGTAAGCGGCGTTTTGAGGAGCCCTATCCACCGCTTTCCGGCAGAGCCGCAGGCCCCGGGCTATATCCCTGTTGGTATCCGCCAAAATATACCCCAAGCAGTTCATGGCGGTGGTGTTATTTTCATCCAGTTCCAGGGCTTTTTCGTAGTAATCCACCGCTTCTTTATACTGCTTCTGTATCCACGCGGCATAGCCCATGGTGGTATATATCTGTACCGATTCAAACCCGCTCTTGCTCAGCCGATCAAGCTCAAATTCCGCCAATTTGGTCCGTTTGGTTATCACGTACACATAGGCCAGAGTTAAGCGGCACTGGTAAACCCGCAGGGGTTCCTGGCTATTGGTTACCACCTGTTCCAAGTAGAGCAGGGCGTCATCAAACCGATCCAGTTTCATATAACAGAGCCCCAGGTAATAGGCCAGTTCCGTATTTTCCTCGGCGCTGAATTGCCCCGCATCGATATTGAGCAGATCCTGCAGGGCCGCCTCCCAGCGCTTCAGGTTGAAAAGCCGTATCCCTTCCCTGAGTTTGTCCTCGGAAAACCGGTTTTCCACCATACCCATTAACTCCTTACCACGGGATGGATAAACACCAAACTTATGGCCACCCGGTTCCGGGAAACCGCACTCCAATCGGACCCGGGATCTTCATCGGTGACCACCGGGCCATTCTTAATAAAACAGTACCGGCTGCCGTCGGGGGCGTCAAACCCCACCACAGTATCCCGATAGAGGCGCCTAGAAGGAACGGTCATCTGGGGATCCCCGGAATAATCAGGGCTGTTGGGGATATTCACATTTACAAAGGTATCTTTTTCCCATAAAGAGACCAATTCTTCCAAGTGATCCCGGGAAAATTCGACCGCCCTCTCCCAAAAAACCGGACCCTTCCCAATGGTCACCAGAGAGAAGGCCACGCCGGGAATCCCATAAAGGGCCGCCTGCCGGGCCGCCGCGGCGGTACCAGAATAGACCAGATCAGTTCCCAAGTTGGCCCCGGCGTTGATCCCGGAAACTACCAGGTCGGGCTTTTCCGGAAGGCCCCCCAGAGCCGCCACCATCACACAGTCCGCCGGGGTACCTGAACAGGTCCAGGTATTGTTTCCCCGGTCCCGAAGTCTCAGGGGACCCTTTAGAGAAATAGATTGGGAAACCCCGGAACGATCATCCTCCGGGGCAAGCACAAAAACCGTATGACCCGAAAGTCCCCTCAGAGCTTCCGCAAGCAAAAGAAGCCCTTCGCAGTTTATACCGTCATCGTTGGTCACCAGTATATTCAATTACGCCTCTATAACCCGGACAGCCGCCGCGGGACGGATATTATAGGTCAGGGGGTGAAATCCGAAGATCCGTTCATAATCTTCCAGGCGGCGCCGGTATTCGTCAATGGCGCTGTCGGAGATGATCGTATAGGTACAACCGCCGAAACCCTGCCCGGTCATACGGGAACCCAGGACACCTTCGATCTCCTGGGCCCGCTTCACCAGCCAATCTATCTCAGGGCAGGAAACTTCGTAAAGATCCCGCAGGCTTTCATGGGAATGGACAAGTACCTTGGAAAGAAGCGGAAAATCCTGGCGCTTTAGCGCATCCTCGGCCTCATAGACCCGCTGTATCTCCTGGACTATGTGCATGGATCGCCGCCGTATCTCTTCGGGCAGATCCCCCATGGATTCTACCAAATCCGGGGCAGCGTAATCCCGAAAGGTGGACCCCGGCTTTTTCTGGGAAAGGAGTTCCAGCCCCTTTTTTATATCCTGCCGACGCTGTTTCAGTTCATCCTCCACCTCAAACCGGGGTACCCGGGAATCCATGACGACGATTTTATATTTGGAAAGGGGAGATTTGATCCGCCGAACCTCCATGGAAACTTCATCCACCAGGAGAAAGTGATCTTTCCGGGCGTGAAACGCCACAAGATAATCCACAGGGCTGGTATTTTTCCCAAAAAAGACGGACTGAGCGGCGCGTAAACGGTTAAGCAGCTCTTTATCGCTGATATTGGCCTGAAAAAAAGCCTTTAGAGCCACCGCTGTGGCTACCTCAATGGCCGAAGAGGATGCCAGCCCCACCTGTTGGGGAATGTTTCCCATAACAGTAAAATTGAGTCCCCTTGCGGGGTACCCTAATTCAGCGAAAACCTGGATAGCTACTTTAATGTAGTTTGCCCACCGATCTTCCCGTTTGTATTTCAGATTAATCAGGGTGGTTCGCTTCCTCTCACCCAGATCCGCCGCGAAAAAGCGAAGAGAATTATCCTTTCTTATGCTCACGGCAACTCTGATATGCCGGTCAATAGCGGAAGAGAGGAATAATCCGGCCTTTGGCTCACCATGTTCACCCAGATAATGAATTCGGCCGGGTGCTTCGGCTACAACAACAGGTTCGGATCGGTCGCCATTAATCTCGTACTCCGTACGGTGGATCTGACCGATGTCCATCATATACAAAAAACCCTCATTAGCCCTATAATATAGGAAATTTCAGTATTGTTCAATAAAAATTACGAATAAAAATTTAGGATAATACGAAAATTTAACCCTTAATCCGAAATTTCAGGCGCTGAATAGGGGAAGGACCCCAGCGGAGGATGGCTTCCCGGTGGGCTTTGGTGGGGTACCCTTTGTGTTTTTCATACCCGTATTGGGGATAGAGCCTGGCGTACCGGTCCATCTCCCGGTCCCGGGCGGTCTTGGCGAGGATGGAAGCGGCCATAACCTCGGGGATCAACCCATCGGCCTTGACTATGGCTTTGCAGGGGATGGTGATATCCGGCACATAGAGACCGTCCGCAATGGCTTCCAGGCCGGAGCGATCTAAGCCGGGAAAAGCGGCCAACATGGCTTCAAAGGCCCGCTTCATAGCCAGAAGGCTGGCCCGGAGTATATTGATATCGTCGATTTCTTCGTGGGTGGCAAAAGCTATGCCCCAGGCCAGGGCGCGGTCCATAATAAGAGCCCGGGCGGCTTCCCGTTGTTTTTCGCTGAGTTTCTTGGAATCCCCCAGGATATTCCGGGGGAAGTTTCCGGGAAGAACCGCCGCGGCGGCGCAGACCGGACCTGCCAAGGGGCCCCGCCCCGCTTCGTCCAGACCGCAGATCAAACTTTACCCTCTAACGCGGCCAGAACCGGCCGTAACCCGCCGTCATGGGCGTAATAATGCCGTTCCAGTTCCTCCTGGCTTAGGCCGACCAACTCGTGACTCATATAGTGAATCCACATATCCTCATCGTTGACGGAAAGTTCGTGTTTACGGCACCAGTAATCGGGCTGGATGGAGTACTGGTCCGGCTTATCGTAAAAATATTTATAATCGTGGACCGCCACCTTGATATCAGAGCGGGGTATACCCTTTTCCAGGATGATCCCCGCAAGATAATTAATGGTCTTGCCGGAATCGAAGATATCGTCCACCAGCAGTACCCGATCCCCGATACGCAGATGTTCCGGCGCATAGGTCCAGCCTTCCACCTTTACCTCGTCCGCTTTCCCCACTCCGGTGTAGGACCGGGCCACCACCGCGGCATAGTACACTGGCCGGTCACCTCTGCGGACAACCTTGAAATATTCACTAATCACGTTGCCTAAATAAGCGCCCCCCCGGAGGGATACATAGATCACATCGGGGATGAATCCATCATGATATATCCGATAAGCCAGCTTTAACGCATTATTACGGACCACATCGTAGGGGAGAAATTCCTTAATCATGGGCGCCATTATGCCACATTTTGGAACAGGAGTCCACTCTACAAATTCAGAAACTCGTACCTAATCCCCGCGTCCGATACGTAAACACGGCAGTAGGTTTTGTGCCGCTTAAAATCCTCAATGGAGATATAACTGACCCCGCCGGCATCCCGGATAATCCGCTTATGCACATGCCCCATGAACATGGCGCGGACGCGGCCTTTCAATATTGAAATGATCCTGGCCCGTTCCCGGGTGTCGGTAAGCTGCTGAATGTCCGCCGGAGTTTCCACGAACAAATTGGTGTGGGTAAAAACAAACACATGGCTGCCTGCACTCATAAGCTCGTCCCGAAGCCAATCCAACTGGGCGGAACCAAAGGCGGCGTTGGCCGAATCCAGAATAAACAGGCTGGTAGTATCGCTGTCAATCCGGTACCTGGTTGAACCAATCAAATCCCTCCATATCGGCCAATTCTTAAAATACACGTCGTGGTTCCCTATCACCGGGTAACAGGGGATGTCCAGGGTATCCGCTATTTCGATAAATTTCTTAACGTCCTCCCGGCGTCCGTTCTGGGTAATATCCCCGGTGATAACCACAAATTTATCATCCAGTATGATACTATCCTTCAGTCTTTCAAACCCGTGGGCTCTGCCGTTTTCTATATGAGTATCGGTCAGTACGATAAACGAATACTCATTGCCCAGAGAAAGGGTCCTGTCGTTATCCGTAAGAAAGGTAAAGACATTTCTGCTCTCAAGCCGGGCATCCATGTCGCTGGAAGTGATAAAGCCTGTAAGGTCCACATTACAGGCCAGGGGCAAGAGCAGGGCAGGAAGGAATACGGCCAAAAACAGAATCCCGCGCCGCTTACGGTGAAGTTTTCCACGTAAGGATTGTGTTACCATGTGATGATAACCCCCGCCTTATACGCAATGTCGTAAGGCCTGAAGGCCAGACCGACGCTTCCGGTTTGACGCAGTTCCAGGCCGTTCGTCAGGAAAAATGATTCGGTAATACCTATCCTGCTGTTCAAATCAAGGTAATAGTTGCCAAAATTTCCCGCGAAATAACCATTGAAGTTAGCGGCCCGTAATCCTATTCTGAATTTTTCGGTATTGTAAAAATTGACATACCCCTCGAAAGCCAGGATCGACTCAAAAATAACCGGTTCGTTAAAAAAAGAAGAAAAGCGAAGATTAGCCCCCAGGGTAATACCCGCATACCTTCCGCTGATCCCGAGCAGGGGAAGCACCGTATGACTGTGGGCTTCGTAGTCCGGCAGAGTGTTGAACAGGTAAAAAAGGTACAAATACAGCGGAAACCTGGGGGACAGTTTTGCATTAAGCCCCGTAGAGGCATCGATCTCATAGGCAATACCGGCTTTCCACAGGGAAAAGCCGCTTTTCAGCGTATAAAGCCTATTAAATTCAAGGGAACCGGCGGCGGAAATGGTCAAATACCGGGAATAGTTCTTGTTATACCCCGGCATAAGCTCAAAGCCAAGCTCTCCCCGGGTGATCGAAAACCCAAATCCGTACAGGGGGGAGGTGAAAAACAGTAAAACGACGAGCCATAGTACGCCTGAAAAAGAACGGCCTGTGACGGTATTCATATACGGAGCTTATTCCCGTTTAACCGGCCGAAAAAATCCGAAGAGGCTGCCGCAGAAACCTCCGGCGATATGGGCAAATTCAGAAACATTGTTCGCGTTAAAGGAATTGAAAATCTCCCGGCCCAGATACAGTGCCAGTACCAGGATAAAGGTCAGGGGAATTTCCCCTTCGGTAAAATTGGTGAACGAAGAGAGAAGTATCATCATAAACACTACCCCGGAAGCGCCCAGGAGAGCGGTACGGAACAGGAGCACGTTCAGCACCCCCGTAACCAGGGCGGTAACGGCGATCATCAGGAGCAGGGAAAAGGAACCATAGGATGTTTCCAGCATGGGACCGATGAGCAGAATGAAGGCGAAGTTGGAAAGCAGGTGGTTCCAGCTGCTATGTCCGATAACGTGGGTAAAAAGGGTTATCCAGTCCCGTATCCGGGAAGGATCAAAGCCCCCCTTGCCGGGCACAAGGAACCAGGTCTGGGTCAGGGAATGGAAAAAAAGCTGGGACAGGAGCAGCACAACGGCGCTGAGAAACGCGTAGGTTAATACCGTGGGAGAATTGTATTTTATCTTCATACTACCTCAATTTGAACCGGGCAATGATCCGAACCCTGCACGTCGGGCCGTATAATCGAACCGGCGATCCTGGGCATAAAAGCCCGGTCCACACAATGATAGTCGATACGCCACCCCACGTTCCGTTCCCGGGCGCTCATCCGGTAAGACCACCAACTGTAATGGCCGGTCTCGCCGGGGTGCAGGCTCCGGAAGGTGTCCACATACCCCGCGGACGTAAAGGTATCCATCCAGGCCCGTTCCTCCGGAAGATACCCGGCGTTCCCCTCGTTCTCCCTGGGCCGGGCCAGATCGATGGGGGTGTGGGCGATATTGTAATCCCCGCAAAGCACCAGGTGGCGTCCCGCGGCGGCCAGCTTATTGCAGCATTCCAGCATGGCGGCGCAAAAGTCCAGCTTGTAGCCCAGCCGCGCGCCGGCCTCCTGGGAATTAGGAAAATAGGCGTTAATCAGGATAAAATCCTTAAAATCCGCCTGGAGCACCCTGCCCTCGTCGTCAAATTCGCCGATTCCCAGGGGCTTTACATCCAGGGGCTCCTTCAGGCTGTAAACGGCCACTCCGGAATAGCCCTTTTTCCGGGCGCTGGCCCAGTAGGATCGGTAGGCTTTTCCGGATTTATCCTTCAGGCCCGTAAGCTCCGGAGAAAGCTGGTCCGGCTGGGCCTTGGTTTCCTGGACGCAGAGTATGTCCGGCGATTCCCGCCGGGCCCAATCCACAAAGCCCCGCTTCTCCACCGCCCGGATTCCGTTAACGTTCCACGATAATATACGCATTTATACGCTTACTATAGCATGTTTTTTAAATAAAACAAGTGAACCAAACAGCGGCTCCAACCCCACCCCTTTTGGGACGAGGTTGGCGATACCGTTTTGTTACAACAATTCTTTAATCTGGGGATCGTCCAAATTCGCCTTGGTCGCCATGAAACAACCGGTATCATTCACACTGGCGTTATTCGGAATTTCACCTTTGATGCGTTTCAGAGCCCCTTCGACTCCCATATAACCCATCTTATAGGGTGATTGAAGGATCATTCCGGTAATAACCCCCTCCTTCACGAGCGCGACAATGTCGTCATCGGAATCAAACCCGGCGACCAATACCTTACCACCCTTCCCCGCTTCCTTGACTCCCTGACCAACGCCTTTGAGAACATTGGTATTCGGAGCAAAAAACGCATTCAGGTTGGGATTGGCGGCAATCGTATCGACGGCCTGAGTGGCGGCAGTAATAGGATCATTGTTGCAATAGATAACATCGTTTTCGTTAAGTATCCTTACGCCTTTATGCGCGGATTTCATCCTGTCGATGAACCCTGCCTGCCGGGCAATGAGAGATCCGGAACCCGCCACCGCATTGATAATAAACACCGTGCCGGTCCCATTAAGCTGTTCCGCGAGAAAGTCGGCGCACAGTTCGCCGCCGTTATAGTTATCGGTCATGTATGCCGCGTCAAAATCATTGGAAGCGATCATTGAATCCACGATAATGAGGGGAATGCCCGCATTCCGCGCGTTGATACAGGGCTGGATAAGCGCCTGAGAATCAAGGGGGGCGAGAACTATCGCGGCGGCCTTGTCATTGACAGCGGTTTCCACCATGGTAACCTGCTTGTCCACCTCGGATTCGGAATTGGGATTTAACGAGATCAAATTGATACCAAGATCTTTGGCCGCGGCATCCGCGCCCCGGTTTACCGTCTGCCAGTATACCGAACCCGCTTCTTTCCCGATGTAATAAACCTTCTGGGTACCGCCGGCCGAACTCTGTTGTTTGCCGCCCGCGGCAAACACAGAACCTGTGGCGATTAACAAACAGAAAACCGCCAATAAAAACACTGCTGTTCTTTTCATCTTTTCCTCCATAAAAAAACTTTTTATCAACACCCCCCTTAGGGCGGCATTAAACCCGTTTAACGTAAGCTGTTAAGTCACGTTTTTTGACTGACTTTGGCGCTTCGCCCGCTGCACATCAATAAATACCGCAATAATAATAATGATACCCAGAATAACCTGCTGCCAGAAACTGTTGACACCGTTTAAGTTAAGGCCATTCCGCAAAATCGCTACCACAAAGGCGCCGATGATCGCCCCCATGACGCTGCCTTCCCCGCCGGCAAGGCTTACGCCGCCGATAACCGCCGCGAAAATTCCTTCAAACTCATACCCGGTTCCGGCGGAAGTCTGGGCGGATGTCAGCCGGGCGGCAAGCATAACCCCCGCAAGCCCGGACATACCGCCGCAGATAGAGTAGGAAATCATCTGGGTCTTGAATACCTTAATTCCCGACAGGCGGGCGGCTTCAGTATTACTGCCGATAGCATAGACGTTACGTCCAAAAACAGTCTTTGTAAGAATAAAAGTAAGGATGATGCCGCAGAAAACAAAAATATATACGGGAACTGGTATCCCAAAAAATTTTCCGCCGCCCATGATATAAAACCTTTCAGCCATTCCCTCTACCTGAGAGGTACGCACCGAAACGGGCATGCCCTTACCAAGTATATTCGTAGCCCCGCGGTAAATCCACTGTGTTCCCAATGTCGCTATAAACGGAACAAGTCCCAGTCTTGTTGAAAGCAGCCCGTTTATGGCGCCGCAGGCTACGCCTGTGAGGAGGCCCAGCGCGACGGACAGGGGCACGCTCATTCCAAGCTTTGCCATGAGGAGGCTGGATACCATGCCGCTGATTGCGACAATTGATCCTGCGGAAAGGTCTGTTCCTCCGACTATAAGCACAAAGCTTAACCCCATGGCCAGGACTACATAGATTGCCGCAGCCAGACAAATTGACAACAGATTATTGGCGGTCCTGAAAGTCGCGTTCGTCGAGGCGAAGATCAACGTGATAAGCCCTATGGTGAGAAAAGGACCCAGGGCCCGCAAAATTTTGCTGTTCATTATTTTGGTAAGGGTATCATTCCTATTCAATATTCCCCGCAAACTCATTACGCCGCACCCCCTGTGGCTTTTGCTAAATGGATACCTGCCGCATATTCAAGTATTTTTACCTGCGTTGCCTCTTCTATGGGCAGATTAGCCGCAATCCTTCCCGCGTGAAACACAATAACCCTGTCGCTCATTCCTATTATTTCAGGCAATTCGGAAGAAATCATAATTATTCCTATACCGGTATCAAGAAGCGCGTCCATCAGTTTATAAATTTCATATTTTGCTCCCACATCAATCCCGCGGGTAGGTTCATCCATAATAAGCACCTTAACGCTGCGGCAGAGCCATTTTGCCAGAACAACTTTTTGCTGATTCCCCCCGCTTAAAAATACGGCCCTTTGCCAGAGCCCCGGAATACGTATTGACAATTTATTACATTGAGCCTGGGCATTTTCTACCGTGGCGGAATTATTCATTATGCCGTACCGGGACAGCTCCCTGTGGGAAGCCATGCTGATGTTACGTTCAATGTTCATCCTCAATGCCAATCCGTTCTCTTTTCTGTCCTCCGTCAAATAAGCGATTCCATGCTGTATTGCCGCCGTTGGGTTTTTTATCCGGATTTTCTTTCCCGCAAGGGTGATATCCATGAGCTCATCAACCCTATCGGCGCCGAATACAGCCCGCATCGTTTCGGTCCTTCCTGACCCAACCAATCCGGCTACTCCCAGCACTTCCCCCCGATGCAGGTAAAAACTGTCAACGTCGATAAGTCCCTTACGCCTGACGTTCTTTGCTTCAAAAAACACTTCGCCGATATGCCGGGAACGCTGGGGGAATTTATTGTTGAGTTCCCTCCCCACCATAAGTTTTATGATCTCGTCGTAACTAACGTCTTTATAGTTAGCCGTGGTGACATACTGCCCATCCCGTAAAATCGTAATACGGTCTGCGATTCGGGCAAGTTCCTGCATACGGTGCGAAATGTAAAAAATACCTTTTCCTTCATCTTTAAGCTGTTTGATTATCTTAAAAAGCTGTTCAATTTCCACTTCGGTAAGCGAGGAAGTGGGTTCGTCAAAAACAATGATCCTGGCCTCGAGTGAAACGGCTTTGGCGATCTCAACCATCTGTTTTTGGGCGACGCTCAGTGTTTTAATCAGCCGGTCTGGGTCCATATCCATGCCGAGCCGGGTCAGAACCTGCCGGGTATATTCCCTGACCCAGCGGTCGTCAACTATCCCGAATTTATTTTTATGCCTTCCAATGAAAATATTATTTGCAATACTGATATGATTACAGAGGTTAAATTCCTGGAACACAATACTGATGCCCAGATGTTGGGCCTGATAAATAGTACCGATATGAATTTTTTCGCCGTTTATTTTTATTATGCCGCCGTCAGGCTGATACACGCCGTTCAATATCTTCATCAGCGTGGTCTTTCCTGCGCCGTTTTCGCCGACTATGGCATGTACCTCGCCGGGGATTATATTGATATTTACATTTTGAAGTGCCTTAACGCCGGGGAATTTTTTTTCAATTCCCTGCATCTCCAGCAAATATTTCGTGGGGGGGGAGGGGGCAACCTTACCGTCTACCGCTTCGGGTACAATCCGGCGGGGGTTATCAGGGTAATTCCCATAATTGTTACGCATAAAACCTCCTCAGAATGAACAACAAAAACTAGAATAACCCTGAAGAAGCAATTTGTCAAGGCCGCTGTAAAGGGGCTGACCGCCCACATCTACGACGGCCTGGTTACCAAAGCGGAATACTTGTTTGAAGAAACGGATTTCGCCGAATACGCCGTGGAAGCCCTTACGGCCTTTGCGCCGAATGACGGAACCAATCCCCCCTACCAAGGCAGGATTACCCACGCGGCCCGGGCCATTACCGTATTTGTGTCCGCAAGCGTGAATATAACCAACCTGACCGCAGCCGTCACCCACGCCGCGGAGGATGATCCCCGCCACGCTCGTTACCAGCCCCGTGCCGTGCGGTGCCAGCCCCGCGCCGTGCGGTGCCAGCTCCGCGCCGTGCGGTGCCAGCTCCGCGCCGCGGGTTGCCGACACCGCGCCGCGCATTGCCGGCCCCACTCTGGGCCCTTTACACGGCTCGGGAACGCACCCGAAAGCGTTATCGGGGGTCTCTACTATGCCGCGCAAGCGGCTTCGAGGAAAAGAACCATGGGAGGGGCTCCCGGAGGGCCCCATGGTTCTTTCCCCTGACAGGACCCCGGTAACATGTTCCCGTGCGTTCCCGAAAACCAAGCAAGGTCCATAGGGGGGCAGGTATTCAAAGTATCAAACTTTTTAGCTTAAAAAACCCCTGACAAAGATATAGTTAGGCCATTTTGTTTTATAATCTGTCTACTATTTTAGACATTTCTTGGGATTTTCAAAATATTAGGGCTATTTCTCCGAAAATTTGAATGAAGAACGGGTGATGCTTTGAATTCCTGGAAACAGATGGCATGGAGCGATGGCTATTTTGAGCGGCTGCTGTTTCATTCGCCCTTTGCGTCTGAAACCCTGCCCGAGACGCTTCCATCATAATTTATATGCGCTCGCCCTGGGTGCCCAGGCCCACGGCGATTTTGCAGGCCTCCATTCCGACGGTGCCTGCGCCGATGATGAACCTTGCCCTGTTCCACTCCCGGTACGCTGGCAAGAAGCACACCCCTGCCGCCAAAGGTGGTTTCAAGGTATTTTGCCCCTTCGGCCACAGCCATCCTCCCTGCGATGATACTCATGGGCGCCAGGCAGGGCAGTCCACCTGAGGCATCTGTGATGGTTTCATACGCAAACGCCTGGGTCTTTGCCTTGAGTAGCGTATCCGTAAGGGGCCTGTCCGCAGCCAGATGCAAGTAGGTATAAACAATCTGATTTTCCTTTAGATATTTATACTCGGACTTAATGGGTTCCTTGACCTTTACGATCATCTGCGCTGCATCCCAGACATCCTGGGCGGAAGGCAGTATCTGCCCTCCGGCGCTCTGGTATTCCCCATCGGTAAACCCGGACCCTTCTCCCGCCCGGGTTTCTATTAAAACCCTGTGTCCCGCCCCCGCATAGGCGGCAACTCCACTGGGCGTCAGGCCAACCTGCATTTCCTGGTTTTTTATCTCCTTCACCAATCCGACAATCATCGTTTCTTCTCTCTGTACCTGCAAAATAGCACAAAACTCTGAATAAAGAACACAATATCTAATACTAACATGACCGGGCGGAAAATGTATATAAAAAAAATAGAAAACCTTTGTGTTTTCTAAAAATTCTGTAATAATCTATAAAAGATATCGATAAAAAAATATCGATATCGCTTGCCAAAACCGTGCGGATAACGTTGTCTGACCTCAATGAGAGTGTTTTTCTTTCAACCCCCGCTATTCCTGCTCGCCTGTAGTGACACACATGGTGACAAAAAAAATTTTTGAAAAATTCCACTAAATCCGTTGACATTGAATTGAATTTTGGCTATGTATAACTATCTTATTTGTAAGAAGACATATTATAATCAAGTTTCTTCTATAAAAGGAATTATGTTTCTCGGCAGCATAGCTCAGTTGGTAGAGCACACGGCTCATATCCGTTAGGTCATAGGTTCAAGTCCTATTGCTGCTAAAAAGAAAGGGGGGGCTGCTAAGACCTCGCAGCAAACTCCGCAGTTCCGGGTCCGCCATGGCGTCCGGCGGGTTATCCGCGGGTTGTTCTTTCTGCAGAATAATCTCGTCGCCGATACCGATACGATCAAAAAAACCCGTCCGGGTAAGCAGCCCCATGGAAACTTCCTCGTCCGTCCGCTCTATACGCAGTTTTCCTACCACATCCTCCGGTGAGTAGACCAGGCCTATACCTTCGTTACGAATCACCGGCTGGCCCTTCTTGACCACATCGTACTCCGTTTCGCTCTTAACGCCGTCGGCGTGGCCCTTGTCAATGAGGCCCTGGGAAGAACGGCGCAGGATCAACTCGGCGCGGAAAGGGAGGGCCGCGGAAAGCTGGTCTACCAGGCCGCGGGAGGCGTTCCGCAGGCGGTCATCCCCGGTACGGTAGGTATAGAAAGAAGCGGCGGGGGAACCGGTGCGGCCCACAAAGAGTTCGCCCTTGAGGGAAAGATCCCGCTCGTTTTCGGAAACCGTAACGATAAGGAAGTAATCCGCTCCCTCTTCCCGGGCGGTACGAAAGGCGGCGGAAAAGGATGGCTGTTTAAGAACCAGGCCGGGGACCGCTATGTTCCGGTCATGGACTAAGAGGTCCCGGATATAGGCGGAACCCACAGAGCCTGCCTCGGCGTGGTAAAATGCGGATTGGGAAGCTATGGAAAAAACCGCCACTTTCCAGTGACGTTTGGCAATCTCCACGGGGTCCACATCCCAGCGGCGGTACAGAGCGTCCGCCAGGAGAGCATCGTAGGCTTCAATAGCATCGTCGATTGCCGGGTTATTAAGATTGAGGCTGCGCATAAAACGCAGTTCCTCCAGGTAACGGGCGAGGTAGCCCTGGAGCCGCAGTATTTCCGCGTATTCCCACCGGTCCCCGGCATAGGGGTTGAGCCGCAGCCCCCGGCGGTACTCAAAGAGCGCCTGATCCGTAAGGTTCCGGGAACGGAAATCACGGGCCCGGTTAAAATGCCAGGAAGCCCAGCGGCTCCGCAGGGGATCCTCCGCTTTGGTATTCCCTATGATAAGATCCTCCAGGGCAGAGCGGATAAATTCATCGTTTGGATCGATCCCCGAGGCTTGGGAGAGGATATTCATGGCGTCGTTTTTCCGTCCCAGGCTGATATAAGACATGCCCTTGAGGTACCATGCGGCCGTATCGCCGCGATTTTCCGCAATAGCCTGGTCCGCAAGAGCGGCGGCCTCCTCAAACTGACCGGAGCGGTAACGGAGGCTTGCCAGAAGCGCCCGGGCGGGTTTGTACCCCGGCTTATAGTCCAGGGCTTGTTCGGCATAGCTTATAGCCTGGGAGAGACGCCCTGCCTTAGCGTCGATATAGGCGGCGTAGTAGTAGACCCGGTAATCCTCACGATGTTGCAGCAACGCCCGTTCAATATAGGGCCGGGCGCCTTCCTCGTCCCCCAGGGAACAGAGAACCAGGGCCAGTGAGAGGAGGAGCCGTCTGTCGTCGGGGAAGCGGCGGGCCGCTTCCCGGTAGCGGATAACCGCGTCACCTGAACGGCCCCGGGCCACGTCCAACTCCGCTCCCGCGAAAAGCGCTTCCAGATTATAGGGTTCCCGGCTAAGGATGTCGGTAATAATCACCTGCGCCTGTTCCAAATGTCCCAGGGCTGTCAGGACGGCGGCTTCCAGATTGGCAAGGGGCATACTGCTCCGGGCCAAGGTCCGGGCTCTCCGCACCCAGCTTAGGGCCTGATCGAATTCCCCCAGCTCATAGTAACACCCCGCCAGGGCTGCGGTTCCCTCGGCGTGGGCCGGGTTAAGCCGGACACATTCCAGCAGGGACTCCGCGGCGGCGTACCAGTTTTCCTGCGCCATATAGGCGCGGCCCCGATCATAATAAGAAGCGGCGCCGGAAGCCAAACCGCTTTGGGCACGAAGCTGCCCCAGGCTGCCGATAAATACGAAAAAAAAGAATAGTAAGAATAACCACAGAGAACGCGGAGAAAACACAGAGGAAGAGGGAAAAGGGACCTTCGGCCCGGTACAGAGTAAAAGCGTAGTTTTAGTGTCTTTTTTTTCTTTCCCCATCCCTTCTATCTTCCTGTGTCTTCTCTTACTCATCTTCTTTTTTATTCAGTACGATTTTAACGGTA
Source organism: Treponema sp. (assembly GCA_031283725.1). GTDB lineage: Bacteria > Spirochaetota > Spirochaetia > Treponematales > Breznakiellaceae > Termitinema. Next base: position 4,629 of record JAITBG010000143.1, on the reverse strand, counting down.
TTGATCTTATGCCCGTCCATATCCTGGATAATAAAATCCGTATCCCCGTAAACGGCTTTTTCGTATTTTACCGGAATCTTGCCGAAAAGATCAAATACAAAGCCCCCAAGGGTATCGAAATCATCCCACGGCAGCTTCACACCGGTTTCTTCGGAAAGATCCTCCAGGTTTACACGGGCGTCGCAGAGGAAGGTTCCCTCTCCCAGCTTGAGTATGTCCTCAGTTTCGTTGTCAAATTCATCCTGGATGTCACCGATGATTTCTTCGATGATATCTTCCATGCAGATAATCCCTGAAACCCCGCCGTACTCATCCACCACCACCGCAATGTGGACCCGGCGGCGGCGCAGTTCCGCAAGGAGATCGTTGATATGCTTTGAGCCGGGCACAAAAAAAGGCTTGCGGAGAAGGTTCTGAATGGAAAGTTCCCCCTCTTTAACCAGGACTTTAAGCAGATCCTTTACATAGAGGATGCCCACCACATTGTCGATGGTTTCCTTGTATACCGGAAAACGGGAATGATCGCTTTCGATGATCCGGTCCAGCAACTCTTCTCTGGTGGCGTCCACGGAAATGAATACCGTATCTATCCGGGGTACCATGATTTCTTTAACCGTGGTATCCGACAGCTCTACTACCCCGCGGATCATTTTCTGTTGATCCGTTTCCAGGGCCTGTAATGTTTTTTTATCTATTTCACCCTTTTTAAAAAATTGCTTCACCCGATAACTCCGTCAGAATATCTTCCTGTAGTTTTAGCATAGGCTCAGTGCCCTCGTTGGTTTGATGATCCATACCGTCTAAGTGAAGGATACCATGAATCAAAAGGCGGCGTAACTCTTCATCCCGGGAAACGTGAAAATAGCCGGCGTTTTCAGCCAGGGTTTCCAGGGAAACGATAATATCCCCCGGGAGGAAGCGGACCTCTCCTGTTGCCTCATCATGATAATTGGTTCCCAGCGTAAAGGATAATACATCCGTGGGTTCATTGATATTCCGGAACCGCTCGTTAAGTGACCTGATATACGCGTTGTTACAGAAAAGTACCGAAACATCCCAGCCATCCCGGTCAAGCCGGTCCAAAACTTTAAGGATATAGTCATTTACCATGGGCGACCAGACCGGCAGGGGTACCTCTTCGGCGTTGATTTCCACTCTGTTCATTCAGCGCCCCCGGTGGAGTCCGGGGACCCCATGGGAACCGGAATGGGCATGGGCCGCGGGCTGGGCCGTTTCTTTAAGCTGTTTGGGATATTCGATTCGGGAATGATAATGCCCCGCCAGGACCCGGACAAAGATAGTTTCAATGGTCTGGAGTTCCCGGAAGGTTAAATCCGAATCCCAGAGCTGGCCCGCATCAAATTTGGACAGGAACAGTTCGTGGATAAATTTTTCAAGCCTGGCTACGGTGGGTTTCTTCAGTGTCCGCACCGCCGCCTCAGTTACATCCGCCAGCATTACTACCGCGGATTCCCGGGAACGCGGCGGATTTCCGGGATAGGTAAAGTCTTCCATGTTAACAGCGGATTTAGTGTGTAAATCCGAAGACTCCCGCTTAAGCGCCTCGTGGTAAAACCAACTGATCACCGAATTACCGTGGTGCTCCGCAATAATATCCGACACTTCCTTGGGAAGTCCCAGGAGCCGGGCTTTTTCTACCCCCAGTTTAACATGGCTGCGGATCACCGTGGCGGAAAGCCGGGGAGGTATATCAGCATGCTTATTATAAGCGGTCTGGTTCTCCACGAAATAGTCGGGTTGATCAATCTTGCCTATATCATGGTAATAGGCCCCTACCCGGGCAAGCAGGGCACTGGCGCCAATCTCCTGACAGGCGGCCTCTGCCATGTTTGCCACCATCACCGAATGGCTGTAGGTTCCCGGAGCGGCGGTAAAGAGCCGTTTGAGGATCGGGGAATTGAGGTCCGAAAGCTCTATGAGCCGGAAGGTGGTGGGGGCGTTCAGGACATGCTCCAGCACGGGGAGGAAACCCAGGACCAGCATCCCCGAGGCAATGCCGTTAAAGGCCGCCAGCAGCACTGAGGGCGGATAGTCCGCAAGGGAACCCCGTTGTATAAGGAGCAACCCCGCGGCGGTAAATACATGAAGTGCGGCCAGGATGAAACCGGCCTTGATCAGATCTATACGTTTTTCCGCATTCTGGAGCACAAAGGCCGCGGTTACTCCGGAGCTAAGGGCAAAAATGAAGGAGGGTACGTCAAAATAGCCGGAAATGAAAACTCCCAGGGGCAGGGCCATAGCCATGACCAGGGCAAGCCGGGAACCAATCAGAATCCCGGGCAACATTATTACCAGTGCGGTAGGCAGCACAAGCGCTGCGAAAAAATAGGCGTCCACAACCGCTATCCGCAGAAATATTGCGCCAACAATATAGAACACCGTAAGAATTGCAAGGAGATAAATCTCCGCCGGAGAGAGAAGCCGCCCAACGGTTCGTTTGCCCCCCATAAAAACCAAAAAGCCATACACTAAAAATAATATCAGAATATGGCCGGCCGCTGGCCGGGGATCGTATCCCGGCTGGGAATTGATGAGGGCCCTGAGTTTAACCATATCCCCTTCATCCACAATAAACCCTTTCCGTATAACCTGATCTCCCTTTTCGATATACTTCATCACCGGTTTTGTCTGGAGCCGGGTTTCGGCCAGACGCAGACTGGTCTCCTGGGAAGAAAAAAACACATTTTCTGTGATAAAGGGTTCAAGCATCGGGAAGGCCAGGGCGGCAAAAGAAGCGGAAAAGGCCCCCGCCGCAATATGACGGTTTATGTTGTCATCCACCGTTTCGTAACGTATGAGCCTGTCGTAAGAAACCTGTTCCCGTTCTATCCGTTCACCGTTATTGTGGTACAGTTCCACCACATCGGGGTTAAACATTTCAAGGCCGATCTGGGGCACGGCAACAATGCCGGTGTCCAAAAGGTATTCCAATACCGCGGAGCCGTAATCCAGGAGACGATCCCTGCCGGGGTCCCGAAAGAGCGTATCCAGGGTATCGGAACTAAAGGCCCCGGGAAATTCAGCCTGAACCGTCAGTTTATACGCTTCGGCGGAGCTTCTTTGGGAAAAGTGATTTCTGGAAAGCTCCGTAAACCGGTAAAAGGCGCTCCGGCATTGATCACCCGCTTCCCGGGAAAAGATAAAAACCGCCGGAATCATCCGTTCCTCCGCCTCAAGACGCAGCCGAGTGGCATCCTCATCCACATAGGATACCGCGTATTCCGCGATAATATCCCGGTCCGCAACCCGGCCGCGCTCAAATTCCGTATACCCCCCGGTGTCGGCGATGTCGGAACGCACGCTGCCCCAGATGATCGCCCCGCCGGATATGATAAAGGCCAGTATACTCACCAGAGCCGGCCCAAGGCGGAATTTCGGGAGGGTAAACTTTCTAAAATAAGTATCGGCAAAGGCCGTGTCGTTACGGTTTTGTTTCATCTTCGTAGGCCTGAATGATCTTTTTGATTAGCGGATGCCGGACCACGTCGCCCGTATTGAGATAGGCAAAATGTATACCCTCCACTTCCTTAAGAATGGTAAGGGCATGGAGCAGCCCCGAATCCACCCGCTTGGGCAGATCCACCTGGGTAACGTCGCCGGTTATTACCGTCCGGGCGCCCTGGCCCAGCCTGGTAAGGAACATCTTCATCTGTTCCTTGGTGGTATTCTGGGCTTCATCCAGAATGATGACACAATCGTTGAGGCTCCGTCCCCGCATATAGGCCAGAGGGGCTATTTCTATGGTATGGTTTTCTTCCATACGGCGGATCACCTCAAAGGGGATCAGGAATTCCATAGCGTCGTAGAGGGGCCGCAAGTAGGGGTTTATTTTCTGGGCCAGATCTCCCGGAAGGAAACCCAGGTTTTCCCCGGCCTCCACTACCGGGCGGGTAAGCACCAGTTTACACATCTTTTTTGACAGGACCAGGTTAAGGGCTTCCGCTATAGCTAAAAAGGTCTTTCCGGTTCCGGCGGGGCCTACACAGAATGTAATGTCGTTGAAACGCATACCTTGGATATACCAAGCTTGATTCCGGCCCCGGGGAAACACCCTGCCGAAGCCGTGGGGAATGTGGATTACCGTGTCCTGGAAAGCCGCAGGCCCGGTTCCCTCAACAGGGGATTCAACTAAGGCCCGGACAAAATCCGGGGAAGGATTATCCCCCTCCCGAACCGCGGTTATAAGACTATCCATCATCGTCCGAAAACGCCGGATGCCGGCCTCATCGGCTCCTTCCAGACGTATTTCATTTCCCCGGGTTGCGATACGACCCCCCAGGGAACCTTCGATAACCTTCAGGTTTCCATCGTTTGCCCCGCAAACTCCGGACAAAACCTCATGGCTATCCAGTACGACGGTTATGCTATCGTCCAAAAACACCTCTGGATTCTAAGTCTATAGCCCTCTTTATGGAGGTGTCAAGTATCAACATACAGGAATTCAAAGTATCAAAAAACCATGCTAAAATGGGGGTGTGGAGGGGGAACTTTTTAAGCAATTGATAGACAATTTTGGACGGATATGCGGGCAGATACCGGACAACAGGCGGCCCGGGCACAATGAGCGCTGCCGGACAGCCGACATAGTGAAAAGCGCCTTCGGGGTCG
>JAITBG010000042.1 GCA_031283725.1 Treponema sp. | reverse complement strand
CCACTCCTTCAGATTCCACCTCACGGTGGACACCCTTGCCGTTCAGCTAACGCTTCCTACTACCAAGCGCGTAGCGGACTTTCACCGCCGAGCTACTCCCCATGCCGGGCGCACATGAAACTCCGCGGGGCAAGCCCCACGGTCCGGCTGTAACGCCCCTGTTCCCGCCGCCCGCAAAAACCCGTATTCCGGCTTAGGTACCGTTCATTTCCGTCTAAATAATGGGAACCTCTGGAAACCCCTGTTGGGTTCCCAGAGGGTCTCGGAGAAAATCGCTAATTTATTGTAATATAAACAATTACTGTAAAACGATTTTCTCCACAGGGTAAGAAAACCTCTAAAAACTGAAGTTTTTAGAGGTTCCATAACCTTTATTCCCATCCAGGGCTTCATCATGAAGGCATGTGTTTTCATCATGGAGACATGAGTTTTAATCATGGAAACCCGAGTTTTAATCATGGAAACCCGGGTTTTAATCGTAGAAACACGGGGCTTAATTATGGGGATCCGGAAAATGTTCACCCCTATCTGCGTACGTTTCATAGAAATCCAGGAACTTTGCGCTTCGGCGTAAGAACATATCCACCGGACGCCCGGCGCGTCCTTTGGGGAACACCTTCTCACGAAAAGGACTTGTATATGGCTGATTAAAGTATAAACGGAAAATGGGGGCCTTAGTCTTTCCGGGGTCTTTTCCCGGGTACATCTATCGGATAAACTCATCGTATGGATTCACCCTATACGCATCGTCTGGCAAAGATTGAAGCCGTTTTGAACGCCCAATTACCGGAAAACCCCGATTTTCCCTGGGTAAGCGGTAATTTTCCTGCCCTTCCCGATGCGGTTTCCCTAAGGCTGGTGAAGTCCCTTACCCTTCCGGGGTGGGATCTTATCTCCCGGGGGGGAAAGCGGTGGCGGCCTCTGCTGGCCACCCTGATCTGCGAGCGTCTTGGGGGAGGCGATGGGGCGCTGGCCTTGGTTCCCCTGGTGGAATTGCCCCACAACGCCAGCCTTATCCACGATGATATTGAGGATAGCTCCGATGAACGCCGGGGGAAGCCTGCGGCGCATATCCTCTACGGAACCGATACGGCGATCAATGCCGGGTGTTTCCTGTATTTCCTTCCCCTCACCTGCGTTGAAGCCTGGGATGCGCCGCTTGAGTTGAAAAACGCGGTGTACCGTCTTTGGGGAGAGTATATGCGCCGGCTTCATCTGGGGCAGGCTATGGATATCGGCTGGCACCGGGATTATGCTTCCCTGCCGGGCCTGGAGGAATACGACCTGATGTGCCGCCTTAAAACCGGCTGCCTGGCTAGGTTTGCGGCAATCCTGGGTATCCATGCCGCCGCCGCCGCCGGGGGAATACCGGTTGGCGAGATCGGCCGGTGGTCCGGTATTTTTGGGGACGCGGCGGAAAAACTGGGGGTGGGTTTCCAGATTCTGGACGATGTTAAAAACCTTACTACCGGCAACCCCGGTAAAAAGCGGGGGGATGACATAGTGGAAGGGAAAAAAAGCCTCCCGGTATTGCTGTACCTCCATGGACGAAAAAGCGCCGCCGCATTGGTGATCCGTTGTTTTCAAGCGGCCGGAGCTTCAGGGGTTGGCGTGCCGGAGGTGGAGGAGCTTATCGCCGAACTGGATCGTTTCGGGGCCTTGGCGGAAGCCAGGAAACGGGGACTTTCCCTCATTGCTGAAGCCCGGGAAACTTTTTTCGGTATTTCCGGCGAAGTTTCTTCAGGAGAGCTGCTTGCAGGTTTAATCGATTCGATCAGTTAAGGGGGAGCCATGGACAAGATCTTAGAGGCTGAAATATGGACCATCACCCGGATAGATGATGGAATCGCGGTACTCTTGCGGCCTTTAAACTCCGAAATTGCGGTTCCGATCTTTATCGGCGAAAACGAGGCCCAGGCTATACTCCTCGGGCTGGGGGATGCGGTGATTTCCCGGCCCCTTATCCATGATCTGTTTCTGAAACTTATCAAAAGGCTCGGACTTGACTTGTATCAGGTGAAAATTCACGATTTGCGCAACAGTATTTTCTACTCCAAGTTGCTCCTTACGGGCGGAGAATCTTCGGAAAAAAAACCCATGATCCTCGATTCCCGTCCTTCCGATGCCCTTGCTCTGGCGGTTCGCTGTAAGTGCCCGGTTTTTATCACCCAAAGGGTGCTGAATCAGGCGGGCTTACCGGTTGAATTTTTTCTTGACGCTGTTAGGGATAATGGGACAATTTCTGCCGATACTACTGTAGGGAAATTTTATGGTCATATACAGAATGTGCCCGGTTTTATTGCCCGGCGGGAAACGCTCCAGATGGAACTGGAACAGGCGGTAGCCGCTGAAGAATATGAAAAGGCCGCGGAAATACGGAATGTTTTGGCCTTGTTAGATAAAGAAAGAAAGGATGGACAATCGTAATTTCATTTTTTTAGCGATCGTAATTGCCAATAAGGGAAAAACCTTATAAAATACAATAATGGAAAAAATAATCAGGCTTATCATGCTTTTTTCTTGTATCTATTTTTTCCCGTTCCCCGGGTATTTTCCCGGATTTATGGGAGAAGCTTCCTTCAAAAGACCTCAAAAGCCTGAGGTTCTCGATGCTGAAAACGGTATGGGTATGCCTTATGTCGAAAATGCTGCCCTGGCTTTGCCGGAATCTGCGGTTCTGTCCTCTACTTCCGGTACAGATGCCGCCATAGCCGGTATGCCGGAACCGGAGGCCTATTCCAAACCCCAGATGCTGCTCAGTTTTCCCTATAAGGTTCAGCAAGGCAATACCATTGGGGTCCTTGCGGAAACCTTTGGTCTTAATCAGGATACGCTCCTTTCCCTGAACGGCATTAAAAACTCCCGACTGCTTCAAATAGACCAGATACTAAGAATACCTAATCAGGATGGTATTCTCCATACTGTTAAGAAAGGGGATACCCTTTCTTCTATCGCCGCAACATACGAGACCAGCCCTGAAACAATCCTGACGGTAAATGAGCTTTTTTCGGAAACAGTTAACCCTAATACCAGCCTGTTTATTCCCGGCGCCAGGCTTTCCCGGACAGATCTTCAGGAAATAAACGGTGATCTTTTTCAGTGGCCTGTTCGGGGCTATATTACTTCGGCCTACGGCTATCGGCCGAGCCCCTTTACCCGGGAACGCCAATTCCATACCGGCATTGATATAGGCTCATCCACAGGGACCCCCATACGGGCGGCTATGGCGGGCAGGGTTTCATCGGTCGGTTATGATGGCGTTTCCGGCAATTATGTGGTACTTTCCCATCATTCCGGATATCGGACCCTATACGCCCACATGAGCGTTGTCAGGACAAAGACCGGCGCCTATGTCCGTACCGGGGATATTATCGGAGACGTTGGTAGTACCGGTTTAAGCACAGGTCCCCATCTGCATTTTACGGTTTATAAAAATGGCGTTACGGTTAATCCACGGACATTGATAAAGTAACAGGCTGACAAAGTTATATATTGGACTTGTTCAAGAATCCTATGGTTCTCTCACAAGTCTCGCAAAATGTTCCACATTTTGCTGTTTTTTATCGGAATTTATTTAAAAACTGAAGTTTTTAAACAACTCTATTTATTGTTTTTGTGGCATTTCGCATAACGTTCCGGTTGTATGCGACGTTTTTTTGCGCCCGAT
>JAITBG010000132.1 GCA_031283725.1 Treponema sp. | reverse complement strand
AGCGGGCGCGGATTATCGCCCTGCTTCCTTTTGTGGCGGAATAATTAGGAAAACGGTTTTAAGCGCCATGGGAACCTTCGCCTGGATTCCCGGTTTGATCGGAGCGGCGATTTCCGTCGGCTTAGCCCGGAGTCCCCTGTTGGGGTTTTTGTTTTTACTGCCCTTGGGGGTTGTTGCCTACTGCTTTAACCCCAAGACCGCATGGTTTGCCGCGTTGGCCGCTATTCTGGGGAACCTAGGGTTATCTCTGCCGGATATAGGGGTGGGTGTTTTTTATCTGGCGGTGGTTGTCGTGATTTTTACCTGGATTACGTCGCCGCCAGCCGGGGTGCCCGCTTTTTTCAGGATGCCCACGGTATACCGGCTGCTTACCGGTTCCGTTCTGGCGGCAGCTACCCTTGTTCTGGTGATATATTCCATGCGGGAGGATCGGGGGCTGTTTTCTGCTTTTCGTGAGCAGGCCGAAGCTATTGCGTCCCTGTATGCGGCTTCTTCCGGCGCGGATGTGGTACAACGTTCCCTGACGGAGCGGTATATGACTGCGGATACCATACTGGAAATCCTGTGGTCCGTTGCCCTCCGGGGCGGGATGCTGGCGTCCTGTACGTTGCTTTTTTTCGTCAGCCACCAGATAAGCCTGGTTATTACCTGGTTAATCCGGCGTAAGCGGCCTGAGGGTTCACTCAGTAGTTTCCATGTGCTGCCCCAGTGTATTTGGGCGCTTTCTTTTTCCCTCCTGGTCATACTGACAGGGGCAGGCTTAAAGCTTGCGCCCCTTGAGATTGCGGGTTGGAATATACTGGTACTATGTGCTATACTGTACCTGGTTCAGGGCGGTGGAATAGCCGTCTTTCTTCTTACCCAGGCGTCTATACCGCCGGGGATACGGTTCGTTTTGAACCTGGTTATACTAGTTGTGATTCTGAGTCCCGGAATTAACGCGATACTTTTAGGGGCATTGATCCTCCTGGGGATCGCTGAGAATTGGGTGCCCTTTCGGGTGCCGAAAACAAACGGATCGCCCCCAACTCCGGGGGTGTGAACACGGCCGGTTCGTGTTTTTTGCCCGTTAAAAATTTAAAGGAGCTTGTGTTATGAAAGTTATTTTAAACAAGGATTTATCACCCCTGGGAGAAGAGGGGGATGTAAAAGACGTGGCCAAGGGCTATGCCCGGAACTATCTCTTTCCCCGGGGCATAGCCCTGCCCTATACGGATAGTACCGTAGCGTTGTTCGAGTCCCGGCGGGAAGAAATTGAAGCGCGGAAAGAGGATAAGCGTAAGGATGCCCTGGGCCTCAAGGAAAAACTTGAAAACCTGGAGTTGGTTATTGTCATGCCCGCAGGCGCCAACGGGAAGCTCTACGGCGCCGTTACCGGTCAGACCGTGGCGGACGAGCTTACAAAGCGGGGTTTCCAGATTGAAAGGAAGCGGGTTGAAGTTCCGGGAAACAGTTTCAAAAGCGTAGGTAAATACAAGGTAACGGTTAAACTATATGAAAGCGCCGCTGCGGAGATATCCATTACGGTGGAGGGGCAGCCTATAAAGGTTGAGACCCCTGCCTCACCTGTCCGGAAAGATCGCCGGCGCAGGGATGTGGAGGCGGTTCCGGCGGAACCCGCTCAGGAAAGCCCCACCCCAACTCCGGATGCCCAGGAAGCAACGCCTTCCCAGGAAGCGGCCGCCCTTGAAGTGTAAGATTCATGGCTTCCCAGGCAATGCGAGATACTTCGGCGGGAGCCGGCCTGCCGGGTTCTACGGGTAAATTGGTTCCCCCCCATAACGACGAGGCGGAACAGGCTTCTCTGGGAGCCATGATGCTTGATGAAGACGCCATTGCCACGGTTATCCAATATCTCAGACCCGATGACTTCTATTCAAACGCCAATCGCCGGGTGTATTCGGCAATTCTTAGTCTCTTTAACCAAGGACGAAAAGCGGATATCATCACCGTTACGGAGGAGCTTCGAAAAGCCGGGGATGGGGAATTGGATATGTCCGGCGGGCCTTCCTACATCGCTTCTCTTACCAATGTGGTTCCCTCCAGCGCCAATGTCGATTATTATGCCAAGATAGTACAGGATTGCTCACTTCGCCGTTCCCTGATCCGGGTTGCAGGGGAGGTAACCGCAAAATCCTTTGATGAATCTCTGGAATCCCGAATAATTCTGGAAGAAACTCAGCAGCGGATATTTGATCTTACCGAAGACCGAAAGACCCTTAGTTTTAAGAGCGCCAAGGAAATCGTCCCCAAGACTATTGAAACCATAGAAAAACTCTACAATGCCAAGGATGCGTATACCGGGGTTCCCACGGGATTTGAGGAACTTGATTCCATGACCTCGGGATTCCAGCCGGCGGAACTTATCATCATAGGCGCCCGGCCTTCGGTTGGAAAAACCGCTCTTGCCCTGACCATGGCGGCCAATATGTCGATAAATAATAAGAACCGGAGAATCCCAACCGCTTTTTTTACTCTTGAAATGTCAGACATGGCCCTGATGCAGCGGCTCATCTCCAGCGAGGCTAATATTGAGTCCAACAAGATCCGTTCGGGTTTGTTAAAACCTAGTGATTTTCACAGCCTTATGACTGCGGCGGGTACCATATATGAGGCGCCGCTCTACATTGTGGATATGCCCAACATGAAGCTCCTGGACCTGCGGGCCCAGGCCAGGCGGCTGCGGGTACAACAAAAGGTAGAGATCATCTTCATCGACTACCTTACCCTGATAGGTTCCGATAATTACCAACTGGCGCGGCACGAACAGATTGCGGAGATTTCCCGTTCCTTGAAAAGCCTGGCCAGGGAGCTTAATATTCCTATTGTGGCCCTCTCCCAGGTACGCCGGGACGCGGAAGGAAAGCGGCCCAACCTTTCCGATATCCGGGAGTCGGGGTCCATTGAGCAGGACGCGGATGTGGTAATGTTTCTCCACCGGGAACGGGAATCGGATAAAAAGAAAACCGAGCGGGAAAGTTCGGAAGATGCCCGTACGGAACTGATTATTGCAAAACAGCGGAATGGCCCGGTGGGAACCGTAGAAATAGTATTTCTGCCCCGGTTTACAAAATTTGCGTCCCTCTCCAGGGAACATCAGTAGTATAGGAGGACATATGGCCTTTATTGATAATTATGATTTGGAGAATCTGGCAAACGAAGCGGAGCATCTGGTCCACGAAGAATTGGGCCGGCAGCTTGAATCCTATGAAGGGGAAATCTGCCTCTGTAACGATTGTGTGGTAGATATGGCCGCCATGGCATTGAACACCGTGAAACCCCTGTACCGTTATTCTCTGTTGGGCACCCTCTGGACTTCCAGCGCCATGACCGACGAAGCCTATGCTTCAAGCGTTAAGGAAGCGGTGTCCAATGCTATAGAAAAGGTACGGAAGAACCCTTCTCACGATTAATTTTTCTGGAGCGGTCCCCGTAATTGTCTGCGGTCTGCCGCTTCCAGGATCCATTCCGTTTCCAGGAGCCGCAGCCGGGCCAGAAGAGACCCGGTGACGGGATTATGCCAGCTCACGGAACCGTCCCTGCCAAGAATGATAAAGTACATTTCACTTCCGATAAGGTTGACCGGCAAGCTGGGGCTCCGTTCAAAGGGGATAAAGCCGCGGTTACTATGGAGGGTCGATCCGTTTCCGCCGATGGTAGAAGCCACGGAACGGCCGCTTTTGGCTATGATGAAGGTAGTGTCTTCCCCCTGGTATTCAACCAGCCGGGTCGAAGCGGAAGGGTTTTCGAGATCAAGCAGGAGCAGGGCAGTGGTGGCGCTGTCCGAAGAACCCTCCACTACGCCTCCGTAAACGGTCCCATCGGAGGATCGGTACAATTTGGCGCCCACCGTGGAGGGATAAATAAAAGGGACCGTTTCTTCGGTAACCGTATTCACCACCAGGAAGGGAGAGGTCTGGCTTAGGTCGGCATAGCCGATGATGATATTTTCGTTGTCAAGGAAGGATACATCCAAGGGGTCGTTGGCGGCGTAGGTAAACTTACCGATCCCGGTTTCGGTAGATAATAGGGTGATGTTTCCCGCGGAATCCAGAAAGAGGGTTTGATTCCCCAGCAGGGAAACCGACCGGAGGGGATGCCGGAGGGCCAGCCTCCCCAGAATTATATCCTGGCGTTCCAGGGTACCGGCGCCGGTTATGAGGATCGGATAGGAGCGGGTATTATCGGCCTGCCAGAGCAGAAACCTGCCGGAAGTTCCGGCGCCCATGACCGAATCTCCACTTATTTGGGTATTCCCACGCCCATCCTCAAGGGTGATTGTGTCACGATCCCTGAGAGCCCGGTAATCCAGAGGCAGGATGCTTAAACGCCTATCCTCTGTTATAAAGGCCAGACTGTCCCCCGAAATGGCTGCGGAACTAATGTGGGTAAGCTTTACCCTGTTCATAGCCTGGGGCTCCCGGTCATTCACCCCGAATAGCCAGATCCCCCCATCTACAGTACCCAAGGCAACGGCCCCGGCGGCAGCGGTAACTCCGCTGGAAATCAAAGGCATGGCGGAAAAAGTGCTTCTGTTTTTACCGTCTAAAGTTCCGTGGGTGGTGATAGTATAATGAGTAAGGGTTATATGTCCCCGGTTGGCGCTGTTATCCATGGTCCCCAGGTACATAAATTCCAGAAGGTCCGATGACGATACGGGAAATAGTTTTCCCCGGGCTACATGATGGTCACGGGCAATTTCCTTTCCCGTTACGGCATCTAATATAACCAGTCCGTTGGAATTTATCCCGCAAAGGTAACGGTTATTCCCAAACAAGATTGGACTTGACAAATTGGCGGGGGCCATGGAATTCTGGATGGCCTGTCCTGTATCCAATGCCCAATAGATAATTTGACCCGAGTTGGCATAGCTCATCATGGTTCGCTCGGATCTGCCGGTGGCGGCAAAACTGATGGTGCCGGTTTGATTGGGGGGTGAATCCAGCACTTCCCCGGTTTCTGAATGGATAAACACCACGCCGCTTCTGGCGTTCCGGGCTACGATAAGGAAATTACCGGCCGCGGAGTAATTAATAAAGGTTATCGGGTCCCGAAATCGCAGAGTGAATACATTCTGTTTAAGCCCGTAATCCCAGGTCGAAATCCGGTATACCCCGACTCCGTCACTTTCCACAAGGGCAACCTGGGATTTTCCCGGCCGGAGGATCATGGATCGTATCGCATAAGGGCTTACTTGAAAGCGATCTATGGCCGAGTTATTCCGGGCATTCCATATTCCAAGAAAGCCGTCCATACCGGCGCTGAGGATATAGTTTCTAACCGGATCGTAGACCATGGCCGAAATGGTGCCGGTATGACCAGCCGCTAAACTGGCGGAATCGGCTCTGCCGGAAGCCTGGGGATATACAACTTGCACAATAAACAAGGTTGTAAGGATAAACATCCCTGTCTTTATAGTATGACGATACTCGCTTATTTTACTTTTCACCCAAGACTCCTTCTGATTTTCACCGCTCTTTTTTTTCATTATCGGCGAATTCTAAAGCGAATTTACCGGCGAGTCAAAAATAAAATATCTCCAAAGACCGCAAAGAGCATTAAACCGAATATCAATACTACCCCAACGGTTTGGAAGACATTGATATACCTGGGATGCAGGGGCTTACGCTTTATTATTTCAACAATAAAGAGGACAATCAATCCTCCGTCAAGTACCGGAAGGGGGAGAAGATTCATGATACAGAGGGCAACGGAGATGAGGGTCAGAAAATTAGCCATGGAACTGATACCCGCGCCGAAGCTTTGACCGAACCCTTCGGCGGCCGCATCACCCAGCATATAAGTAATTCGTACCGGTCCGGAGACCGCCTGGGTTAAATCGATGCCCCGGAAGAGAAGGGCAAGGCTTTTGAGGGAAAGGACGAAGGTTTTCCAGGCTTCCTGCCCGCCTTTAAACAGGGCGCCCATAGGAGAGAGCCGGGGGGTATGAAACTGAATATGCTCGTAGGATATTCCCAGATCCGCCACTCCCGTATCGGTATAGCTGAGGATCACCTCGGTCTGCATTGGACGGCCGCCCCGTTCAAAATCCACCGACAATACCGGGGGTTGACTCCGGAGTATCCGGAAAAGCGCCACGGTATAGGAAAAATCCTCCCCGTTTATCCGGGTAATCCGGTCTCCGCTCCGTAACCCGGCTATATCCGCGGGGCTTCCCTCGGTAACGGCGCTGATGACCGGTTCGGCCCAAAAATACACCCCGATTTTCCCCGCTCCGGAACTTTTGTCTAGGTCGGGCCGAACCATGAGGTCAAGAACCTCTCCGTCCCGCTGAACCTGAAGAGGTAAATCTTTTTCCGGGTTTATGGCGATAAGTTCCTGAATATCGTGGTAATTAGTCACGAAGGTACCGGCTATATCGACAATTTTATCTCCGGTTTTTAGGCCCCCTTTGTCGGCAGGGTACTTTTCCCCGGGGTTTATATCCGAAACCAGAACGATCCGGTTTTCCAGGGTATTTATTTCAAATCCTATACCCCAAATAATTGAGAGGACCAGGACCGCGAAGAGAAGGTTAAAGGCAGGCCCTGCGAAGGCGACGACAATGCGCCGTAGCGGACTGACCCCGTAAAAGGTACCCTCAGCCTGGGGTACGGAATTAGCGCGATTTTCATAGGCCTCCTGGAATTCATTTTCCCCCCGCATTTTGCAATAACCGCCTATGGGAAACATACCCAGCCGGTATTCCACCGCGCCGATTTTCTTTTTAAGTATGGGCTTGCCCCAGCCTATGGAAAAGGCCTCCACATCAATACCCACCAGGCGGGCGGCGAGGAAATGGCCCAGCTCATGGACAAAAACCACGACCCCCAAACCGGCCAACCCCAATAGTATTTTTATTAATAGCACTTCTGACTCTCCACGTATAAAACATAACCGACAATCCCCGGTATATCAAGGGACTTGGGGTTGAGCTGTTTTTCATGATTACTCACGGAAGCTCAAAATTTGCAGCGCCGTTGTTTCATCGGTAAACAGATCCGTCACCAGCTTTCCCTTCAGGGCAGCCAGGATGGCTTTGAATTTTTGACGCCCGCAGGCGATGCCGATCCGCCGGGGGATCTGCAAAAAAGCGGCGGGATCAATCCCCACTACCCGCCGGTTGATCGGAATGTTCATAAACTTTCCCTCCGAATCATAATGGTAGCCGCAGAGATGCCCGCAGGACCCGGCTTCATATATTCGCAAGGCTTCGTCGGGAGATAAAAACCTCGCCCGCACTAAGGCGCTGTCTTCGGGCTGATCGGAGCTCATACCAACCAAGGCCAGATCGAGGGTTTTGGTTTTTTCAATAGTTTCGTATATCCCGGGCTCCGAAAGGAGCAATTGTTTCAACTTAGTACTTTTTACTAAGAGGGGTGACAGAAGCGGAAAACAACGGCTGTTTAGTTTATCCGCAAGAATCCGGGCCAGTTCCGATCCGTCATAGGAAAGCGCCGATGCACCCAGGCCGCCGATGAGCTGCACCACTTCGGAGTCGATAATTTCAGACTTGGGAAGCTGGCGTATCACATGATAGAGGGCGGTTCCCCAGGAGATTCCGATCCTGATCCGGTCCGTAAGAAGGGGAGAAAGAAAACTCGCCGCTTGTAAACAGGTTTTGTATAACGTTAGAGGATAATCCGTTTCATTCGGAACAATACAGACGGTTTTTAATCCGTATTGGCTTTTTAACTGTTCCCCCGCGGGGGAAGAGAAGGGGGATGAATCATTAACGCGTATTTCTACTATACCCTTTTCCCGGCATTCCTTAAGAATATTTGCTATGGTCGGACGGGAAATCTTATACAGAGCGGCAATTTCTGACTGGGACATGGAATCTATGTAATAATTTTTGGCTACTTTAACTAAAAGGCCAAAGGACTTATTCATCCTGTTTTCTTTTTTGGAGGTATATGAATACATCTTCCCAAGCTGTCCGCGGCCGCTTCCGTAAGCGCCTCCGACACTGTTGGATGACCATGAATAATTTCCGACAGCTCATGAACGGTAATCTCCATAGCCATTAACGCCGCAGCTTCGTTGATGATCTCCGCTGCCCCGGGTCCGACAATATGCACCCCCAGAATTTTGCCGTATTTTTTATCCGCTAAAATTTTTACAAAACCTTCGGCACTGCCGGCGGTTAGAGCCCTGCCATTGGCCGCCAGGGGGAATCTCCCAAGCGCCGCCGGGCCATCCTTTTCCGCTTCTTCCTGAGTAAGCCCCACCGCGGCGGCTTCGGGGAAACCGTATACCACCGACGGAACAAAACGCAGATCCACCCGTTTCATGCTATTGTCCGGCCCTCCCCGGACGGCGTTATACGCTGCAGTCTCCGCCATTTTAAAGGCCGCATGGGCAAGCATCTTCTTTCCATTAATATCACCGGGAGCAAAAATCCCCGGAACAGATGTTTCCATATAATCATTTACCGGTAGCGTACCCTTTTCTGTTTTGATTTGTAAATCCCCTACAGCGGAAAGATCCCCTGTCCGGCCTATGGAAACCAGGACTTTGTCGGCGCTCAAAATTTTTCCGTCCCCTAAAACCAGGTTGAGCTCCTGTTCTTTTTTTTCAATTTTTGACAAACCGGTCCCGGTGATGATCCCGGCGCCCCGGGATTTCAATATCCGGTGGATCAATGCCGCGGTTTCCGTATCCATAAGAGGCAATATCCGGGGCATGGTTTCCACGATACTGACTTTACTGCCAAAGGACTGAAAGATCATGGCCATTTCCACCCCGATAACTCCGCCGCCTACAATGGCCAGCCGAGGGGGGACTTCCTGGATGTCGAGGATTTCCGTACCAGTTAATACCCCGGGTAGTTCAAATCCCGGGATTGGAAGCCGGGCCGCCTGGGCTCCCCCGGCGAGAATTACTTTTTTGGCGGCAATCTCCGGCTGCCCCGTAAGGGCAATACGGTTTGGTGTAAGAAGCCGGCCTTCGCCGCGGAGGATCTCCACATCGTTGGATGAGAGGAGGGAGGCTACTCCGGCGGTAAGTTTTTTGACCACCCGGTTTTTTTCTTCTATCACCCCGAGCATATCTACCGAAAGTCCGGGATTAGCAATTTTGATACCCCTCTTAGCCGCTCCGGCAATTTCATGGATCATTTCGGCAGTTTTTAGCAGGGTCTTGGTGGGAATGCAGCCCCGGTTTAAACATGTCCCGCCTACTTCGTCCTTTTCAATCAGGGCTGTTTTTGCCCCCAACTGGGCCGCTTTAATAGCAGAAACATACCCTGCGGGGCCTCCCCCAATAATAACCACATCGTATTCTTTTCCGCTCATTTTTTCTCCAGCCTACACTAAAATTACCACCGGTGATTCCAAAAGATCCTTTAAGGTTTTGATGAAAACCGCGGCCTCGGCGCCGTCTACGATCCGATGATCAAAGGTGAGGGAAAGCCCCAGGATTTTACGGCTTACCGTCTTTTCCCCCTCAAGTCTAAGTTCATCCTCCACGGAACAGACTCCAAGAATGGCCGCTTCGGGGGGATTAATAATAGGCGTAAAGGCGGTAACGCCAAACATACCCACATTCGACACAGTAAAGGTACCGCCGTCCATTTCTTCGGCTTTCAGCCGTCCCTCCCGTGCCCGGCCGGCCAAATCAGCCGCCCGCGCGGAAAGCTGCCGGAGACTCAGCGCACGGGCATTGCGGATCACCGGAACCAGAAGCCCCCGTTCGGTAGCCACCGCCATACCCAGGTTTATACTTCCCTTGTAAATAAGCTCATTCCCATCCAGAACGGAATTCAACCGGGGATTGGTCTCCAGCGCTTTTGCCACGGCGATCAATATAAAGTCGTTCACTGTAATCTTGATTCCCGGGTTTTCATTAAGTTCCTTTCTGAGGGCCAGCATTTTTGTAACGTCCGCCCGGGTATTCTGGGTAACATCCGGAATAGTCAGCCGGCTTTCCAGCATACGTTTGCCGGTGATCCGCTGGATATTAGTCAGCGGGACCCGCGTGTCCGCCTTGGGCGCCGGGCCATAAACCGGGCCTTGCACAATCGCTGCGCTCAGATCGGC
>JAITBG010000187.1 GCA_031283725.1 Treponema sp. | reverse complement strand
TCCCGTAGGCGCCTTCAAAGGCCTTTGCGGAATCCGGCGCCCTGCCGGAATGCCAGCGGACGGTGAGGGTACCCTCCTGTTTTGCGGCTTCTACCAGCTTATCATAATTATAACCTGCGATAGTCCACGCGGGGTTTTCCTCCGCGGCGGGTTTTTTCTGTTCCGGGGCGCCGCCCGAAAAAGCCGGGGTGATAAGACAGAAAATCATCAAAAAAGATACAAAAATAGCTATTGACGGTTTCATAACAACCTCCTGAATATGTATTATACATTAACATAATATTTTTGAGCTGTCAACAAAAAATGTTATCTAAATGTATTGTGATATTGTTTTAAAGCCTCAAATATAAGGTATGGATTGTATGTGGGGTTCATACCTATACCTGCCTTGCGTATTACAAATTACATCGCGCCGCTTACACTATCTGGCAACAGGGGCAAGCCTCTGGGTATGAACCCCGCTTGCGAATCAATGTAAAACAACGGGCCGCCTGCTTCCCCAGCGCCTTCAAACCACCTGCGGCGGCCCGTAAATTTTTCCGCTTCGTCATTAGATCCAGCAGAAAAGGCATATCTTTATTATAACAGGAAAACCAGGTTTTTATTACCTCCGGTTTTTCGGCGCGATGATGCCGCATTTACGCGCTCATGATTGGGGCAAACACCGCCGCGTAAGGGGTAGTAGGGTACGCGCCCCGCAGGGGCCAAGCAGCCACGGCGCTGCGCATCAGGGCCGGAGCGATAGCGGAGCCCCGAGTAGCCCGGCCGGCTGTGCGGGCGGCCGGATGCGCCCAAAAAACTAGAAAATGATAATCGTGTTAAATTCCTGATACGGTAACACAAGGACATACTTCACAATTCCCCTTAGCTCCGGTAAAGTTATCCTATGCGGCATAGAGGTTTATCATTCTTCATCATCAGTATTCTTCTAAGCGTATCGCTGAGTTTCTGTTCCCGGCTTTTAGGCTGGGGGGTTCTGCTCTGGTCCACAGAGGAGCCCGCCATCCCTTCGGGAACTGTTCTTCCGGTGTATATCAGGTCAAATATTGACCAGGTGTGGGTAGTAGGAATCCCCGACACATACCGGAAAGCAGATCAAGAAACGAATAAATTTGAAATCCCCCTCTGGCAGCTTGAGTTAAGCGGAGGGAAGCGGGCCGCAAGGGCACGGGCGGAGGAGTTTTCCGAATATGCCCGGCTTTATGCCGAGACTGCCCAGGACGGCCTGCCAATCCGGAGCGATCCGGATAACAGCGCCCGGCGGGTTTATCGCTTAAAAATGGGGCAGATCATCAAGATACTCGCAAAAGTTGATGGAAACCCCGCCATTAGCGCCACTGGGGAGCCTTTGTCCGGGGATTGGTACCGGGTTCTTACCGAAGACGGCGTTGTGGGGTATTGTTTTTCCTACCGGCTTAAACTCTTTGAACATACCGAAGGGGTCTTAGCGCTTACCCAGGCGGCATCGGCTGCGAAGAAGGAAGATCCGGATCTGGATATGCTCCTGTCCCAGTCCTGGTACCCGGACTGGTACGGAACCATGATTTCCTCAAAGCGGATCGACCTGGATGATCTGGAAAAACGGTGGCGCTTTACCCCGTCGCCCGATACGGGGATTGCCCATATTTATTTGCCCACAGTGGATCTGAGCTTTTCCTATACGGGAATACAAAGCGCCGGAAAAGGTTCTTGGCGTTTCGAGGGGGCGCCCCTCCAGATGCGCCTTCAGTCGGACACTATTCTGACGGTACAATACACCGAAAACGGCGGCGCCCTGCGATCCGCCATCTTTGTATCCCTTCCCATGGAATTGGAAGATCTTATTGTCCAGGAAACAGAACGGCAGGTAGCTTTGTTTCAGAATCTCTACGCCTTGGGGCCGGCATTTCAGAGTACCAATTATGGGAATCTAAGCTTTACCGGAGCCGGAAGATTTACCTGGACCGGTAACAATATTCTTATACCCCAAATAATACCCGCCTCCGCTCTAGGGAGCGGTTCCGTCAACATGGGGCTGTACCTGGGTCGTGATCTGGAAGAACGGTATACCGGCGCCTTTATCCTGCGCTTTGACGGAATCAGCGGTCCCGGTATAGCAGTACATTTTATGTATACCGTGGATGATCAGGGCCTTAGAATTGAATATGTCCCGCCGGATAACCTGGATGGGATTACGGTTATACGCCGGGCGGCTACCCCTACGGTGATTTACTTCTTTAAGACTGACCGGCAGTCCTCTGTGCAGCCGGCTCCTTCAAACCAGGCCGTAAACCCTCTGGAGTTCTAAGCCCCATGGCCTTTGTTCAGTTTACCCGGGTCTCCCTGGCCTTTGCCGATCGGGATATCTTAAAGGAAGTCGGCCTCAACCTGGCTTCGGGTTCCCGGGCAGCTTTGGCGGGAGCTAACGGTTCGGGAAAATCCACCCTGATGAAGGTTATCGCGGGGAAGCTTACTGCCGATTCCGGTGAGCGGGCGGTTCAAAAGGGCTCCCGGATTTCCTACCTCCCCCAGTCGGGAATAGTGTACCGGGGACGGACCCTCCGGGAAGAAGCGGAAACCGCCTACGGTGAAATCATTGCCCTCCTGGGGGAAATGGAAACCATAGGGAAAACCCTGGGGGATGCCAAGGCTGACGACGGCCGTACTGCGGCGCTCCTGGCTGAGTACCACCGGCTCCAGGAGGCGGTGGAAAATTCCGGCTACTATAACCGGGACCAGAGCATTGCCATGGTCCTTTCCGGCATGGGCTTTTCCCCGGACGACCTGGACCGGCCGGTGGAAGAATTCTCCGGCGGCTGGCAGATGCGGATTGCCCTGGCCAAGACGCTCCTGGAAGCGCCTGATATACTACTCCTGGACGAACCTACCAACTACCTGGACATTGAAGCCCGTATCTGGCTGGAACAATGGCTTAAAAGCTTTCCCGGGGGCTGCCTCCTGGTATCCCATGACCGCTATTTCCTGGACGTCACCGTCAACGAAGTCTACGAGCTCTTCCAAGGCCGGCTTAAACGCTACGCCGGAAACTACACTGCCTACGAACAGGTCCGCCGGGCGGAATTGGAAAACCTGCTCAAACGCTACGCCGCCCAGCAGGAAGAAATTGCCAAGGCGGAAGACCTGATCCGCCGCTTCCGGTACAAAGCTACCAAGGCCGCCATGGTTCAGGAACGGATCAAGAAGCTCGAAAAGATGGAACGCATAGAAATCCCCGAGTCCCTCAAGAAGATCAGCATAAGCTTTCCCCCGCCTCCTCATTCGGGCCGCATAGCCATGACCCTGGAGGGTATTGCGAAAAGCTACGGATACCGGCCGGTCCTCGGCGGCATTGATCTGATCCTAGAGACAGGGGAAAAACTGGTGGTGGTGGGCCGTAACGGCGCGGGAAAAACCACCCTTCTCCGTATCCTCGCCGGGGAGGATCAGGACTTTACGGGGAAGCTCAGCTATGGCGCCGGGATACAGCCGGGCTATTTTTCCCAAGACGCCGCAGAAACCATGTACGGTTCACCGCAAGTCCTGGAATACCTGGAAGCAGAGGCGCCCACAGAACTTATTCCCCGGATACGGGATATGCTTGGGGCGTTCCTCTTCCGGGGAGACGATGTCTACAAGCCCATCTCGGTCCTGTCCGGCGGCGAAAAGAGCCGCCTGGCCCTGCTCAGAATGCTCCTTAAACCCATGAACCTCCTGATCCTGGACGAACCCACCAACCACCTGGACCTCCATTCCAAGGACATACTCCTGGACACCCTCAAGGCTTACAACGGAACGATAATCTTCGTATCCCATGACCGCGCCTTTATGGAAGCCCTGTCCACCAAGACCCTGGAACTATCCCCCCGGGGCTCGGAGCAAGCGGCGGCGGCCCGGCTTTTTTACGGCGGCTACGGGTACTACCTGGACAGGATTGCAAGAGAGTCAACCGACAGTATCACTGTGGAAAATAGTACTGCCGCGGCTCCGGCAGAACCGCTGCTCCCGGAGAAATCCCCGAAACCGGCAGCCCGGAACAGCCTGCCCGGCAGCATCCTGATTAAAGCTGCTGAACGCCGGGACCTAAGCAAACAACGGCAGACCCTTATCCGGCGGCTGGAGCGGGAGGAAGGGGATATCCTCAAAGCCCTGGAAAAACTGGAAGCGGAAAAAGCAGCGCTGGAAACAGAACTGGCCCGGCCGGAGGTCTACAGCAGCGGCGAGAAAGCCCGGGCGGTAACGGCCCGGCTGAACGGCGTAACCGCGGAGCTTGAGGCGAAAGGCCGGGAATGGGAAGCTGCGGCGGCGGAACTGGCGCGCGCGAAGAACGGCCCCCCCTACGGACCCTAGTTAGGTTAGCGGGGCTTGGCGGAGCGTATACAATCTCGGTATGCGAAATGCCCCCTAACATGATCGTAAATATATTTGGAATAGAAAAACATACACTAAATAATTATAATAATAACATGGAAATAGTATCGAAAATATAAAATAAAAGATTATAGAAATAAAATAATTGCAGCAAAAATCTTTTGCCCCAGAATTAGTCTACGCAGGCGGCATCCATGCCGCCTGAAATTTATCGCAAAATTGTAAATAAAGCCATTAATCGGCTAACAAGGCAGGATTGGCAACACGGCAGGCGGTAGTACCTTCGGTACACCCGCCAGCCACATTTTCTCCGCTGCTCTATAAAGCGACCTCCGTCTTTATGTCAGCCATTTTCTGAATATCCCGGCGCGGAGGTTCCCCGAATTGCCGCTTGTATTCACGGTTAAATTGTGTAGGACTGTCATAGCCCACCTCATAAGCCGCCGTTTCCGCGCTCTTGTCCTCCGTCAACATCAGCCGTTGGGCCTCATATAAACGCAGCCGCTTTTGAAACTGGAGCGGACTCGTGCCCGTAATCCGGCTAAAATGGCGGCACAACGAAGGCTGCGACATATTCACCTGGGCGGCAAGTTCCGCAAGACTAAACAGCTCCCGGTAATGTTCCCGAAGCCAGCTCACCGCCCGGGCAATCTGATTGTTTGGATTTTCCGCTGTCCCCAAAAGCCTGAAATCCTCCCCTTCCGGGCCGGTCAAAAGGTAATAGTGAATTTCCCGCATAATCATAGGCGCGATAACCGGAATCCGTTCCGGAGCGTCAAGCAGATGTACGAGACGCAGACACGCTTCCAGCATATCGGAGCCCGCTTCCGCAACCGTCAGCCCTTTGTACTCCTTGCCAGAGGGCCGGGGTTTGACCTCGGCGGCAAGCTGGCTCAATATGTAGCGGTCAAGGGGAATTGACAGGGCAAGATGGGGCGTTTCCGCCGAAGCCCCCGAAATGTGGCTTATGGCGGGCAGGTCCATTCCGTAGGCTATATACCAACCTTCCCGAAAACGGT
>JAITBG010000124.1 GCA_031283725.1 Treponema sp. | reverse complement strand
GGGGACGGGGTCCGTAGCGCTTGCTCCGCGGGAATCGGCGGTGAGGTAATCGGCAATACCTTTGACCGTGACCGTGCAGGCAGCGGTATGGCCGCCGTCTGTGGTGGTTACGGTAATCGTGGCCGTGCCCGTGGCAACGCCTGTTACCACGCCGTTGGTGACCGTGGCAACCGCGTCATCGCCGGAGGACCAGGTTACGGCTTTGTTCGCGGCGTCGGCGGGGCTTACCGTGGCGGTAAGGGACCCGACGCCGCCCACAGGGACGGTGAGGGTTGCGGAAGAAAGACTGACGCCGGTTACGGCTATGATAACGGCTTCCGCCTGCACCGTGACCGCGCAGGCAGCGGTTTTGCCGCCGTCCGTGGTGGTTACGGTGATGGTGGCCGTGCCCGCTGTAACGCCGCTGACCTTACCGTTTGCGTCCACCGTGGCAATGGCGGTGTCGCTTGAGATCCAGGTTACGGCTTTGTTCGCGGCTTCCGCGGGGCTGACGGCGGCGGTAAGCGTCTGCTCCTGCCCCACGCCCAGGGTAAGGGTTGCCGCAGAAAGGCTGACGCCGGTTACGGCTACGGGAGCGTCTTCCGCCTGCACCGTTACGGCGCAGGTGTCGGTTTTACCGCCCTCCGCGGTGGTTACGGTAATCGTGGCCGTGCCCGCGGCAACGCCGGTTACCACGCCGTTGGTGACCGTGGCAACCGCGTCATCGCTGGAGGCCCAGGTTACGGCCTTGTTCGCGGCTTCCGGAGGCGTTACCACGGCGGTTAAGGCGCCGCTGCCGCCCACGGCCAGGGTAAGTGTTTTGGAGCCGAGGCTGACGCCGTCTACGGTGATGGTAACGGCCTCCTCCTGTACCGTCACGGCGCAGGCAGCGGTATAGCCGCCGTCCGCGGTGGTAACGATGACGGTGGCCGTACCTACGGCAGCACCGGTGACTTTACCGTCCTTGTCCACCGTGGCAACGGCGTCGTCGCTTGAGGCCCAGGTAACGGCTTTGTTCGCGGCGTCGGCGGGGCTGACCGTGAGGGTAAGGGTCCGCGCCTGCCCCACGCCCAGGGTGAGGACTGTGGGGGAAAGGCTGACGCCGGTTACGACGGCGCCGGCACTAACGGTAACGGCGCAGGTGTCGGTTTTGCCGCCATCCTCGGTGGTACTGGTGACGGTGGCCGTGCCCACGGCCACGCCGGTGACGTTACCGTCCTTGTCCACCGTGGCAACGGCGTCGTCGCTTGAGGCCCAGGTAACGGCCTTGTTCGAAGCGTCCTCGGGGCTGACGGCGGCGGTCAAGGCGGCGCTGCCGCCCACGGCCAGGGTAAGGGTTTTGGGGCCGAGGCTGACGCCGGTTACGGGGACAGTCTTACCGTTCCCCGCTGGGTTGTCACAGGCCGCGAAAAGCAGGGAGAGACAGAGGAAGGCCGCCGAGGCGGCAATGCTTAGCCGTGGGGTCTTAGCGCGGGGAGGCCCGCCCGGTAGTGGGGGGGGGGGGCAATGATACAAACAGGGCGTGACGCCGGGGCGCGGGCCGTGTTTCCGTAGAGGGT
This sequence comes from Treponema sp., assembly GCA_031283725.1. Taxonomy (GTDB): domain Bacteria; phylum Spirochaetota; class Spirochaetia; order Treponematales; family Breznakiellaceae; genus Termitinema. The sequence continues at coordinate 25,801 of JAITBG010000124.1, read as the reverse complement.
TGATGTCGTCATGATGGACTCCTTATTTTTTGCCCCTCGATGGGGGCTTTTCCGCAATGCTGTACAGGCTTCGGTGTAATGTTAGTATGAACTATCTTTCTCAAATACGCAATACCCCCGGTGGAGCCATGCGCCGCCGGGGTTTGCGGAAGCGCACAAACGGGTCAGGGGGCCTCATGTGCTTTTCCCTGCCAGGACCCCATAACTCGTTCCGTGCGTTCCCGAAAACCTAACGAGGGTCCATAGGGGGGAGGAGCTTCCCCAGCGCTTCAAACACTTTCTCCAGATTCCGGAAGCGCAGGGCTGCGTCATCGTCCAAGGGGGTTTTCGTGTCATTGACAATAACCAGTTTGCCGCCCCGCTGCAGGGTAGTTCGGGGAATGGCGGCGGCGGGAAGTACCGTAAGGCTGGACCCCAGAATAAGCATTAAATCTGCGTCCTGGGCCTCCCCTTCCGCTTCCCGGCGCGCTTCCAGGGGGAGACTTTCGCCGTAAAAAGTGATGGCCGGCTTTAGGACCCTGCCGCACTTGGGACACCGGGGCAGTTGACCGGCATTGACCGCCGCGGCGGCTTCGGCGTAGGTCATCCGGATACCGGCGCAGCGGAGGCAATAGTGCATCCGGGGGGAACCGTGCACTTCGATCACCCTTCGGCTCAGCGCTTTCTGGTGAAGCATGTCGATGTTCTGAGTAATCACCGCTTTTAAGAAACCGCGCCGTTCCAGTTCCGCCAAACAGGTATGCGCCACTGAAGGCTCCTTCTCATGAACCGTATATACCAGGGGACCGGCGTTTGTGTAAAAGAGCGACGGGTCCCGCTCAAATTCGTCAATATCAAACATTTTTTCTGTGGGAAGGCCGGAAAGATACAGGGCGAGAACCTCCGGCGGGTATCTGTCCAGAAATTCCCGGGGGAGCCCCGCTGTATACAGGCCGTTCTTGCCGCGAAAGTCGGGGATGCCCGAGGAGACGCTTATCCCCGCGCCGGTCAGGGCGACGCAGTGGCGGGCGTTGACGATGAGGGAAAAAAGCTGAACAATTTTACTGTTCATGGGTTTGTCTGTCTCTTTAGATACCGTTCCTCTTCGCTAAAAATACAGCCGCAGTATTTCTGCATATACATCCCACGCTCCCGGGCTTGTTTCTGTCCTTCCCGGTAACCTGAGCGGAAATCGCGGTAGAAAAACTGCACGCCGTGTTTTTCCGCTTCCTCATCGGCGATCCCGCGGATAGTCTCGTGTTTCTGATAGGGGCTGATAAGCAGGGTTGTGGAAAAATAGCCGTAACCATGAGCCGCCGCATAGGAGGCGGTCCTCTCCAGCCGCTTTCTGTAGCAGTAGGCGCAGCGGTCCGCAAAGTTTCCGTTAAGGCCCGCGATGAAGGGGCGCAGGCCGTAGTCGTCCTCCAGGATCAGTTCCAGGCCCTCCTCCCCGGCAAACCGGGCCAGGGCGTCCCGGCGGGCCCTGTACTCCGTATAAGGGTGGATGTTGGGGTTGTACCAGAACAGGTCAGGGTTTACAGCTTCGCCGCGGAGGGTTTCTACGCACCGGACGGAACAGGGGGCGCAGCAGGTATGGAGGAGGAGCTTCATGGATCGCATTATACACCACCGGTTTAGCTTCCTACACCCCGTGCCGCATAGCGCCTAATGAGCGCGGGGTATTAAACCAGACTCTCGAATAATGAGGCCGGCTGGGTCTATTCCTCCGGCAGCACGATGATCTTCCCCGCGGCGAAGGTCCGGCGTACGTCGATGAGCCGCTGGTTGGAGGAGCCCCGGAAGCGCAGATCGATGTTGCGGAGTTCCCGCACAAAGGGGCCGTCCACCAGCACATCCGTGGCCATGATGAGCCGCCGCCAGACGGGGTGTTCCGCCAGCCAAAGGGCCTCAAAAGTGTAGCCCGTGTAGGTAAATACCGAAAGGCCCAGGGCGCGGACTTCCTCAGCCAGAACAGCGCATGAAGCGGCTTGGGTAAAAGGATCGCCCCCGGAGAGGGTGAGGCCGTCCAGGAGCGGGTTGTCCCGGATGGCGTCCAGGGTTTCGTCCACCGTAATAGTACGGCCCCCATCGAAGGTTTGCAGATGGGAATTGTGGCAGCCGGGGCAGCGAAAATTACAGCCCTGGACAAACACGGTGTACCGGAAACCCGGGCCGTCTACGATGGACTCCGGTTCTATGCCGCCTATGGTGAGAATCCCTACCCGGACGGGGGTTTGATTAAGAGGCTGTGCTATGGTCAACATGGAAATGCTTTACCCTATCCTTTTCTTCTACCCGTTTGGCGTTGTTAAACCGGTCCAGGGTTCCCACCAGGTAGCCGGTGATACGTCTGATCCGCTCAAAGGGGATGTCCCCTTCACTCCGGCCGCATTTGGGACAGGTCTGGCCGATGATGCCCCGGAAACCGCAGACCGGGTCCCGGTCCAGAGGGTGATTCAAGCTGCCGTACCCGATACCCGCCTCTTTCATGGCCCGGACTATCTTTTCGAATGCCTCGGGGTTTTTGGATGCGTCCCCGTCCAGTTCGATGTAACTGATATGCCCGGCGTTGGTTAGGGCGTGGTAGGGCGCCTCAAGGTCAATCTTTTTCAAAGCGGCGATGGGGTAGTACACCGGTACGTGGAAACTGTTGGTGTAATAATCCCGGTCGGTAACCCCGGGGATGGCGCCGAAAATCTGCCGGTCTATTTTAACGAAGCGGCCCGAAAGGCCCTCCGCCGGGGTGGCGATAAGCGAAAAGTTGAGCTTCTTTTCCAGGGACGCCTGGTCCATACGGCTGCGGAGCTTCCCGATGATCCGCAGCCCAAGAGCCTGGGCCTCCGCCGATTCCCCATGGTGGCGCCCGGTCAGCGTTTTAAGACATTCCGCCAGGCCGATAAAGCCCAGGGTTAGGGTCCCGTGTTTAAGGACCTCCCGGATTTCATCATCCCACCCCAGGGTATCTGAATCGAGCCATATTCCCTGGCCCATGAGGAAGGGAAAATTCTTCACCCGCTTCCGGGCCTGTATCTCAAAACGCTCCAAGAGCTGATTGATCACCAGATCGGTTTTTTTATCCAGTTCGTCAAAGAACAGATCCAAATCGCCCTTAGCCCGCAACGCAAGCCGGGGTAGGTTGATGGTGGTAAAACTCAGGTTGCCCCGGCCATAGGTTACTTCCCGGCCGGGATCGTAGGTGTTCCCTATCACCCGGGTACGGCAGCCCATGTAGGCAATCTCCGTCTCCGGCCGCTCCGGATGGTAATACTGGAGGTTGTAAGGAGCGTCTTGAAAAGAAAAGTTGGGAAAGAGCCGCTTGGAACTGACTTTGCAGGCAAGCTTGAAGAGGTCGTAGTTGGGATCGCCCTCGTTGTAGTTGATCCCCTCCTTCACCCGGAAAATCTGGATTGGGAATATCGGGGTTTCGCCGTCCCCCAGTCCGGCTTCGGTGGCCAGAAGTATGTTCCGGATAACCATCCGGCCTTCGGGGGAAATATCGGTTCCGTAATTTACGGAGGAAAAAGGTATCTGGGCTCCGGCCCGGCTATGCATGGTGTTGAGGTTGTGGATAAGCGCTTCCATGGCCTGGTAGGTGTTGCGATCCGTTTCCTTCAGCGCCGAGGACAGGGCAAAGTCCTGGACCCGCTTGATAGTCTCGGCATCCAGGTAACGGCCCAGAATGAACGCCTCCGCCCGGCAATATTCCCCGGAACCGCTGAGCTTGGGCCGCAGGGGGCCGTTAAAAAGCTCCGCCCTCAGCGCAGTTTCCATCTCCTCCGCCTGAGCAAAAGCCAGGAGTTCCAGCGCTTTGAACAAATTCTGCCGGTATATTTTAACGTAGGTCTTTGCCACCCCCGGGGCGAGTCCCCGGTCAAAGTTGGGAATACTCTGCCCCCCGTGCTGGTCGTTCTGGTTCGACTGTATGGCGATACAGGCCAGGGCGGAGTAACTGCGTATGTCGTTAGGTTCCCGGATGGCCCCGTGGCCGGTCCCGAAACCGCCGGTAAAAAGCTTGTTAATATCAATTTGGCAGCAGGTGGTGGTAAGAGTAAGGAAATCCAGGTCGTGGATGTGAATATCCCCATCATGGTGCGCCTTGGCATGGAGGGGATTAAGGATAAACAGCTCGTTAAACTGCTTTGCCCCCTCGGAACCGTACTTGAGCATGTGCCCCATGGCGGTATCGCCGTCGATATTGGCGTTTTCCCGCTTTAAGTCATTGTCCTTGGCTTCTTTAACCGTCAATTCTTCGAAGGTACGCATGAGCCGGGTGTTCATTTCCCTGATCCGGGTCCGTTCCGCCCGGTAAAGGATGAATTTCTTCGCCGCGGCGCTGAGGCCGCTCTCGATCATCACCTGTTCAACCGTGTCCTGGATCTCCTCCACCGCAGGAATCCGGCCTTTATAAGCCGCTTCCAACCGGCTTACGGCTTTCTCGGAAAGCGCCATAGCGTTTTCCCACTCCATGGTACCGGTAGCCATCCCCGCTTTGTAGACAGCATTGGTAATTTTTTCAATATTAAACGGGGCTTCCCTTCCGTCCCGCTTCAAAATCCTCGTAGGCATTATTTCCCCCCAAAAGTCCCCAAATCTTCTTCTTTCGTTATTTCTATTTCCGTTATTTCTATATCGGATAAAACGTACTCACTATATAGCGTTATTCCGCATGATATTACTCTATCTGTAGTGCGTCAACGGGATTCTCAAAAAAATCAAAGAATTTTTCAATTTTTTGCCAAAATACCGTATACTTGAAGAAAATGTATACGAGGGAAATTTTGAGCTCCCGGGAGACCCCGGTTGAAAACGGCAAACCTATTCAGGGGACCTGGAAAGAGGCTTTCCATGGGGTGGATCTTCTGGAGATCCAGCGCCCCTTTTCGTTTCCCCTGCCCCGGGGATTGCGGAACTTGCGGGTAAAGGAATGGGAATCCTTTGCCATCCAGGACGATCATATATATCTGGAAGCCTTTCTGGCAAATATAAAATACTACTGTGTCGCCCAGGTGCTCCTCTACGATAAGGAAACCGGGGAACGGCTGCGGTTTAACAAGATTATTCCTTTCAGCGGGTGGCATCTTCCCCGGAGCCTTTGGAATTCCGCGGTCTACAGCCGCTCCTACGGATTCTTTTTCCGTATCCATGGCTGGCTTGATGCCGATACTATCAAGGTGGATCTGGATATTGAAGCGACCCGCAAACGGGCCTCCTTTACGGCCCATTTGGAATACGATTTGAATTACCTGAAAGTACCCCCCATGGCGGTGAATCTGCCCTTTTCCGATCGGCGCTGCATGTACGCCTATAAGACATTTTCGGCGATTCGGGGGGATGTGGTTTTTGGCGGGCGGCATATTTCCCTGGACCCGGGAAAAGCAGTGGGGATTTTTCGGGATTATAAAGGGTATTTCCCCTACCGCATGCGTTCAATTTGGTGTAACGCTTTTGGAAATACGGAAAAGCTCCGATTTGGCTTCAGTATAGCCGAAAACCAAACAAAGGAGACTTTTAAAAACAATGAAAATGTTCTTTGGCAGGAGGGACAGATGACTCCCCTTCCGCCGGTACGCATAACCATACCAAAGGAGGATGAGGCGGATTGGGTAATCCAGGATGTGGAAGGAATGGTGGATCTTACCTTCACCCCCCAGGAACAAGTACGAGGTTCTTTCAATTTATTTCTTACCCGGTGGGAATATCATACCCCTTTGGGATATTATAATGGTATGTTAGTGAATTCTGAGGGCAACCAAATCCCGGTCCGTAATCTCTGGGGTGTTGGTGAAAAACTCTATCTGCGGGTATAAGTATGGCAAAGAATAAGGTAATCTATGAACCCGGCGAATTAGACCGGATACGGGGTAAATTGGGTTCCATTGATCCGGCGGAGGCTAAACGGATGGCCCAGATCCTGGGAGGAGAGGTGGGGGTTGAGAAATCACCTACGCCGCCGCCGCCCCCCAAGACCAGACATGAAGTGGTGGACGTCCATATAAAAGGCAAGCCAGGCAGCAGCGACAGAAGCCACTCCATACGGAGACCGGAGCCGCCCCTCCCGGCGGATACCGAAAACGGCTGTGAAGTCAGGCAAAAGGCGCCAAAAAAACCAAACCCCGCGGATGATCCCGCCATACCGATAAAGCAATCCTATTGGGAACGGGTAAAGATGGATCGCCTCTGCGGTTCAGCGGAATTCGATATAAAAAATCCCCTGCAAGTTCTCCAGTCTATTCTGTCTTTCTTCAGCAGGCCGACGGACGGGGTAAGCATCGTTTTCGTAAACAAACGGATGAACGAGTACTATAAGCATATTGAGCTTCTGGTAACCGTTACCCGGACGCTTTTGCCCCGGAATAACATCATGCGGAATGAGCAGCTCAAGCGGATATCCCCTGCCTCCTATGCGGTTGTGGATGTTTTCCGCCAATGGAATATTGAGAAAATCGCCGAGGATCTGGCTAAACTCCAGGCTAATCCCCGGAGCGTCAGGGTTTCGGATTTTGCGGGAATCCTTAAGATCATATACAAACCCCTCTTTCTTACGGAACAGTTGGATCTGGACGGTCATATCAAGGAAGTGTATCGCTTGCTGTACAAAATCCTCTTTATTGAAAACCCCACGGAGGCAAATAAGCAGCAGGCTCAGATCCGTTCCGCCATTGCCGCATTTGATATAATACGGCGGGACATACGGTTTCTCCTGTACCCTCTGCTCGTCAAATTGCTGTCCGGCAAATTCTTAACCTACCATGAATTTTTTACCGAACGGCGTAACCGGTTTATGGCCTTTCTTGACGTAACCGAAGAGAACCGCCTTACTCCCCAGGAAATCATAAAAGAATCCGAGTTTACCGAAGACATGCTTAGGGGAAAGAAAAAAGACGAAGAGTCCGCCGAGGAAGAAGAGGCGGAGAAGGACGACACAGAGCTTGACGAAACGGAAAAGGAAAAGCGGGGTATCCGGGAAGCTGAACGGAAAGCCTTAGATCGGGGCATTGACACCCTGGAAACCCTGTTTCCTAAAGCCGGCTGGGATCGGATGCCCGAGTTCCCCGATTTTTTCCCCTATTTTTCGGATGTCTTCGATTTGAAGAAGAACTATGTTCTTATTCCTCCCTCGGACCCCCTCCAGCAGGTTATGATCCTTACCCGTATCCTGGAGGAACTTTTTTTTGGGCTCCGGTATGTAAACTTCAGCTCGATCATTAATTTCGACGGTTCCGTGGAAGACATCAAGGAAGCCATGCCTACTATTATGACCGACTGGCATTTCTATATTGACGAAGCCTTCGACAAGGAATACCTCCCCCGGCTGGCGGAATATTGCCGTATTCTGGACAGCCCCGCCGAGTCCCGGAATTCTCCCTACGCAAAACGATTGCTTAACGAGCTTTACTGGACCAAGCGGCTCTATTTCCTCCCTTATTATCATTTTGAATCAAGCGCCCCCCCGCCTTTCCAGAAAAAGGAAGTCATCGCCCTCTACCCGGAAATCCGGCGTCTCCGAAAGTACCTTACCGGCGTAGCGGCGGGCATAGAACAGGGAATTAAGGCCGGGGGCCTTGCAAACAACACTCACTGTGACGGCGTTGAAAACCCCTGGGAGACCTATAATTTCCAGGTCCCCAATCCGGTGTCCACCCGGCTGGATATCCTGCTTGGCAAAAAAAGAACCAACGCCAGCCTGCTGTTCTATACCCTGGCGGTAACGGTGGTGCTGGATAACCTGGTAAACAATGACAATAGCTGGGCTTATGACAATGAACGCGGCAGTTCCCTGTTCCGCAGCGTCAACAACGCCGGAGTTATCCCTGTCTTTGGGATTGACGAAAAAATAGATACCGAAACTATTTTTAAACAGTCACTTAAGCAAGGCATAAACGAATGATGTTGTAGCCGGAGATCAACATGAAGTTATCTATTTCCAGCGATATTGAGGGAACCTGCGGCATTACCCATTGAGATGAAACGGACTACGAACGGGGCGGGCGCTGGTACGACTATTTTCGAGATGTCCAGAGAAGTTGCCGCGGCCTGCGAAGGAGCTGCAAAAGGCGGGGCGGAGGACATCCTGGTCAAAAACGTCCATGAAACCGCCCGTAACATCATTCCAACCGAATTACCCAGGGGTGTGCGGATTGGGCGGGGCTGGAGCGGCAGCCTTTTTTCCATGGTGGATGGCCTCCAGGAAGGGTTTGACGCACTGGCGTTCACCGGGCTATCATTCCCCGGCGTACGGCAGCGGGAATCCCCTGGCCCACACCATGAACAGAACCATAGACGAAATATTGATCAACGGCGTCCGTACGAGCGAATTTCTGATTTTCAGCTATACCGCCGGAGCTCTGGGGCATCCCGGTGATATTTTTAAGCGGCGATGCGGCACTCTGCGGCTTTGCGCGGAGCCTTATCCACGGAATAACTACGGTTCCGGTCAACGAGGGAACCGGCGATAGCGTTGTCAGTATACACCCGGACGAGGCGATTATCCGTATCCGCGAAAATACGTGTATAGCGGTGCGGAAGGCCGTCCGTGAACCGAAATACTGCGCGGTACCCACGCCGGAAACTTTCGACGTACGGGTCCGCTATTCGACCCATCAGAAGGCATCCCGCAGCAGCCTGTATCCCGGCGCAAAACAAAACGATGAAAAGACGACAGGCTTTTCCGCAAAAGATTACATAGAAGTACTGCGATTTTTTAAGTTTGTACTGTAGTCCGCCGGACCTAAATCCGTCCCAGCCGCTGCCGGGCTTCTTCCGGGCCTATGCCCTTCCTCTCCGCCCAGTTCCGAAGCTGATCCTCCCCAACCGGGGCGGCGCTGAAATAGTAGGCTCCGGAGCCGGGAAACACCATACCGCACACCGATGCTGCGGGGACTATCATGGCGGATTCGGTCAGGGTAAGGCCGCAGCGTTTCTGCGCTTCCAGCAAATCAAAGGCGATCCGTTTATCCTGATGGTCCGGGCAGGGGGGATACCCAAAGGCAGGGCGTATCCCCGCATAGTTCCCCGCGAGCACGTCCTCTATTGAAAGATTTTTTTCCGCGGCATAGCCCCACCATTCCCGGCGTATGCGGAGGTGGATTTCTTCGGCAAAGGCCTCGGCCAGGCTGTCCGCCAAAGTGCCCAGGAGCAGGGCGTCGTAGTCGTCACGCCGAGCCCGGTATGCGGCGGCGGCTTGTTCCAGACCAAAACCGGCGCTGAGGGCGAATAGGCCCAGCCAAGCGCCGTCCCTGCCCTGGGGCAAAAAATCTGCCAGGCAGGGGTTTGGTCCCCCGGCCCGCTTTTTCTCCTGGTTCCGCAGAAAGGAGAACCGGGCAAGTTCTTTTTCACCGGAGGGATCGTATACCGGCACATCGTCCCCTTTAGATAAGGCGGGGAAAAATCCCAGGACCCCCCGCAGCTCAAGAAACTTTTCCGCGCATAAACGTTCCAGAAGTTTCCTGGCGTCTTCAAGTAATTTTTCCCCGGCAATCTCTTTTTCGACACTATTCCGGCTGTCTATTTCCCAGATACGAAGGAACCCTTTCCAGTCAATATAGGGGATAACCCGTTCAAGGGGATACCCGTTTACATCTATAAGGCCCTTAGTCTGCGGCTCCCGGACCGGATCGGAGACCGCGTTTACCCGGTTCTTCCGGGCCGCTTCCAGGGAGACAAGCTCGATTTTTGCGCTCACCCGCTCGTGCTGTTCCGCCGCCTGCCGGTAACGCCTTTCCAGTTCCTCCAGGAACCGGGGCCTCTCGCTTGGCGATAATAAGGCGCGGACCACGCCTGAGGATTGTCCCGCATCGCTCACGTACACCACGGGGCCGGAATACTCCGGAGCTATCCGCAGACTGGTGTGGGCAAGGCTCGTGGTGGCGCCGCCGATAAGCAAGGGGATGGTCATCCGCCGCTTCTCCATTTCCCGGGCGGTACGAACCATCTCCTCCAGGGACGGAGTGATAAGCCCCGATAGGCCGATTATGCCGGCCCCTTCCTTTTCAGCGGCATCCAGGATATCTCCGGCAGGAACCATGATGCCCAGATCCCGCACGGTATACCCGTTACACCCCAGGACCACCCCCACAATGTTTTTGCCGATGTCGTGGACATCCCCCTTCACCGTGGCCAGCAGTATCGTTCTGCCGTCCATGCCGGCGGACTTTTCCTGTTCCATAAAAGGCTCAAGGGCGGACACCGCCTTTTTCATCACCCGGGCGCTACGTATTACCTGGGGGAGAAACATCTTCCCCTCACCAAAAAGGCGGCTCACTTCCCGCATACCCCTCATCAGGGGACCCTCTACCAGTTCCAAAGCCTGGGCGTACCGGGGCCGGAGTTCCAGTACATCATCCTCAATGTGTTCGTCCATCCCTTTAACCAGGGCATGTACCACCCGCTCTTCCGCATCAAGAGACCGCCAGGAATCGGGGCTTTTCTTAGCGGCGTTTTCCGCGCCGGAACCGCCCCCGGCGTCCTTTATGGTTATGGCCAGGTTCAGAAGCCGTTCCGCGGAGCCGCTTTTTCGGCAAAGCAGCAGATCTTCTACGGCATCCCGCAAGCCGGGTTCAATAGCATCGTAGGAGACAAGGGCGCCGGGATTAACAATCGCCATGGAAAGGCCCGCTTCAAAGGCATATTTCAAAAAAACTGTGTGCATAGCCTCCCGGACCGGATCGTTACCCCGGAAACTAAAGGAAAGGTTGGTTATGCCCCCGGAAATCTGAACGGCCGGATAGTTTTCGCAGATCCACCGGCAGGCGTGGATAAAATCCAGCGCGTAGCGATCGTGTTCGGGAATTCCCGTGGCAACCGAAAGTACATTGGGATCGAACACAATGTCCTCCGGGGGGAATCCGTCCCGGACTAAAAGCTCATAGCTGCGTTTGGCGATTTCGATTTTCCGTTCATACTCCGCGCCCTGGCCGCGCTCGTCGAAGAGCATCACCACCACCGCTGCGCCGTAACGCCGGGCAAGCCGGGCTTTTTTGAGGAACTCCGCCTCCCCTTCCTTCAGGCTGATGGAATTTACCAGCCCCTTTCCCTGGAGAAGTTTGAGCCCCCCTTCGATCAGATCCCAGCGGGAACTGTCCACCATCACCGGGACCCGGGCTATGCCGGGATCAGACAGGGCCAGATTGAGAAAGTCTTTCATGGAAGTCCGGGCGTCCAGGAAGGGGTCGTCCATGCCTACATTAAAAAGCGCCGCCCCCTGGCCTATCATATCCCGAACCAGGGTCAAGGCCCCGGTGTAGTTTTTATCCTTGATGAACCGCAGGAATTTCCGGCTTCCCGCCACGTTGGTTCGTTCTCCAATTTTTGTAAGGCCCTTTTCCCGTTCCACCGTAAGAGGTTCAAGCCCGGCCAGCATGGTTTTTCGCCGCTTTTCCCGAATAGGCCGGGGAGCGTAGTTTTTCGCTTTTGCGGCTATGGCGGCGATGTGATCCGGGGTGGAACCACAGCAACCCCCGACAATGTTCACCAGCCCTTCCGTCAAATATTCTTCGATTGTCGCGGCCATAGTTGCCGGGGTCTCATCGTAAGCGCCGAAACGGTTGGGCAGCCCCGCGTTGGGATGGGCGCTTACAAAACAGGGAACATATTCCCCCAACTCCCGGATATACTTTCGTAACGTATCCGCGCCAAAGGAGCAGTTAAGGCCCATGGACCAGGGCTTGGCGTGGAGTACGGAAACGCAAAAGGCTTCCAAGGTCTGCCCCGCAAGAAGCCGTCCGGGGACAGCAGCGTCTGGGGATACCGACGCCACGGTGGCGGAGATCATCAGGGGCACATCAGCGTCCCTCTCTTCCAAAAGCCGGGAAATGGCGAAGATCGCCGCTTTGGCGTTCAGGGTATCGTAGATGGTCTCCACCATCAGAACATCCGCGCCTCCGTCCAAAAGGCCCCGGGCGTTATCGTAGTAGGCCGCTTCCAGCTCATCCCAGGTAACAGCCCGCTTGCCGGGATCGTTCACGTCCGGAGAAATACCGGCGCTTTTTGCGGCGCCCCCAAGGATACCTGCCACAAACCGGGGTTTTTCGGCGGTGGAAAAGTTATCCGCCTGTTTCCGGGCGATCTCCGCGGAAGTCCGGCTTATCTCATAGGCCAAATCGGCCAGGCCGTAATCCCCCAGGGAAACTGCGGTGGAATTGAAACTACAGGTTTCGATAATATCCGCCCCGGCCTGGAGGTACGCTTCATGTATAGATGAAACAATTTCCGGTTTAGTCAGACAGAGCAGATCGTTACACCCCAGGAGTTCCGTAGGGTGGTTTTTAAACCGAATTCCCCGGAAAATTTCCTCCACAGGCTTGAAACGCTGGATCATGGTCCCCATAGCCCCGTCCAGGATGAGAATCCGTTGTAAAGCTAAATTGGTAAGCCGTTCCCGAATATTCATTATTGGACTATATCAAAAAAACCCTTCACTGGGGAGTGGTTTTCTGCCGAAACTTGACAATGAAGGTGTCAGAAAATATACTTTTAAAGTACCTTTTTTGGAAAGGAATGTGAAAATGAAAATGCCGCTCAGGTTTTTGTCCCTTTTTGCGCTTATAGGAGTCTTGTTGGTCCCGGTTAGTGTATCCGCCCAGAGTATCCCGGGGGATATACTCCTCGATTTTGTAAAAATTGAAGGCGGTTTTTTTATCATGGGGAGCCCCACATCGGAAGTTTCCCGTCAGAAAGATGAACTCCAGCACCAGGTAATGGTCGGCGCCTTTTATATGGCGAAGAATGAGATAACCCAGCGGGAATATGAAAAGGTAATGAGGGCAAATCCCAGCAGATTCCATGGCGCCGGCCTGCCGGTGGAACAGGTCAGTTGGTATGACGCCGTGGCTTACTGCAATGCCCGGAGCATCATAGAAGGGCTCATTCCGGCCTATGTGATACGGGAAACGGAAATACTCTGGGACCACAATGCCGACGGGTACCGCCTGCCCACGGAAGCGGAATGGGAATATGCCTGCCGTGCCGGAACTAATATGGCTTATCATACGGGCAGCAACATAACTACAAACCTGGCGAATTTTGACGGGAACTATCCCTACAACCGGCACACAAAAGGCCGGTACCGGGCGCGAACCACCACGGTGAGAAGCTTTGCCCCCAATGCCTGGGGTTTATACGATATGCATGGCAATGTGTATGAGTGGTGCTGGGATCAGTACAAGGAATACAGCAGTACCAGTGCGCTGGACGGCTCTCTGTGGAATCCCGCGGTAATGCGCGGCGGAAGCTGGTACAGCGAGGCACGGTTTCTGCGCTCCGCAAACCGGGCATCAGAGGATCGTACCGTAAAAACTGATTACATCGGCTTCCGGGTTGTCCGTTCCGCGTTATAAGTATGGAGGAAATAATGTTTCCCAATAAACTGAAGGGTGTGCTCGTTGGAGCCATCCTGAGCTTGGCGCTTTGCTGCACAATGTTTGCCGAGGGATTCGCCGAAAGCGTTTCCCAGCGGGCCAGGAGCAGATATCTCGCGAATAATGGAATTATCCTGGCTCCCGAAGATATCTATACCGATTCATACCTTGCTTCCTATAACTACGGATACCCGGAGCCGGAAACCGATATAGGGGTCAACATCTATAATAAACTAGACCGGACTATTCCCCTTGGGCGCGATCACCTGGGGCCGGAAGGCATTATCCAGATTGGCATCCAGGGAAAAACCTGGGGTTTTGCGGAACTTCCGCCGCTGAACCTGGTTTTTGTGGTGGATACATCCATCTCCATGAACGATGATAACAAACTCTTCTGGTTTAAGACATCCATGGGGAATTTCATAAAAAAAATCCGGAGCATAGATTCCCTATCCCTGGTGAGCTTTAGCAATTCTGCTCAGGTGGTTTTTGAACCTGCCCTGATGGATTCAACTTTGAAACGCCGGGCGTTTCTAGATGCGGTGGATGAACTCTACCCCCAGGGACTCACCAACCTCGAAGCGGGTATCAGCCTGGGCTATGAGCAGATCGTGCCCTACTACCGGGAAAACTCGATAAACCAGGTTCTCCTTTTTTCTGACGGCGATGAATTTTCAACACGGCTCACCCAGCCCAATGCCCGTACCGGAGATATCCGGATTTCCCTGATGTGGAATAACCGGAACGATCTGGATCTCCATGTAATAACCCCCACGGGAGAAGAAATAAATTTTAACAACCCCAGGGATTCTAACGGCGGCGTTCTGGAGGCAGACAGGAATTTATACGGAGAAACGCTGAAGGCGGTGGAAAATATTTTTTGGCCCGATAACGCGGCGCCCCGGGGAAACTACCGGGTGTATATACAGAATTATTTAAACCATGAAACGGACTCTTATCTCACCCCTTTTCAGATCGAGATAAAAAACGGAAAAGAATACCTTTACTTTGAAGGCGCCGTACACGGTTCCGGCCGGAGCAGTATTACTGATATCTGTACTTTTGAATATACCGGCAATGATACCCTGGACCAGCTCAAACAGTTGGTGGAAATCCGGAAACAGCAGGGCATTTCCCTGTCTACCATAGGGCTGGGGAGAAATTTTGACGAAGAGCTTCTGCGAACCCTTGCGGAATACGGACAGGGCGCATCCCGCAGCCTGCGCGGCCGGGGTGATGTGGACGGATTGTTGAACACCGAGAGGGAATTTGAGCGGATAGCGGTTTCCGCGGCGGAGAATCTTGATATAGAGCTGGAGTTCACCCCGGGAATCGAAATAGTAGAAGTGTTAGGATACCAGCACCGGATTGAAAGCAACCGGGTTATATGCCGCATTAACAGCCTGCACCAGGGGGACTACAAAACTTTTTTTGTACGCTACCGGATTCCGCCCCAAAACCGGGGGCTGCAGGTTGCGGCTTTACACGTTAAAAGTCCCCAAGGTTCATCTACTCCGGAAGTCGGCTTGTATACCGATGAAAACACCACCCCCGGAATGCCCGGCTCCTTCGAGCGGGTAGTTGTCCTCACGGACCCTGTCAATGATTTTGCCGCGGGGATGCTCCGCAGATCCGGCGCCGTACTGGATTTCGCCAATGCGGTCAGGGAGATTGCCGCCCATTATTACAACAGCGAAAACGATCTGACCCGCCTGGAATCGGCCCTGCAAATTTCCCGCGAGACCGGTGGAAAACTGGAAACCGTAAAACGGATCATGCGAAACGACGAAGCTTTTGATCCGGAACTTTCCGTCATTGCCAAGTATATAGAAATACTAAACGACAGGATTGCGGAGAACCGGCGTTCTTTTGTAAATGAAACCCATTCACGGATGATCTCGGACCGGGAGGGTTCATTCTCGCGGATGACCCGGTAATCCGTTTTTTCCTTCTTCCTGGGTGAAGAATCCGTCCTTCCAGTTGAAACGGACCGCGTTAGGCAAGGGCGATCCGTTTTTAACGGCGTTCATAATATCTTTGTAGTCCTTCTTTTTAAGCGGCGGTCCGGAAAAGTCCAGAATGAAGCGCCGGAACCCCGCCTCCTGCAGAAAAGGTATCTTATCGACTATGGCGAAGGGTTTTTCCGGATAGACCCGGGAGCCGTCCCTTTCACTAATCAGCCGGAATGATTCACCCCTGCTATCCTGGAAATTGCTAAAATCATAGACCGGCCCCAGATCCGCCCGGATGCGGAACAAAGCGGGGTAGGCAAAAACCGTAAGAAAAGCCTGGGAACGCCGGTTTTGTTCGACGGTTTTTTCCCAGTTCTGTCGGTTGTTTTCCAGAGGGGATATGAGGCTATCCACCCCCATGCCGGAAATAAAAGCCGCGGACCACCGGTTAAAAGCGTATAAAGAGGGCCCCGCGATAAGCCGTACCCCGGGTATATTCCGGAACAGGGAAAAATGCCCGAGGTTGTTCACCACAAATTCCCGGTATCCCCGTTCAATTAGCCGCTTAATTTCCTCCGTAAGGATACTGTCCATTGCCTGGGGGAAGTAGGGATCCAGCGCCAGAATCAGTTCCCCACTCCTAAAGGGTAAAGGGCTCTTAGCTTCCCCCAGAAGCCAGGCGGCGGCTTTGCGGTTATACTCCGCAATAGCCCGGATAGGTTTGATCGATTGGACCACAAAAAGATCCTCTAATCGAGAAACCGTCGCGTAGATCCCCTCGGGAAAAATTTTTTCGTCTCGCTTTTTCACCGCCCCTAAACTTAGTTCCGGGGCTTTGTCATGGCCGGGCATACGGCGACGGGTATCCAGATTATTGGGTATAACTGGGGTATAGCGCCGGGACATGGCCCTGGTTTGAATCAGATAGACCGAATCTCCCGGGGCAAACCCATCGGGGATGGATATCCACCGCCTGGGAGTGCCGTTGCCCGGTCCCGAACCGTTCGGCCGAAGGCCGGATGACCTTAGCTCAGTTTCGTCTTCCACAAAACTAAGCTTATGGGACTGACGGTCCGAATCATCCCGGCGGTGGAGCCGCACCGAATCTCCAAAACCGGGCATTACCAGTCCCCCGGCGATAAGCCCCCGGTGCGCGCCGTCCTGACCCTTCACCTTGAGGATGGTCCCCAGGGGTATACCCGTACCACCGTCTTGTTCCGGGTTTAACCAGGTCTTTGGGCCGGCGCCGTTGACAAAGTAGAAAAATGTTTTAGCCCGGGCAAAGTCGTTGCGGAGTATATCCAGCCCGGCCGCAAGGCTCCGCTCCCGGTCTCCCTCAAGGCCGTCAATGACCCGGCGATAGGCGGACACCACGGTGCCCACATACTCGGCGCTTTTCATCCGCCCTTCGATCTTGAAGGAGTTTACCCCGGCATCAGCCAAAGCCGGAACCTGCTCCAGGAGCTGAAGATCCCCAGGGCTGAAATAGTAACCCGTTTCGTCCTCATGCCGGTAGAGACGACGGCAAGCCTGGGTACACATACCCCGGTTGGCGGACTTGCCCCCCAGGTAGCTGGAAAAAAGGCAAAGCCCCGAAGCGCTGACACAAAGGGCGCCGTGGACAAAGACCTCCAAGGCCAGGTTGGTGTTATCCCGTATGTCCCGTATTTCTTCCAGCGCAAGCTCCCTGGCAAGAACCACCCGGGAAAAGCCGTTTTTGGAAAGAAGATTCGCACCCCGGGCGGAGGCGATATTCATCTGGGTTGAGGCGTGCAGTTTGAGGTTCGGAAAGGTATCCCGAACCATTTTGACCACCCCGAAATCCTGGACTATGACGCCGTCCGGCCCCAGGTTCGCCAGATACTTAAGGAGCTGATACATCCGATCCGCTTCCCGCTGTTCAAAAACCGTATTAACCGTAACATAAACCTTGCGCTTCATCCGATGTACGCTACGGAGCAGCCCCTCAAACTGGGAGTAAGCAAAGTTAGCGCTCCGAATCCGGGCGTTAAAGTTTTTCAAGCCTAAGTAAACCGCATTCGCCCCCTCACCGATAGCGGCATCCAGGGACTCCGGGGAGCCTGCGGGGGCAAGGAGTTCAATATTCATTGGCAAAGTATACCAGAAAAACAGGAGTCGGGGTAGCGCCTCCGGCTCCTATAAAAACCTCCTTAAAAAGCCACCGGGGCCATTTCTTCAATACCTTCGGCTGCCGTATTTTCAGAAGTCTCTGCTTCTGAGGAATCACCCAAAGCGGTTCCGTCCCGCTTAAATTCAGGGCGGAATTCCACGTGCTCCGCCACAATCGAAACCCTGGAACGTTGTTTTCCGTCGGCGCCATTCCACCGGTCCTGTTTTAAGCGCCCCACAACCTTGACACCCCTGCCCTTATGCCCCAAATTGTAGCACGACTCCGCCAATTTCGACCACGATTCCACATCAAAAAAACTAACCTCGTTCTCCAGGCCCGAATCCTGTTTATAGAACCGGTTAGAAGCGATACTAAAGGTACAAAGGGGCGTTCCCTTTGCGGTGGAACGGAACAGGGGGTCCCGGACCAGGTTGCCTTCGATAATGATGGAATTGAGGTTATTCATAACTACCTCCAAAAAAAGTTTGATCCGGCGATAATCAGAATCACCGGTCATGGTTAATAAATTTTGACCATGATACCAGGGTTAGGGGGAAAAGTTAAAAAATGCTTTACTTAAAATAAAAAAATGTAAAAAAATTAAAATTTTGACTGAATTAAAAGTTTTACCATATAGAGGACTATGTATTGGCGCAGGCTGTCCTGGGCTTTTAAGTCCCGGAGGGTACTGTTTTCTTCTACAATATGATTGGCAAGCTTTTGCAGGGACGCGTTGGTCACCATCATGTGCCTCTGACCGTGCAGGGCCTGCCGAAGCCGATCCCGTATCAGGGTTTTAACATCCGTTAATAGATCCTCCCGAGCCTGCTTCTTGAGCAGGGTGTTCCACCGGTTTTCCAAATTCTCCAGGTACGAATCAATATCTTCGCCGTAGGGGACCAATTCGGACTCCAGCTTCCGCCCGGCTTCCTTAATCTCCAAGTCCTGGCCTTTATCTGCCTGACGGCCCCTCGCCGAGGAGCCCCTACCGCCCCTTTTTTTCGCTTTCATATTAAACCTTATTCCTCTCATTTTTTGAAAAAGGGTTACAAGGGCGATAAATAGGGGAAAGGAATACCAGAAGGGCAGGATGGCCCGGGCTTCGGCCAGCACTTCCTTCCGGGTAATCAGGAGAAGGGTTGCAAACGGTAAAAGGGCGCCCCCGCGAGCAAAAAAACGTGAGCCCTCCGGAAGAAAACCCTGGAGCCGCTCTATTTCATCACAAGCCAGGTATAACTTGTTATCCGTTATAACCGCCATCAGGTCCGGAGCTAACTCACCCACAAAACGTCTCAGCAGTTTTTCAAAATCCTCATCCTTCTCCATGGCCGATTCGCTGTGAAAAGCCTTGACTATTGCAACCCAGCGATCGATAACCGCTTTTTTAATAACCGGACGGGCTTCGTTAAGGAATTTAACACTGAAATCATAGTAATGTTTCTTTTTAATATACCGCTTTGCATCCGCGGGGCCGACGATAAGAAATATCTCCGGCAGCTCCTCCCCATTATTACCCTTCAACCTGACCGTAAGCCATTCCTCCAGATCTTTTTCGGAATACAGTCCAAGAAGCGGCACACCTTTACTGTTGGTAAATTTTATGAGGGATTCCATGGTATAGGCGTAGGGAGGTTGATCAAACTCAAGGTCCAGATCGTTTAAAGCCCTATCCCTTTCCTTTTTTCTAAAGGCTAGGGCACGGTAATAGTTATTTACTATTTCAATAATATAGATGGACTGCAATATGGCGACATCCTCATTGAGCAGTTCATTCTTTGTGGTGATAACGCTTCTGACTATGCCGCAGAAACTGGCCAAGAACAGATAGGGAAAATCTTCCCCGTCCTCCAGACTGTTAAGGCAATCCAGGGGCCGTACCATCATCCGGTTAAATATATCCCGCAACTGATTTTCCCTACCCTGATAATGGGGGAGCAGCTTATTCTGTAGATAATCCTTGTTATCCTGGGTGCGGAGGAAATGCCGTGTCTTAAGCATGGCCGATTCCATAAGACGCCGGGGTATCATAGTTGATAAAATAAGGGCGGAGGGAATCCCCGGAGGAAAAACAAACGTAATAACCGGCATCGGGTCAGTTTGGGGATGATCGAGGTAGGTAACAAGATCCGTAACTACATTCAGGGAACGCAAATATTCCGGGGGTATCTTAATTTTGAGACTTTTTTCGGAAGGGAAGGGACTCGACGCACTATCATCCGGAGAGCTATAGGCGCTTTCCAGCAGGTCTATATAAAAATTGGGTATATAAATCCGGGTTCCTGTCTTTTCGGTGAGGAGCATACACCTTCCTTCTTCCAGGAGGGGACCCATTTCCTCCCAAATTTTTCTACTCGTATCCTTAGCCCACCTGCCCCATTCCGGTTGTTCATTAGCGTAGTGCTGCGCATATTTTTCTACCAAGCTGATAAAAGCTTCACTATCTATATAGGGAGAGTGTTTCTTATTTGCATAGGATATCAGCATACTGTATAGAACCGGTTTTAAAATCATATATTACTATTGTATCAAGAATTAGTTAAAACTACAACGTTATGGCCCCAAATTTGATATCCGGTCTTCCTGGAGTCCATAGCTTTCCTTTTCAGTGTTACCCGTAGGCTCCACATGGACCATAATATCGTATACGCCCTCAACCCGTCCTTTGATCGCCCTTTCTACCTGTGAGGCGATTGTATGCGCCTCCCGGATAGTCAAAGCCGGGTCCACCTCAATGTCGATATCAATATCCCAAAATCCGGCTATGCGGCGCATCCGGGTACGGTGAGGGTTTCCTGCCCCGGGAACGCTGTAGACCGCGTCAAACACAGCCCGGTAAAAATCTTTCCCGGAACCGCCGTCCATAAGTTCCGCATTGGCTTCGAAGAAAATATCCACCGCAGCCTTGATCACCCAAATGCCTACCAGAAGTGCCGCTACCGAATCGATGAGTCCTATCCCGGTAAGGATGGAAAGAAAAAGGCCTATCAAAACCCCGGCGGAGATCACCACGTCACCGCTCATATTCTTTGCATTGGCTTTGAGCATGGGGGAATCCGCTTTTTTCCCGAAGAGATACTGGTTCCAGGCGAGGACGCTTTTACCGATTATGGAAATAACGGTTACCATCAGGGCCGGAAATTCCGGTACTTCCCGGCGCTTCCTAAAAATAATATCGGCGCCGGAATTCAGTATGAGCTGGGCCCCTGCAAAAAAGAGCACAAAAGAAAGGAGGGCGGTGGCCACCGTCTCTGCCCGGCCGTGGCCCCAGGGATGGGAAGCATCCGCAGGCCGGGCAATAATCCTGGCTACCATCAGGGTCATCACGGCGATAAGGACATCCACCGATGTATCGATCCCGTCCCCAATAACCGCGAGACTTTCGGCGTAAACACCGGCGGTAATCTTGAGTACCGCCAGGACAGCGTTTCCCAGCAGGGCGACCCAGGCAGCCGTCTTTATAAGCCTGGTTTTTTTAACCCCTATCATGGCCTCGGGCCGCAAGACCTCCGGCGGCGGGTTTTTTGTCAATATGCTACAGCCTGGACTCTTCCCGATCCGCCAGAATTACTTCCATCCGGATTGTCCTTCCGCCGCGGAGCAGCTCCACCGCAACCCGTTCCCCGGGCTTATTATCCTCCAGGGCAGAGTAGAGATCCGCCAGGGTTTCAGTTTTCATCCCGTCCACCGAAGTGATAATATCCCCGCCCAGGTAGATCACACTGGACCCGTAACGCACGGGCTCGCTTCCCTGGCGTATCCCCGCCTGTTCCGCAAAGCCGTTCCGCTTAGTCCGGGACACCAGGAGCCCCGAGCTTACGGGAAGCTTGGCGTAATTAACCAGCGCAGGGAAAATCTGCACCACCGACGCATCGATCCAGCCTCGCCGGACCTTGCCATAGGCGATAAGTTCCGCCACCACCCGTTTAGCGGTATTCACCGGCACCGCGAAGCCGATACCCACGGAGCCTCCTGAGGGTGAATAGATCATGGTATTGATGCCGATCATCCTGCCCTGAGAATCCAGAAGGGGCCCCCCGGAGTTGCCGGGGTTAATGGATGCATCGGTCTGGATCATATCCCGAATGATATTTTGCCGGGAAGTTTGAATAGGCCGCCCCAGCCCGGAAACAATGCCTACCGTCAGGGTCCGTTCCAGCGCAAAAGGATTGCCGATGGCCATTACTTTCTGGCCCACCTTAAGGTTTTCCGAATCGCCAAAGGGCACGGTCCGCAGCTCCGCCCCGCTGGCGGGGGTGAACTTTAACACCGCCAGATCGTTTTCCGGGTCCGTCCCCACCAGGGTCCCCTCAAGCTGACTCCCGTCCGCCAGGTTGATGAACACCTTATAGGCATTCTGGATAACGTGATTGTTGGTCAGCACATAGCCCCGGGTATCAATAATAGACCCCGACCCGGAACCGCCCTCTTGGGGCACCGGCTCCAGGAACCAGTTGATGGCCACGGTTTCGGTGGTAATGTTTACCACCGCCTCGTTAAGCTGTTCGTATACCCCAATATTCTCCCGCTCGTCTTCGGTATAGGTCTGGAGCTCCGCGATTTTTGTCAGCAGAGGATTCGTATAGGGGGACTGCAGCGGCTCCAGGGGATCCGTCTCGGCGTTCTTGACAGCCCCGTCAACGGAAACTTCGGCTTCCGCCTTGGCTCCATTTTTCAGCGGCATCCGTAAAACACCTATCCCCACAGCAAACATAACGATAATGAGGACGCTTAGAACGGAAAAAAAGATTACCTGCCTGCGGCTATACAATTTCATAGGCTCCCCCAAAGGTTTTACTATGCCCCTAGTGTAGCGGAAACAGACAAAAAATTAAAGGGTCCGCAAAACCTGCTAACTGCTAACTGTTCCCTGCTCTCTGTTATAGGCTCATCGGCAAAGACGGGAGAGGGGAGGGCCTGTGCGGGTATGTGGCGGTCACCGGGGTAGCGTTGGGATTTAACCAGGGGCGGCGTATGAGGCGTAGGGGCCCTGGTAACTGCATTACCCAGTTGTGTCAGGGGGCAGGTGTCGGAAGGGCTGTGCCGGGCGCCGTTTCCAGCCGCCCGGTTATGTGAACCAAGCCCCTATGGACCCTATAACTCGCTTCTGTGCGTTCCCGCTAACCCAGCTAAGGGGGCCATAGGAGGGGCTGCCTGCCGACTTGAATATTCTTTCAATGTGTGGTTAATTTATCATATTAAGTATGGATGCCGGAAAGGAGTACCCCCTTATGGCGGGAAAAAGGCCTGGTTTTGAGTTCAACAGCATATTTCCCCCTCTTTTTGACCGTCCTTTACGGTTTTTGGTGATTCCCCCCCCTCGATACGTTTACTAGGATATAGCTGCTTTTACGCGGCATACTGCGGCCTGTCCCCCCCGGCGCGGTTTCCCGCGCCCGGAACTATGCCCTCCCGCTCCGGAATATAACGGTTTCAGCTTGAGTCGAAATCATTTTAACCCGAGTCAAAATCGTTTTAACCCGAGTCGAAATCGTTTTAACTCGAGCCGAAATCGTTTTAACCCGAGCCGAAATCCCTTCAATCCAGGCTTATATTCCTCGCGCTCAGGTTCTGAGCCGTTCAATCATAATTGCAATAACAAGGAGGTATGGTATGGCTGACTACATTCCCGATAAGGATGCGGACTTTGATACCTGGTTCAGTTTCCTGTACCAGTATGTGTCCCAGAAATGCGCGGGTCCGGCCCCGGCATGGACACATATCCCGCAGGCAGCGCTGGGCGTCCTGGCGGAACTGCACGCAGGGTGGAAAACGGCCTATTCCGGCGTCATCGGGCCGCATACGAAGGTGGATACCGAGGCCAAGAACAACGCGAAAAAGGCGGCGAAGGGGGGGATCCGGCCTTTTGTAAACCAGTATTTGAGGTTTTTTCCGGTTACAAATAAAGACCGCACAGCCATGGGGGTTCCGAACCATGATGAACATCCGACGCCGGTCCCTGTGCCGGAAGACGTTCCCGAAACGGAGGCCGCCATGCCGCTGCCCCGGGTGCTGCAGTTCCGCTTCAGGCGGGCCAACGCGAAGCGGTGGGGGAAGCCGCCGCCCAAGGAAATAGAGGATCTTGTCCATTCGTCCTTTGCCACCAGAAGCCCGCTGGATCTCACGTTTAAGGAGAGCGATCGGGGCAAGAAGCTGTACTACGCGGTACGCTGGGAAACCGGTACGGTGAAGAAAGGCAAGTGGAGCGAGATTATGTCCGCGATAATTCCGTAGCAGCCTGTTGCAGTTGTGGATTCTTTGCATGGGCATGCAAAAAATCCCGAGTAACGGGCATGCTTTCGGAATTTGCAAAAAATAGCGTTGTTCTTGCGGGAGGTTTAAGCGTTGATAAGGTGAACCCGTAGAACGCGGGATGCTTTGCGTGTGCCGGAAAGAGATATTACTGCCAAGAGGCTCTTTGCGTATGTGTTTACACTATTGGTGTCATTGGACAGTAATTGTGTGGACATAAGGAGAATAGTTTTTGTGTTATAGATAAACTGAGTGCGTATATATACTGTTATGCGCAATATGGCCCTAAATTTTTTGTGGAAATATATGAAAATCTATTGATATTATTGAGAAATATGATAAAATAAAAACATCAACTTTTGGAGGATATTATGAAAATTCACAATTTAGTATTGATGGTATCGGTTTCTGTTGCTTTTATGTCTTGTATTACAATTGGCAATGGAAATATTATAACGGACGAGCGGGATTTACCCCCATTTAAAAAAATTACGGTAAGTGGGGGAACTGAAGTTCGTTTTCATGTGAATCCGGCATATCGTACAGTTGTTACGATTGATTCAAATCTTAATGAATATTTTGAAACAATTGTACGTAATGAAGTTCTAATAATAAAACACAAACCTCTAAGATCGTATTCATTTACAAAAGAGATTGTGGATGTTTATTGTCCAAGCATTACAAGTGTCTCTATATCTGGATCGGGACGTTTTGAGGCAATTGATAAAATAACGACACTAGCATTTCAGACGGATATTTCCGGTTCAGGAACAATATATGGAAGTATAGAATGTAATAATTTTTCCGCTCATATTTCAGGTTCTGGGAAAATAAATATTGCAGGAAGCAGTCAAGATGCTGAAATAGATATTTCAGGTTCAGGTGATTTTAATGGAACTGAGTTTAGAGTTAATGACTGTTCTATTGATATTAGTGGAAGTGGCAAAGCTAATGTTTTTGTTGAGGATAATTTAAATGGAAAAACTTCTGGATCAGGACACGTAAAATATCGTGGAAATCCAAAAATTGATTTCAGGAGTTCAGGTTCAGGAAAAATAGAAGGGATAGAATAAATATTTTAGATAAAGTAGAGTACGGGCCATACTGCGCATAACAGGTCTGTTTACGCTTCGCCGCAGTAGCGGCTCGGGGTTTCGTTCGCCTAGGTCATTCCGCTACGCTCCATTCCCACGGCTCACTATACCCACAGTTTGCCAGCCCTAAAAATGCTACGCATTTTTCTATTCGGGCTGTCAAACCGTCGTAAACAGCCGGAACGTTATGCGACATTTGTTTTGAAATTTCTGTAAATATTTTAAGAAAATGGTTGACATAAAAATATTGTTCAAATATAATTCATGGAGTAATATAATTCTGCCACGATGATAACGGAAAGAAGGCATATTTCGCAATTTGTATAAAAACGCGAATAAGAGAGTCTTGTGGATGGTCACTGGCAAGCGTACTTATTCATATGAGAATTACCATAAGGAGGGTAAAAATGAAGAATAACTTTTCTGTGTTTTTTTCTTTATCTCTGATCGTTTTTTTTGTCTCTTGTGCCTCTATTGAAACGGTAAAATATTCCCCTGATTTAACTGAAGAGAATGCAGCTACCATGGAACTCAACCAATGGTTTGAAGGTTATAATTTCGTTTGGGCTTCTTTGGACATCGTAAAATTTGATGGCACATCAGTTGAATGGGGGGGTAGGGATTTAATAATCCTCCTGCCAGAAGGGAAGCATAATCTTGATATTTTGATGGGTTGGTATGCTCAAAACGACTATGGTCGTGAGACCTGGTTCGATAGTGACAATATCTCGATAACTGTTCAAAAAGGTGAAAAATATTATATTCAATGTGTACCAACAGTGTTCAAAAGAACCGTTGAGGTTCAAATTTCCAACTCTGAAAATAGAATAATATTTAGCAATATATTTACTTTAAATCATCGAATTTAAAAAGTATGTATAAAAACAAAACATACGTCGCATAACAGGACTGTTTGCGCTTCGCCGCAGTAGCGGCTCGGGGTTTCGTTCGCCTAGGTCATTCCGCTACGCTTCATTCCCACGGCTCACTACACCCACAGTTTGCCAGCCCTAAAAATGCTACGCATTTTTTTATTCGGGC
>JAITBG010000141.1 GCA_031283725.1 Treponema sp. | reverse complement strand
CAGATTATCATCACGTCCAGAAAAGTACCGATGGCAATAAGGTAGAAGGCCATGGGTTTGACGATAAGGTACCCCGCTTCATAACCCCGGCCATAGTCCAGGCAGAGTACCGCCAAGGCGGTATACGCGGCGTCCCCGGAATGGCGGGCCAGGAGAAAGGAAATAATCACCGCCCGGATGCCTATGGAAACCACATCCGTCAGGGTAACCCCCAGGCTGGAGTAGGATTTGATTATCACAATAAACGCGGCGGCGGCTACCATGGCGCTGCCCGCCCGGCCAAAGGCAGTAAAGAGGGCCACCGTAACGGTATTTGAGCGGCGGCGGACACCAAGGTTTTCCTTAACATGCCTAAAAATAACAGGAATGGAAAAGTTGATATCCCCGGAAAAAAACGAAGTCAGGGCTGGGCCCAGGGAACCGTAGAGCTGAACCCAGGGATTGACCTTCGGCCTGATAAAGTAGAGAAACAGGGGCAGAACAACAAAGCTCAAAACCGCGCTAAAGACAGTCAGGAGCCGGATAAGATCCCGGAAAACATCGGCCTGGAAGACCCGGTGAAACCGGATCGCCCAGTAAGCCGCAAGAATAATGATGATCAGCCCCAGGATTTCCGAAAAAAAGGAAGCCACATGATAAAAAATCCGCGACAGGGAATCGATCAGGGAAATGACCGGTTTGGCATAATTCCGGTCATAGGACAGACCCATGCCAAGGAAAAACGCACAGACACAGAGGGGCAGCAGATAGACCCCGTCGGAGAACAGGGTGGAAAACATATTGGATGGAAAGAGTTCCAGCGCCGCTTCAGATACATTCAGAGAAATCAACTCCGCCTGCTCCTCTATTTGAATCGGAATCCGGGCGGGGGGGAAGATCATGGTTACCAGGATTCCCGAGGCAACCACAAAAACAGCGCTTCCCAGGATCAGAAGGGCGGATCGGAGGATAAGACGCCAAAACCGGCCGTCCTGACGGAGTTCGTAAATCGCCACGGTAAGGGAAAAGACAAGTATAGGGACTGTTCCATAACGGCCGATCCGTATAGACATCCTTTCGAGCCAACTCAAAATTGAAAGGATACGCTGATTATCACTGGGCAGGAGGTATCCAAGGAGGACTCCCAGGAGGGAGCCGATTAATAGTTTAAGCCAAACCTTCATTGCCCGATCATACTTGAAGGCTTCCCCCGCGTCAATTATGCAGGCTAAGCTTGCGGTTCAACCCCCTTCCCAGGTATATTGTATTCATGAAAGACACCATCAGCTTACTAAAAGAGTCAGGAGCCATGCTGGAGGGGCACTTTCTCCTCTCCTCGGGCCGTCATTCCGACCGGTATTTCCAGTGCGCCCGGCTTCTGCAGTACCCGGACCAAACGGCGGAGGCCCTGGCGGGGGTAGCGGAACGGTTAAAGGCGGATATCGGGGCGGGGAAACTTGCGGTGGACGCCGTTGTGGGTCCCGCCATGGGGGGCATCATTGTAGCCTACGAGCTTGCCCGGCAGCTTGGCTTACCCGGCTTTTTCACCGAGCGGGACGATACCGGCGCCATGACTCTGCGCCGGGGTTTTGAGATTACACCTGGGGCGAGGATACTTATTGCCGAAGATGTGGTTACCACCGGAAAATCCTCCGGGGAAAGCGCCGCGGTTCTGGAAGTCCTGGGGGCAAAAATATGCGCCCTGGCCTGTGTGGTGGATCGCCGGGCCGCGGGATTTCCGCTTCTCTGGCCCCTCTACGCCGCCTGCAGAGTAGAGGCGGGAAACTGGGAACAGGAAACCTGCGAACTCTGTAAAAAAGGCATACCGGCGGTAAAGCCGGGTTCCCGGAAACAGTAAGGATACCATGCCGGGACCAAGAGCCGCAGGATCAAAGGCCATGATCTTTGATCTTTTTTTCACCCTGGTGAATCCCATGAAGGAAGAATATTCCCGGGTGAGTGAATATACGGTCCTGGAAATGGAGCGCGGGGAATTTGAGCGGCGGAACGGTATAGATTATGACATACGGGGAAGCGGGAAGATTCGGGACCCCTGCGAGATGGTCCGCCATATACTGCGGGGCCTGAATATTGACGAGGGGCTGCTCCGCCGCGCCGCAGATGCCCGGCTGGAAAGGATCAAACGAACCCTTTACGGCGTTGAGGAAAAGAACCTTAAGATTCTGAAAAAAATCCGGGAGCTTGGTTTTAAAACCTGCCTGATAAGCAACGCCGATGTGATCGATGTGTACCACTGGAAAGGGTCGCCCCTCAGCACCGCCTTTGACCATGTACTCTTTTCCTACTACGAGGGTCTTCTCAAACCGAACCCCCGGATATTCCATCTTGCCCTGGACCGGCTGGAAATTGAGGCGGCACAGTGTTTCTACGTCGGTGACGGCGGGCATGAGGAACTGCGTGGAGCCAAGGAGTCCGGCATGACCACCATACTCACCACCGAATACAGTTCCAGGATCTGGCCCGAAAAAATTCCGGCCCTCAGACAGAACGCAGATTATGAAGTTGCAAGGCTGGAGGATATTCTAAAAGTATTATCAAATATAGAAGGATGTATATGAAAAATTCACCAAAAGCGATATTCCTGGACATAGACGAAACGCTGATTACCAATCACACCGGCCCTTTTCCGGAGGATGTCGAACAGATCGAAGAAGCCCATCGCGAGAGCCATAAAATATTTATCAGCACCGGCCGGGGCCTGGCTCACATTCCAGGGATAATCAGGGATGCTCCCTGGCTGGACGGTATCATCGCCGGGGGGGGCGCTCAAATAATAATCGGGGATCGGATCATTTATCACAA
Source organism: Treponema sp. (assembly GCA_031283725.1). Taxonomy (GTDB): domain Bacteria; phylum Spirochaetota; class Spirochaetia; order Treponematales; family Breznakiellaceae; genus Termitinema. Next base: position 1,685 of record JAITBG010000141.1, on the reverse strand, counting down.
ATGGATCCCAGAGAAAATTCTCCGGATTATATGCGCCTTCTATCTCGGGATGGACAAATACTGTTTATTTGAAGGGGTAAACGGCGTTTACGGGATTAATCTTCCCGGGAACTACAAAACGGAAGAAAAAATTTTCATCATAAATAACGCAGATGATTTTCTTACCAGGTATCCCGGCGCTATAATCTCCAAACTGACCATTGAGGGCGATATAAGCGAAAAGGAACAAAATTTTTTAGGCAGCTACTTTCAGCTCAATACCTTCCCAACGTATTTTGAAGGGATAATCCTGGGAGAAAGCAAATCAAAGGGGATGACCCTGGTCCTTGAGACTCTTGGCATCCCCCGTGAAAACAGTATCGCTATCGGTGACAGCAGAAACGACATAGATATAATCCGTGCTGCCGGCCTGGGCGTCGCTATGGGCAACGCCTGTGATGAGCTGAAAGCCCTGGCCGGGGCAATCACCGCCGACTGCGGAAAAGGCGGAGTCGGTCAGGCAATTAAAAAATTTGTGCTTTATACTCCATAAATTTAAGTTTGTCAGGCAAAGAATTAATCGGTAATTCCAGACATTCTAGAATTTTTGGGAATAGAAATCCTCCCCTATTCCGTATACCTTTTCTATCCGGTACTCCACCTCACCGTCCGGCGTATAGAGTTCCAGCCTGAAACGCAGAGGAACCGACACAGCTCCCTCAACAATTTCTCCGTCGGAATTGGCGGAGATCTCGTAACGGTTCCCTTCCAGGGGCGTCCATCCATCACCGGCATTTACAAACCACCTTTTGCGCAGGGGCAGGCGGCGGCTATACTGCCACGGCCTGACCAGAGCATCCAGGGTGAGGCTGTTCACCGGATTTTCCGATTCGGTATTTTTCACGTTTTCCGGATGAATCAGTATATCTGTGCCTAAACTTCCTTTTTCCTGTACCATAATAAGGGGCTGAATCGTACCGGCTGGCGTACCGGGTATTTCCACCCAGCCGGAAGGGCCATAGCGTCTCATATAGACCGTGGCGCCGCCGGGATAATAATTCCGGTTGATTCCTACCTTATCCTCCACAAAACCCCAGCCACCGGGGACCGCAGTATTTTGGGGCATAAGGAGATAAACCACCACGTTCCGCCTTACCCGAAAACGAATCCGGGCGTTTTCATCAAGCTGCGCGTCTCCCTCTTCCCAGAGTATATATTCTGCCCCCAGGGTATAGGAAGGAAGGTTTACTATGGCCTCAGGATCGCTACGGCTGAACTCCTCCTGGCTTTCCCTATCCGCAGAGCCTATCAGGGGCATTCCGTTTCGCACATGATCTATCACCGGGCGGGGCATACCGTTTATCAACGGCGTGTCGATAAGAACGTCGGCTGGGTCAGGGCGGATTGCTCCGCCCCTTCCCGCCTAAGAACCGTACGTGATAGTTTCCCATCATACGGCTCAAGCCTCAGGTAAACAATCTTCTGCTGGAAGATTGCCGGCCACGGTTTGGGTTGACTGTTTGTTTTCAAGGTTAAGTCCCAATATCCGGTTTACTAAGGCTTCTCCCAAAAATAACAACTACACATTATTTTGGAATTATGCTATAATAGACACATGAGAGGGGAAAACACAGACAGGGAAGCCATAGTGGACACGTTGCGGCGGAAATAGGATGCCATGCAAAATCATCTTAACGAGCGCGGCA
>JAITBG010000107.1 GCA_031283725.1 Treponema sp. | reverse complement strand
AAATAGGCCGGGGAGGTTTTATGAGGTATGTATATCCAGCATGTTTTTACCCCGAACCGGACGGGCGGTTTTCGGTGGAATTTGCCGATTTTGAACTTGCCACCTTCGGGGATGATCTTGCCGATGCTATGTATATGGCCGCGGATGCCGCCGCCGGACGCATCCTTTGCATGCTTGAGGACGGAGAAAAACTTCCGGAACCAAGCGAGGCAAAAAATGTCAAGCCTGATGAGCTAAACGGTTTTGTCTCCATGGTCTTTATTGACCTTGACACCCTTAAATCAAACCATGATGAAAAGCCGGTAAAGAAAACCCTCACTATTCCCTCATGGCTTAATCAGGCGGCGGAACGGAAAAACATAAACTTTTCGGCGACGCTCAAAGAGGCGCTGGTGGAAAAAATTCAGGCGTAAATGTCCGGTTATGCCGGAGCATCGCTTTTGCGGCGATTGCAGTACCCCGAAGCTATGACAGGGCAGCCCCCCTGCTGTATTGGAATCCCGGCCGGCTCTTTTCCGATTACTAAACCTGCTAACCGCTTACTTTGCCCGCGCCAGGGTAACCGCCGCGGTTACCACGATGTCCTCCACCGAAGCACCCCGGGAAAGGTCGCTGATCGGTTTGGCGAAGCCTTGGAGGAAGGGGCCGAATGCTTCGGCTTTACCCAGGCGTTGCACCAGCTTGTAGCCAATGTTGCCGGCCTCAAGATCGGGGAATACTAAGGTGTTGACCCTGCCTTTAATTGGGCTGCCCGGGGCTTTTTTATCGGTTACCGAGGGGACCAGGGCGGCGTCGGCCTGTATCTCGCCGTCAACAATCAGGGTTGGAACCTTGGTTTTTACCAGCTTCAGGGCTTCCTGTACCTTGAGTACGTTGGGATGATCCCCGCCGGAACCTTTGGTGGAGAAAGAGAGCAGGGCTGTCACCGCTTCGACGCCGAGGAATTCCTTGCAGGATAGGGACGCGCTTACGGCGATATCCGCCAGTTGTTCCGCCGTGGGGTCCGGGACTACTGCGCAGTCCGAGAAGATCAAGGCGCCGTCCACACCCCAGGTTTTGTCCGTGGTTTGCATCACAAAGCAGGAGGAGGCGGTCTTAGAACCGGGGAGGGTACCGATAATGGCAAGCCCCGCCCGGAGTACGTCCGCGGTGGCGCTTTCGGCGCCCGCAACCATGGCATCGGCGTCCCCCAGGTGGACCATCATGGCTCCCCAGCGCAGAAAATGGGTGATATCTTTCTTGGCCTGTTCTTCGTTCATGCCCTTGTGTTTTCGCAGCTCGTAATATTCCTGGGCGTACTTTCCCGCCAGGGCTGAAACTTGGGGATTGATGATGTTAATACCCTCTAAACTGACCCCTTCCTGTTCAGCCGTGGTCTGAATTTCCGATTCCTTGCCCACCAGGGTTACCGAAGCGGCCAGGCTTTCGTCCAAAATGATCCGCCCTGCCCTGATAGTCCGGGGTTCGGTCCCTTCAGCCAGTACCAACCGTTTTTGCAGGTCCTTCGCTTTCTGCCGCATTTCTTTTACAAAATCCATATTTTTCTCCTTTGGTAATTAAACGTAGTATTCTAGCCCATGGTTACACCACTAGGTAGGGCGTACAATCCGTAAAAAACTTTCCGACGACATTGATGAACCGGATTGTACTGCCGTTCAATATTTGGTCTAGCGCTTGTTATTCTGCTATTATTATACAAAATAAAAGGCTTAGCAAGGGGACACAATGCCTCAAAATTAATCTAATACCCGGTACGGCTCAAGCGCCTGGTGCATCTCCTGCCTTAGTATGGTACGGTTCTTTGTAATGTTAAATTGGGACCAGTCAATACCGGTATTGTATTAAGCCTCCCATCTGTGGTAGTTTGGACAAATGGCTCCGAGCTCTTTTTTTTCCGACATGGCGAACAGTCGTTTTAACCCTGCGGCGGTTCTTGATATATCCCGTGGCGGTAATGTTTTAGTTATCAGCGACTTTCACATGGGCAGCGGGCGCAGGGACGATCTTGCCCAGAATGGCGCCCTGTTAATGGAAATGCTGGAGCAATACTATTTAGACGGGGGCTGGACGGTTGTTTTAAACGGGGACATCGAGGAACTACAGCGTTTTTCCCTGGAAAGTATCAGAAGGCAATGGTCAAGGCTGTATGATATCTTTGATAAATTTAATACCCGAGGGTGTCTGTATAAAACCCTGGGAAACCATGATGAGCAGCTTGTCTTTGAAAAAAAGTATCCCTATTCCCTCTACGATGCGGTGCTTATTGAGACCGGTCTTATCCCGCTCTATGTGTATCACGGACATCAGTCCTCCAGGGTTTACGCCAATTATAATAAACTCCTCCGGATAGGAATACGTTATCTCCTTAAACCCCTGGGAGTCAGGAATATTTCTTCAGGCCGCAGTCCTTTCAGGCGTTTCCATGTGGAAAAACAGGCATACGATTTTTCCCTGGAGAATAACTGCATTTCCATCATCGGCCACACTCACCGTGCCCTCTTCGAATCCCTGGGGCGTTTTGAATTTATTAAATTTGAGATTGAGCGCCTTTGCCGGAATTATCCTGTTTCCAGAGGGGAAGAACGGGAACGGATCGCCGGAGAAGTAAGGGCTCTGCGCAGGGATTTGGGGAAGCTGAAGCGTTCTGAAAAGTGGAATGCCATGCGGCAGAGTCTTTACGGAGACGATCTTCCCGTGCCCTGCCTCTTCAATTCCGGAAGCGCTATTGGCAGAAAAGGTATTAACGCTATTGAGCTGGATAGGGAAAAAATATCCCTGGTGTATTGGTTTGTTCAGGGTGAAGGAAAAAAATTTGTCAGCCGGGGTCGTTATCCGGTATACATACTCCCCGGAACCAAATACTGCAGAACGGTGCTGAACCATGACCGGTTTGAATATATAAAGGCCAGGATAGAGCTGCTGGGGAATTCCGCCGGAACATATCCTGATATCCCGGTATAACCCGGAACGGGTAATTAGCTGAACTTGCTTTTGATCATGGCAAAATAGTTTTTCGCTTCTTCGGGGCTTTCCACCGCCTTATCCGGCTCGTGGTGTTCGATTAAGTGCGGGGGGATTTCCGCCAGAAATGGTGAGGGAGCGCAGTCCGTTGTACTCTGTATCCGGCGCCGGCGGAGGCAGCTGGTGATAAAGAGTTTGTCCCTGGCCCGGGTGATGGCTACATAAAAAAGGCGGCGCTCCTCCTCAATGGGGCCGGCATTCAGGTCTCCCTCGCCTTCCTCCATGCTCCGCTCATGGGGAATGATACCGTCTTCGGCGCCGGCAATAAAAACTACGGGGAACTCCAGACCTTTGGATGCATGGATGGTCATGAGGTTTACCTTCCCCTTTCCCGCTTCGTCGTCATTCCCATCGTCACGGGTAATTAAACTAATACGGTTCAGGTACGCATAGAGGCTGGGATCTGCGTTGTCAGGATCCTTCTCCCAGGTTTCCATAGACTGGATAAGGCTTTCGATGTTGAGAAATTTCCATTTAGCTATCTTATCATTTTTACTGTATTCCGTTACCAGATAGGACCAGTAATCAATGCTGTCCACCAGGGATCGGGTTTTTGCGGACAATAAACGTTTGCCCAGCATTTCCTCCCGGTAAGTTTCGATAAGGGTCATAAATTCGTCGATCTCGGCCCTGTTTTTTGCTGCTTCCTGGAAGAGAGTGTCAGGGGAATAGCGGAGTTTCTCCATGGCGTCCCACAGGGTGGTATGATTTTTTCGGGCCAAATCCATCAGGACCCCTATGGTGGTTTTGCCTATACCGCGGCGGGGGGTATTAATTATTCTGAGGAGATTCACATCATCATTGGTATTGGCAATAAGCCTGAGATAGGACAGTATATCCTTAACTTCCTTGCGTTGAAAAAAGCTGGTTCCTCCGGAAACGCGGTAGGGGATATTTTCCGCCAGGAAAGCTTCCTCAATACTGCGGGTCATGGAATTAGTCCTGAGCAATACCCCGAAATCATCGTACTTGAGTTTATCCTGGATCATAATTTTTTTTACCTGGGAAGCGATGAAGTCCGCTTCTTCGCTTTCATGCTGTGGAAAAAAGAGTTCCACCGGCTTGCCGCCCTTGTTCCCCGACCAAAGCCGCTTTTCTTTCCGGTTAGTGTTATTGGAGATAACTCCGTTGGCGGCTTCCAGGATGGTGGTGGTGGAACGGTAGTTTTGTTCCAGCTTTATCTCCGCCGCCCCCGGGAAATCTCTTTCAAACATGAGGATGTTTTCGTAGTTGGCCCCCCGCCAGGAGTAAATGGATTGATCATCATCACCAACCACACAGACATTACGATCCGCCAGGAGCCGCATGAGCCGGTACTGGGTAAAGCTGGTATCCTGAAACTCGTCCACCATGATGTAACGGTACCGGTTACGGTACTTCTCCAGGGTTTCGCGGTATTTCTCGAATAGTTCGATGGGGAGTGTCAGGAGATCATCAAAGTCCAGGGCATTGTACGTTTTTAGGCTGTGCTGGTATTCCTTATACACCGGCTCGTAGGCATCGTTGGCGCCGTCTCCCCAGGTAAAGCGGCCAATCTTGATGTTGGAGAAAAGCTGGCCCAGGGCGTAGAGATCCACCCCCTCGGTGGAGATCCGGTGTTCCCGAAGGCTTTCCTTAATCGCAGAGATTCTGTCGGTCTCATCGTAAATAGAAAAATTTTTCCGGTACCCTAAACGCTCTATTTCTTCCCGGAGTATTTTTACCCCAAAGGCGTGGAAGGTGCTCACCGTCAAGTTCTGGAGCTTCTTTCCGGTCAGTTCCTTGACCCGTAGTTCCATTTCCCTGGCAGCTTTATTCGTAAAGGTGAGGGCCAGGATGGCGGACTGGGGTATCCCCGTTTCCAGCATATGGGCGATGCGGCAGGTAATAACCCGGGTCTTCCCTGAACCGGCGCCGGCGATAATCAACACAGGTCCTTCAATAGTAGTAACCGCGCGGATTTGCTGATCGTTCAGATCCGCGGGAAGCTCCGCCGGAAAATCATGTTTAAGTTTAGCCACGAAACGTCCTATACTTCTTTTATAAAAATACGGAGGGCCTGTATTCCCAGGAGCCATACGGAGGTGACGACAGCTCCGGCCACAAGCACCCCTAGGATCACGGCGATCATGGTTTTGCGCCTACTTAAGCCCAAAACCCAGGAACCCAGGGTCCCGGTCCAGGCGCCGGTGATAGGCAGGGGTATAGCTACAAAGACCGCAACCCCCAGCCAGCCCCATTTTTCCACCTTTGTATGGAGCTTCCGCCGGGCGCGTTCTACGAAACGGTTGAAAAAAATTTCGTACCATGCCATTTTCAGGAAAAGTCTGTGCAGGGTGGAGAGGAAAATCCAGCAGCCAGGGGCCACCAGCGCGTTGAGGGCGGCGCAGCAGGGATAAGCCAGGTACCATGGTATCCCGTTGGCTATGGCGAAGGGGATACCCCCGCGGAGTTCGGAAATGGGCAAGAAAGAAAGCAAGGCGGTCCAAAGGAGTACGGCAGGAGTATTCATTCCAAGAAGTTTAGCAGAAAATACGGAATGAATAAAGGGAACTTTGCGAACCCTAGCCGGAGGGCGTCTCCTGTAGTACGGTGGTACGAGGTATTTGCCAGGAATTATTGCCGGTTCCCACGATATACCGTAGCCCGAGCCGCCTACCGGCGGCGAAGCGTAGACCGTCCTGCTGGGTGCAATTTGCTTTGAATTGGTTGGAATATATAAAAAATGTATATAAAGAAGAACATACATAATATTTACGGTGAAACATTATTTATAAATTTTTTCCGCAGTAAAAGGCTAAAAAAATAGTCCCCAAAAATACCCCAAAAGCAAAGTTTTTTGCCCCAAATTTCTTGCCCCGCCGCGCCGTCCATGGCGCGGGGAATTATCCTCAATATATAAAAACGGACTGTACCCGCAAATTTCTCCCGATTGTATGAAATTTCAAAATTTGGTATTATTCTCTTATGTCTTACGCCGAACAAACCCAAAGCGTAGATATCCCGCCACAGGCCACAGGCCACAGGCCACAGGCCACAGGCCATTATGGGGACGGTTTTGGCTTTGTCAAGTACCCGGCAGCTTAAATTCTCCCCTTTTCATCAAATCAGTACCAAAAAACACCCCCAAGTCTTTAGAATTCACGCCTAAGTCTGTAGACTTCACCCCGGA
>JAITBG010000087.1 GCA_031283725.1 Treponema sp. | reverse complement strand
TAACGGGGCCGGTATTCCCTGGCTACCGCCTTTTTTTCTTTCATCGTTAACCCCATTCGGACACCCTCCTTCGAGTCTCCTTATTATAATTTGGGTAACATTTTCAATTTGAGGCATGCTCCTTTTTCGGTAACATTTTCGATGAGGCAACGCGCGGTTGCGCTGCGGCGCGGGTCAATAACGATGATGCGCGTTCCCTGTTTTTTGGCGCGCCGCAGTTCGTCCATAAGGTACGCGCCGAAAAGCGTTTCCCGTGGGTTGTGCGCCCAGAGGATGATGAGCTTTGATTTTTCCAGAAAAATGCTTGAATTGCCCGAAAAATAGGTGCCGTAAACATATTCTGTGGCGATTTTAGTACAGGCTGTGCTGTAGCTGTTATAATAACCAAGATAACCCCCGTCAAGCGCGGCAAGCCGTTTGGCAAAAACATCGGGACGCGCTACGGCCGCAACTCCGCTTGAATAGTTTATGTAACGCGATCCGGGGCCGTATGTACCGGTAATACGTTTCCATTCGGCAGCGATTATCTTAAGGGCCTCGTCCCAGCTTATACGTTCAAAAAGACCTTCGCCGCGCGCCCCTGTCCGCCGCATGGGATAAAGCAGCCTCTTGTCCGATAAAAGTGTATCAAGGTAGTGATGACCGCGCAGGCAGTATTTGACACAGGGCGTCTTTTCAGGCTCAAAACTGATTTTTTGTATCGTGCCGTCTTTGACACATACCGTAAACGAACAGCGCGCGCCGCAGTTATGCCGTCCCGCCGTATGGATAATTGTTAACGCACCCATTAGAGATTGATATTAAAGCATATTCACCATAAGTTGGAAGAGGGGTTCATCTGCCCGCATTACCGGTCACCGTGTGTGTTATGCGATTTCATATATCATGTACCGTCAAATAGACCCGCGAATAGGCGTTTTTTGGGGCCCTTTCCCCCGCAGGGGCTAGACAAAATTCATAATTTTACTATATATATAGACTATTAGATACTACTAGCGGGATTTAAGGTTGGACCAATTACGCACATTGTATATACTATGCGGAGCTAGTGGTCCAAAAGAGGGTATCGGTGAGGAGGTCAGTTGGCGGATAAGGATTTACGGATCAATGAACAGATTCGGGCGCGGGAAGTGCGCCTCATTCGGGATGATGGGGAGCAGCGGGTTATTACCACCGCCGAGGCGCTCGAAATAGCCAAAGAGCAGGGTCTTGACCTTGTGGAAGTCGCCCCCCAGGCGGCTCCGCCGGTGGTCAAAATCCTGAACTACGGAAAGTTCAAGTTTGAGAATGAAAAGAAAGTCCGGGACTCAAAAAAGAAGCAGAAGTTATTAAAATTAAAAGAAATCCGGATGCAGCCCAAAATTGATGAGCACGATTTGGATTTTAAGTCTAAACACGTCCAGGAATTTCTTGCGGAAGGTAATAAGGTCAAGGTAACGGTCCGTTTTCGCGGCCGGGAGCTTGCCCATACCGAACTCGGACTGGATGTCCTTAAGGATGTCCTCAAGCGGATTGAAGGGGAATATGTTATGGATAAATCTCCCACTATGGAAGGCAAGTTTATGTCCATGGTACTAAACCCCAAGACTAAGAAATAGGGGATGGCATCATGCCGAAAATGAAAACCAAGAAGAGCGCCGCCAAGCGGTACTCCTTTACAGGGACCGGTAAGGTAAAGTATAAGAAGCAGAATCTTCGCCATATACTTACCAAAAAGTCCAGCAAACGGAAGCGGAATCTCCGCCATGCCGGTATTCTGTCCAGCGACAACGTATCGGTAATCAAAAAGAAGCTTCTGCCTTACGGCTAGAAGAGGAAGAGGTATCCTATGTCAAGAGCAGTAGACGGGTCCCGCAGGAAGGACCATCGTAAAAAAATACTGAAACAGGCGAAGGGCTATTGGGGCCGCCGTCATTCCAACTTTAAAACCGCCAAAGACGCGGTAACCAAGGGGCTTTTCTATGCGTACCGGGATCGCCGGGACCGGAAGGGCGACTTTCGCCGTATCTGGATCATCCGGATCAACGCGGTTTGCCGCGCCGAGGGGTTTTCTTATTCCAGGCTGATGGACGGACTTGCCAAGGCAGGGGTAACCATCAACCGGAAAGCCCTGGCCAATCTGGCGATAGAAGACGCCGCCGCCTTTAAGGCGGTGGTTGCTCAGGCAAAAACAGCCCTGGGTGCCCAGGTTTCTTGAGAGGCCCCAGATGGTAACCCTTGAGCAGGTTCGGCAGCTTGAAACGAAGATCGCCAAAGCGATTGAATACGTTAACCGGGTAACAGGTGAAAACAAGCTGTTGCGGGAAAAACTCGAAAGCTCCCTGAAGCGGGTGAAAGAACTTGAGGATTTGGTTCAGTGCTTTAAGGAGGATCAGAGCCGTATTGAGGAGGGCATTGTTGCCGCCCTCGATAGGCTTAACCAGTTTGAAGACGCCATAGGCAGGAGCCTTTCGGCGGTTCAGGCAATGGCGGTGACCCCGGCCGGCAAACCGGCATCTCCACCGGCGGTTTCCGTGCAGCCTTCTGTACCGGCCGCGTCCCCGGTATATGAGGCTCCGGCAGGGGACTCCGGGGGCCCGGACGATTTTTTTGACGATAAACCCGGGGACTCAAACGGAGATTTTCCGCCGGACGGGGAGCCGCCCCCGGATTCCGGTGAACCCGGCTTAGGCGAACTGGACATTTTTTAAGGAGCGCCGGTGGCGAAAAGCGACCTTCGCATCGATATGTTGGGAACCTCCTTTTCTATTAGCGCAGATGAAGACCCGGTCTACCTTGAAACGCTTTTGGGCAAATACCGCCAGGCTGTGGAAAACACGAGAAGACAAACCGGTATAGAGGACCCTCTCAAGCTTTCTATTATTACAGGGTTCCTGCTCTGCGATGATTTCCAGAAAGCGACGGATCACAGCCCCCGTATCCGGGATTCCATTGAGGCGGAAAAACTTGCCCAGGACTTGATAAGCCGGCTCGACCGGGCTATTCCCGACTAATCCGCGCCATGCCTTCGGTTTTTAAGCTGAATAATACAATAAAGCACTTCGACTGGGGTTCCCCAAAATGGATACCTGGGCTGCTGAGCCTCCCCAATGATGAGGGAAAACCCTGGGCAGAGCTATGGATGGGGGTTCACCCTGAGGGTCCTTCGGAATTGGCCTTTCCCGCCGGTTCCGTTTCAGGCGGCCCCAGGCTGCTTTCCGGGCTTATCGGGCAGGACCCGGCGCGTTACCTTGGGGAGGATGTTGCCGGGGAATTCGGGGAGCTGCCCTTTCTGTATAAGCTCCTTGCCGCGGATCAGCCCCTTTCTATCCAGGCCCACCCAAATCTGGCCCAGGCGAAGGCCGGATGGGAGCGGGAAAATTCCCTAGGCATTCCGCTTAAAGCGCCGAACCGGAATTACAAGGATGCAAACCACAAGCCGGAGATTATCTGCGCTATTACTCCCTTTACCGCTATGGCCGGATTCCGGGAACCCGGGGAAATCAGCAAACGCCTTAAAGCCTTTGGTTTTCCGCGCTTAACTTCGCTGATTACCGCCCTGGAAACCGGCGGAGATGCCAGCAGTAATACTGCGGCGGGGGAGCAGGCCCTCCGGCGTTTTTTCGCCGCCCTGTTTGCCCTGCCCGCGGAAACCCGGCAGGCCTTGGGCGAATATGCCCGCGGCCGCGGGAAGGATGCCTCAGGCGAATATGCTGAAGAGTGGAAATATGCAGGGCGGTTTGCGGAACGTTACCCCGCCGACCCGGCGATTATCGCCCCTCTCTATCTTAACCTGATTAACCTGAAACCCGGAGAGGCGGTGAATATCCCCGCAGGGATACTTCATGCCTATGTGCATGGCCTTGGCATTGAACTCATGGCCAATTCGGATAATGTTCTCCGGGGCGGCTTAACCCCTAAGCATGTCGATCCGGGAGAATTGACAGGGATACTGCGTTTTGCCCCCTTTAAGCCGGAAATTCTGAGCTGCGGCGAAAATTCGTCCGGCCTTTTCCGCTATCCCTCGCCCTGCCGGGAATTTTCCCTTTACCGTATGATTGGCAGGGAGGGGATCGCCGGAGAAGGGGCGGCGCTTTTCCCCCTAAGCTGTCCCGCAATCGTAATTGTGGTTGAAGGAAAATTGGCTATTACCACCGCCTGCAATGGGGAAAACCTAAGCCTAAAACGGGGCGAGAGCGCCTTTATCGCCCCCCGGAAACCGCTCCCTGTGTTTTCCGGCGATTATATTGTCTTCATTGCCGGTACCGGTACGGATCTTTAATGAAAATTCTGGTGGACGCCGATTCCTGCCCCAGGCCTGCCCGGGAGTTGATACTTAAAACCGCGGTCCGCCGGCAGATTAAATCAATTTTTGCGGCTAACCGGCCTATCCCGAAAATCGGCGGACCCTATGGGTCTTGGGGGGAATTTGCCCTGATGGAACTCTGTCCCGCGGGGGAGGACGCCGCGGATAACCGTATTGTCGAATTAGCTGAGCCGGGGGATCTGGTGATTACCCGGGATATTCCCCTGGCGGCACGGCTGGTGGAGGCTTCCATTCTGGTGATCGATGACCGGGGTCAAGCCTATACCCGGGAAAATATCCGGGAACGGCTTTCCCTGCGGGACTTTATGGTAGATTTGGCGGAGAACGGCCTGGGGATGGAGCGCACAGCTTCGTATGGGAAAAAGGAACTCAAGGTTTTTGCGGACGGCCTGGACCGGATACTGGTTAAGCTTACCAGGAACAACTAAGCTAATTCATGCTGCTCTCGGGGTAGAGGCTCTGTATCTGTTTTATGTTGGGAAGGACATCAAAAAATATATCGGTTAATTCGGGATCGAATTTGATGCCCCGCATATTTCGTATTTCCGACAAAACCTGATCCTCTGTCCAGGGTTCCTTGTATACCCGGCGGGAACAAAGGGCGTCATAAACATCCGCCAGGGCTACGATACGTCCCGGCAGGGGGATTTCTTCCTCCCGTCTCCCCAGGGGCTTCCCCTGATCATCGGTCTTAGTAGCCTTCAGGCTTACCGGATCGATCCAGCCGGGATACCCCGAGCCGTCCCAGTTTTCATGGTGAGTCAGAGCTATATCCCGGGCAATAGTATCCAGTTCCGACTGGAGATCGTCAAAAAGCCCGGCGCCGTACACCGTATGGTGCTGCATCACCATGTATTCTTCCGGGGTAAAACGGCCCGGCTTTTTTAGTATAATATCCGAGATGGCCACCTTTCCCACATCGTGGAGCATGGCGGCGATCTTCAGGGTGTCCCGGTATTTTCCCCGTTCCGTATTGGGCACGTTGTGGCGTTTGGCATAGCCGTCGTAGATCTCCACGGTGTAGCCCGCCACCCGGTTTACATGGGTACCGGTTTCCTTGGGGTCCCGAAGTTCAGACATCCGGATCATCCTGAGTATCATAGCCCGGGTTACATAGGCCCGTTGGAGGGCAATCGTTACGTTGGCGGCAAAGTGGGTGATCAAAAATTCATCTTCCTTGGAGAAGGGGATCGTATTGCCATTCTTATCCTTGGAATTGATAATCTGAATTACCCCCAGCAAGCGGCCTTCGGAGGTTACCAGGGGAATAGCCAGGGTTGAGGTAGTTTTGTAATTGGAAATTTTATCGAAAGTGGGACTGAAGGAATAGGGAGTATTCGGGGGCAGGTTGTATACATCCGGAACATTGACCAATTTCTGGGTAAAAGCGCAATAACCGGAGATGGTTAATGTATTGATGGGCAGGGAAAAAACTGAATAGACGAGCTTTTGTCCCAGGGGAAGTTTTTTTTGCTGAGTATCATTCTGGGCATATTTGATGACCAATTTTTCCACCCGTTCCCCGTTGACTTCCTCGCTTTCCTTTACATAGATTGAGCCTGCGTCGGCATGGACGACTTCCCGGGCCTCCTGGAGTATCCGTTCAAGCAAGAGATCCAAATCCTGAATATGATTCAATTCCGAATCTACACGAAGTATGGACTGAAAATCAGTTTCTTTGATAGCATTAACCATCAGGGGCCCTCCTCAAACCATGCTCAATCTTTTCTGCCGGTGCACTTAATTATATGATACCCGAATTGAGTCTGTACCACATCTCCCACCGAGCCGGGAGAAAGGCGCTTTACCGCCGATTCAAATGCCGCAACCATTTTCCCCGGGCCGAACCATCCCAGGTCACCCCCCGAGGACTTGGAGGGGCAGGTCGAATATTCCCGGGCAAGGGATTCAAATTGGCCCCCCTGTTTGATTCGTTTAAGAATATCCTCAGCCAGAGGCCGGTCTTTAACTAAAATATGACTCGCTCTCCATTCCATAATAAACTCCTTCCCCATAATACCGGTAAATTGTTTTATCCGCAAGCGTCCATTCGGCTAGATTTTATTCGAGGATATGGTTTAATACCCCGGGGCTCAAATAGTAAAACAGATTGAAACCGTGGTATTAAACCGGAGGGTATAAATAAATTTCCTATCGCACGAGCCTCTGCCAAACAAAGCGAAGCTACAGCTGCCGTAGGGCTTGTCCCGCAGAGGCTCATTATGAGGCATTACGAGGTCCGGGCTTTTCCACCCCTTCCCTCTTTCTCCAAAAAGCTGTATAAAGAAAGAACATGGAATTCAGTGAATTTAATCTGCACCCCGATCTTCAGCGGGGCATTGCCGAACTGGAGTATGTTACCTGTATGCCTGTTCAGGAACAGGTGCTTGCCGCTGCCTTTGGGGGCCAGGACCTTTATGTGCAATCCCAGACCGGTACGGGAAAGACCGCCGCTTATCTGATTGTTATATTTCAGCGCCTCCTTTCTGAGCCGCTTATAAACGGAAAAAAGGCGATCATCATGGTCCCAACCCGGGAACTAGCGGTTCAGGTAGAAGAAGAGGCAAAACAACTGGGGAAATATCTCCCCTTTATTGTGGGGAGCTTCTACGGCGGGGTGGGCTATGTTCAGCAGCAGCAGTTGCTTCGGGGTAATGTCCAAATTCTGGTGGGAACCCCCGGACGGGTCCTGGATCTGAACAGTTCCGGCTATATGAACCTCATGGATATCGCCTTTTTGGTGCTGGACGAGGCAGATCGTATGTTCGACATGGGCTTTTACCCGGATTTGCGGAAGCTCATCAAAGTGGTGCCCCCGGCGGACCGGCGTCAGACCATGCTTTTCAGCGCAACCCTGAACGCCTGGGTAAAAAACCTTGCCTGGGAGTATACTAAGACCCCCTGGGAAATCGAAATTGAGCCGGAAACGGTGACCGTGGAGGAGATCGAACAGATCCTCTACCACGTTCACAGCGACGATAAGATGAAGTTTCTTCTGGGTGTCCTGGATCGGGAAAAACCGGAAAGCGCCATCATCTTCTGCAATACCAAGAAGTACACCGAAATTGTAGCCAGACGGCTGGCGATAAACGGCATCGAATGTGAATTCATTATGGGGGATCTGCCCCAGTCAAAACGGCTCAAGATCATCGAGGATGTAAAGGCCGGGAAAACCCGGTTCCTGGTGGCTACCGACGTGGCTGCCCGGGGCCTGGATATTGACGATCTGGCTATGGTGATCAACTACGATCTTCCCATTGAGGCGGAAAATTATGTTCACCGCATAGGCCGCACCGCCCGGGCGGGAAAATTCGGCAAAGCGGTTTCCCTGGTCAGCGAACAGGATGTCTATGAGTTGCCGGACATTGAGCGGTTTATCGGAAAGAAGATACCTTCATTCATTGCCGACGAATCCTTCTACGGGGAAGACAAAAGTGAGGGTATACGTATCCGTACCGACAGCTACGACGATAAGGGCCGCCGGGATAACAGAGGCCGGGACAGCCGCAGCCGCGACAATCGGCGGCCCGGCCCCGTGGCGCACCTCGGCGAAAGGCGGCGGCGGGAAGGTTCTCAGGGCGCGTCACCGCGGCGGAGTGGACCAAGGCCCCGTCCGGAACGGCCCCATGGCGAGGCAGGTGCGGGTCAGGGCGACGGCGGCGGCGCTGTTCTCCGGAACTCCAAGCGCCGGGATGCGGCGGAACTGGCGAACCTTTCCCAGGAAGAGCGGATGGCCTATTACAAGCAACGGTACGAAAATCCAAGCCGGAGCAGCGGAGGGGCTTCCGGCCAAAAACCCAGTGACCGGCAGCCCCGGGAAGGCGGGAACCGCCGCCGCGGCAGGGCCCGGCGGCCTGTGGAGCAGCGACTTGGCCAGGCGCAACAACCGGGCCAGAGGACGCAAACCCCGGCGGCTCCCCAAACCGGTGAAGAAGGCAAGGCAAAAAAGGGCTTGCTGAGCAAGATCCTGAGAATATTCAGGAAAGGTTAATAGGCTGACAAAGTTATATATTAGGGTATAACCATTTCAGCTTGATGCGGGTATTATCATATAACTTTGTCATCCTGCTAATACCTTTCAAACGTTGGAGAATAAGCAGTGATTACCGTTACCGATCTCAGCCTCAGCTTTGGCGAGCGCGTTCTTTTTAAGGATGTGAACCTGAAATTCACATCCGGCAGTTGTTACGGCGTTATCGGCGCGAACGGGGCGGGGAAATCTACCTTTCTCAAGATACTTTCCGGGGACACCGAATACGATAAGGGCGATGTGTCCATCAGTACCGGAGAGCGGATAGCGGTGCTCCGGCAGGACCACTTCGCCTTCGAGGAGTACCCCGCGCTGGAAACGGTGATCATGGGCTACGGAAAGCTCTACGCGGTGCAGAAGGAGCGGGAGGCGATCTACGCCAAGGAAGATTTCACCGAAGAGGACGGGGTGAAGGCCAGCGAGCTTGAGGCGGATTTCGCGGAGCTTGGGGGCTGGGAAGCGGAGTCCCAGGCGGGGCAGATCCTTTCCGGACTGGGGCTGGACGAAGAGGACCACGGGAAGCTCATGGCGGACCTGGACGAGTCCAAGAAGGTCCGGGTACTTTTAGCCCAGGCGCTGTTCGGTAGCCCCGACGTACTGCTCCTCGACGAGCCCACCAACGGCCTGGATCTGGAATCCATCGCATGGCTGGAGGAATTTCTCATAGACTTCCCCAACACGGTGATCGTGGTTTCCCACGACCGGCACTTCCTCAACGCGGTGTGTACTCACATCTGCGACATCGATTTTGGCAGGATCACCCTCTATTCGGGGAACTACGATTTCTGGTACCAGATGAGCCAGATGCTCCAGCGCCAGGCCAGGGAACAGCAAAAGAAAAATGAGGAGAAGGCCCGGGAACTCCGGGAATTTATCCAGCGTTTTGCCTCCAACGCGGCCAAAAGCCGTCAGGCTACAAGCCGCAAGAAGGTGCTGGAAAAAATGGACCTGAACAACCTGGTGATTACCAGCAGGCGCTTCCCCTTTGTGGCCTTTAAGCCGGACCGGGAAATCGGCAACAATGTGGTACGCATAGAAAAACTGCTGACGGCGTTGGAAAACAGAGTTGATGGAGAACAGTTCCAGGAACTTACTTTTACGGTCAACAGAAACGACAAGATAGCTTTTGTGGGTGCGGAGCATCTGGCCAAGACCAGCCTTTTTGACGTGCTGGCGGGCGCCGCCAAGCCTGAAACGGGTGGCTGCTGCTGGGGGCAGACCGCTACCTTCTCCTATTTCCCCCGGGAAAACAGCGGGTTCTTTAACTCCGATTTGTCCATTATCGACTGGCTCAAACAGTTCTCGGCGGACCAGGACGAGACCTACGTGCGCAGTTTCCTTGGACGCATGCTCTTCTCCGGCGACGAGGCCCTCAAGCCGGTAAACGTCCTTTCCGGTGGCGAAAAGGTGCGGTGCATGCTCGCCAAAATGATGCTCTCCGGCGCTAACGTGCTGATCCTGGACGAGCCCACCAACCATCTGGACTTGGAAGCTATTACCGCCCTTAATAACGGACTCATCGCCTTTCCCGGGGTACTGCTCTTCAATTCCCACGATCACGAGTTTGTTAACTCTGTTGCCAACCGGATCATAGAAATAGCGCCCGGCTCCATTCCCGGGGGTATCATCGACCGGATGATGCCCTTCGACGAATACCTGGCGGACGGGCAAGTCAAGGCCCTTCGCGCGGAGGCATACCACCACGTGGAACGGCTGAGGATATAGGAGGTTCTTCTTGCAGTTGTTTTAACAACCGGGGGCTTTCCTTAATGCAATCCCAGGCCAACGAATTGTTTGTCGGATAGCGGATGTTCGTTTCTATACGGCCTTCAGTGTTCGTCATACCGATACGCCGCTTGTATCCGATGGATTTGACTGCTTCTTCCGGGTTTTCCTCATTTAACACCACCTGAAGGATGATTCGGAAAGTACTGGTACTACTGAACATGAAAAAGACGTTGACCGGGGAGTTGGCTTCCCGGTACCGAAAGACGGGAAAAAGCTGGAACAGATAGTCTTTTTCCAGTCATGGCCGCCGTTCCGTATTACAGCGGATATCAAGGCCAAATTCTTGCGGATAAGTCCCGCCGCTACCACCGGACCTTGCAAGCGGGCAAGAAAAAGCTGTATTGATATAATAATATGCCGATGTTATACTAATGCCGGAGCGTAGAAAATGACGGAAGTCCTGTCCCAGGATGAAATAGACCAGCTGCTTACTGCTATAAATGCCGGGGAAACTGAGCCGGAGGATTTTAAGCCCGCGGCGGATACCCGGAAAATCAAGATCTACGACTTTAAGCGGCCTGATAAATTCTCCAAAGAGCAGATCCGGACTATCTCAATTATGCACGAAACCTTTGCCCGGCTTACCACCAACGCCCTGTCCGCCAACCTCCGTTCCATGGTTCACGTCCATGTGGCTTCGGTGGACCAACTCACTTACGAGGAGTTTATCCGTTCCATCCCTACCCCCACTACTCTGGCAGTTATCAATATGGATCCCCTCAAGGGGAACGCCATCCTGGAAATAGATCCGGCCATTACCTTCTCCATCATCGAGCGGCTTTTCGGCGGTACCGGCGAGAGTACCAAGTCCCAGCACGAACTGACCGACATCGAGGCGGCGGTCATGGAGGGGATGATAGTCCGCATCCTAGGGAATATGCGGGAAGCCTGGGCGCAGGTTATCGACCTTCGGCCCCGGCTGGGGCAGATCGAAACCAACCCACAGTTTGCCCAGATCGTACCTCCCACAGATATGGTGGTGCTGGTGACCCTGGAAACCAAGGTCGGCGAGGTTGAAGGGATGATGAACTTCTGCATACCCTACTTGACCATAGAGCCCATTATCGGGAAATTATCCGCCCAGTTCTGGTACTCATCCGCCCGGCGGGCCGCCACCAACGAAAACCTTAACACCCTTAAGGAAAAGCTTTCCACCGTGGATGTCACCATCGTTGCGGAGATAGGGAGGATAAACATACCCATCAAGGACGTGCTTTCCCTGCGTGTCGGAGATGTGGTGCGGCTCTACAATGTCCGGGTGGGGGATACTTTCTCCCTCAACATAGGCAACAAAAAAAAGTACCTCTGCCGCCCTGGCATCGTAGGGAAAAAGGTGGCGGTACAGATCATCAAAAAAACCGAAGAGCTGGAAAAAGAAGAATTTGAAGAGCTCACCGCCGAGGGCGAAGAAACCATCTAAGCCTAAACGGCACATATTTCGCAATTCTTCAAGGTTGTCCTGCGCTTGGGCATAGCCGTTCCGGACAGAGTGTATCACTTACAAGCAGCATGGGAATTTCTATTATACTCTCTTTATGCTATCAGAGACCGGGGCGTTAATCCTCGCCTTCCGTAAACCGCCGGCGAAACCGGGCAGTTCAAGAGTTTCCTTCTCAAACCCCTGTTCAAACTCCAACCCCTCAAGCCACTTCCGGTGTTTCCCCGTCCAATACCCCACGCTCTCGTACCGAAACCCGTGCTGCAACAGAAACTTTTGTATCCATTGTTTCGTCAGAAGGTCATCTACCATGTCCCCTCGGCGCCGGATAAGATCCATCACCGTGTTTGCCGGGATTATCCGGCAGGTTATCCCGCGTCGTTCCAGAAAATAATACACGTCGAACCTAAGACCTCATGCGCCACAAATACCTTCCCCTTCTTTTAATACCGCTGTATCGCCTTGACTAGCTGGGGTACGTTGGCCGGGGCCTCCCGTATTCCGGCCACAGCGATGCCGTTTTCTCGTTGGAACGGAGGTCCCGCTCGCCAAGGACCGCCATGAAAACCGAATCCTTGTGGGTAGTCCTATGTAGTGCTCTTTCATCAGTGCCTCCTCCTGCGTTCCAGGCGGTAATTCTACCTCCCGTAGTAAACCCGCGACTTTTAACCGGAGGGTGCTTTATATTGTCTTAAAGCTTTCCGGGCATGTTCCAGAGTTTCGTCGGTGCCATGGTCGGCATAACTCATAAACGTCTGTACGCTCCGGTGCCTGGTTACCTTGGCGGCGTTTCGCGGGCCTATAATTTCAGCGAGACGAGTCGTGACCCCATGCCGGCCTGAATGGAGTACCAGCCATCTTGCCTGTTGACGCCAGAGTGGGGCCTTCGTTCTTTATTACCGTCCTTCAGCCTGGGCCGGGGCTTCATCATATCCAAAACCGGAAGAGCCGTAATTTTGGCAACTTCTTCCCGGAAGAGAATGCCCCTTTTTTGATGGTCTTCCTTTGGTTTGACAATAGCGGACGTTTCAAAGGGGTCTTCAATCATGTTTCGCTTTTTCACCCATGATAACAGGGTTTTGGCGGCGTTCAGTACACCAACGATAAGATTGTTGTTTTGAAAGGTTCGTTTCAGATGGCACATCCATTGTTCCATACAATACAGGGTGATGTCTCTGGGCGTTGTTTTCTTGAACAATGGATATGATGAAGCCCCGGCCCAGGCTGAAGGACGGTAATAAAGAACGAA
>JAITBG010000069.1 GCA_031283725.1 Treponema sp. | reverse complement strand
CTCCACGACACGGGCCGGGCGGAGTATGTGCCGGTTACCGACGAGGAGGCGGTCTCCGCCTTTGAGTACCTTGCCCGCAGCGAGGGGATCATCTGCGCCATTGAAAGCGCCCATGCCCTGGCCCACGCCAGGGTCCTGGCGCCCACACTGGGCAGGGACGACAGTATTATTATCTGTCTTTCCGGCCGGGGGGATAAGGATGTGGCGGCCATAGCCCGCTACCGGGGGGAGGATATTCATGAGTAACATTGCGGGGGCCTTTCAAAACGGCAAGGCCTTTATCGGCTTTGTTACCGGCGGGGACCCGGGCATCGAAAAGACCGAAGAATTTATCCTTGAGATGGTCAGGGCCGGCGCGGACCTGGTGGAAATCGGCATCCCCTTTTCAGACCCCATTGCCGAAGGCCCGGTGATTCAGCGGGCCAATATCCGCGCCCTTTCATCGGGGACCACCGTTGCCAAACTCTTTGGCCTGGTAGAAAAACTCAGGCGGAATATCGCAACGCCGCTGGTGTTCCTTACCTACCTTAACCCGGTGTTCAGCTACGGTTACGACCGTTTTTTTTCAAAATGCCGGGAGACCGGGGTGGACGGAATCATCATCCCGGACCTGCCCTTTGAGGAACAGGGAGAAGTCCGGGACGTATCCGCCCGCCACGGGGTGGACCTTATCTCCCTTATCGCCCCCACATCGGAGGAACGGATTCAGGAGATCGTCCGGACCGCCTCGGGGTTTCTGTATCTGGTGTCGTCCCTGGGGGTCACCGGGGTCCGGGGGGAGATCAGCACAGACCTTGCCTCCATGATCGCGCAGGTGAAAAAAGCCCAGGACCGGGACGGCGCACCCCGGCTCCCTGCGGCAGAATTGCCGGCAGCGAAACTGCCGGTGGCAGTCGGTTTCGGCATCCACAGCCCCGACCAGGCGGCGGAAATCGCCCGTATCGCCGACGGGGTTATCGTGGGAAGCGCCATCGTCAAGATCATCGAAGATCACGGGAAGGACGCGGGGCGGTACATTTACGAATATGTGAAGGCGATGAAAGGGGCGATTGGTTCGATTGGATTATAGCCGGTGGTCCGGACATTCAAACTAAGGCGGTCCCAGGGAGTCAGGCCCTGGGGCGTCCTCATAATAATTTGGGTAACATTTTCAATTTGAGGCATGGTCCCTTTTCGGTAACATCTTCAGTGAGGCAACGCGCCCCCTTGAAGAACAAGACTTGAAATGCTACAATGACATGTTTTTAAAAAATGTCAAGCATTAGAAAAAATGCAGGGGTAAAAGCATGGAAGAAAGCGCGTTGCGGAAGGCCGGACAGGAAATCCGGCTCATTGTCTGCGATCTGGACGGAACTCTTTTGAACAGCAAAAAGTCAATTTCCCCTGCGAATATCAACGCTGCTAAAATAGCCCGGGAAAGGGGCATTTTTGTTACCATCTGTTCCGGCCGGATACATACCATGCTTGAAGCCTACAGCCGCACTCTTTCTGTAGAAGGCCCTCTGATTGCCGTAAATGGCGCGGTTGTCATCGATACCCGTACCGGAAAGATTTTGTATAAAAATCTTGTCGATCCCCGGGCGGCGCTTCCTCTTTTGCGCTTCTGCAGGGAACGCGGACTGGACTACCTGCTGGTTACTACCGAAGGCTGCTGGCATGCCGAAGGCAGCAACAGGAAAGCCCGTTTTGAACAGTATAATCAAATCGCCGAAAAGGATAATCTCTCCCCTATTCCCCTTCATGTATTTGACCCGGATTACCGGGAAGCCCTTTCCGGTGAAATTCATAAAATGCTTATCTCCGGTCTCAGCCCTGCTGAAATGGAAATGACTGAAGCGTATATCCGCACGTTAAAGGATCTGAGTTGTACCTCTTCCGAACCGGGACTCCTGGACGTGGCAGCCCCGGATGTAAACAAGGGCGCGGGCCTTGCGGCAATGGGCCGTATACTGGGGTTGGAAAAGCAGCAAATCTGTGTGTTCGGGGATTATCTGAACGATATACCTATGTTTGAACAGGCAGGGTTTCCCATTGCCATGGAGAATGCCGATGAAACAGTAAAGCAGCACGCTCTGGCAATAACCGGATCAAACGATGAGGACGGCGTTGCCCGGGCAATAGAAAAATATATCCTGTAACACAGGAATCAGATAAAGTACATATAAGACTCGTCGGGGTCTATGGTTCCCACCACCGACGCCAAGGTCTTCCGGTCTATCACCTGAGCGATACGATCGTTCAACCGGTCAAATACCGTAAGCCTGATACAACGCTGTAGTTTCGTTTCCGTCTTGCTGGAAAGCGGGGGGTCCACCACCAACATATCCCCCTCCAGTACCCGCAGGGCATCCCCGATGATGATATCCTGGGAACGCATAGCCAGGGCATAGCCCCCCGAAGCGCCTTTAACGGAACGGATAAACCCTGAACGCCGTAGTATTACTGCAACTTGTTCAAGGTAGCGGATAGATATTTTTTGCCGCTCCGCCACGCTGGCCAGGGCCACATGATCCTCTCCGTCATGCTCCGCCAAGTCGATGAGGAGCCGCATACCGTAGCGTCCACGGGTTGAGATTTTCATATAGCGTACTCCATTTTATCCATGGCGTAGTAAGCATCCGCCAGATCCGCCAGGGAGATAGCGTCCACACAATCGGATATCTCGTGGTAGAGATCGCTCCAGGTATGGGTACTGATGCAGGTATCTTTCATAGGGCAGGTGTTTTCGGTAACACAAGCCACCGGTTCAAGAGGACCCTCTACCGCCCGCAGAACATCTCCCACGGTAATTTCCGCCACCGGCCGCCCGGGAAGATAGCCCCCTTGGGGTCCGCGTATGCCCTGCACTATCCCTGCTTTCCGCAGGGGAATAAAGAGCTGTTCCAAATAGCCATCGGATATGCCCGTATTTTCCGCAATAGAACGGGTGCTTGAATATTCTCCCTGAGGAAGAAGGACCATATACAGCAGGGCCTCCAGGGAATAACGTCCTTTAGTAGATATTCTCATTTTTCACTCCAATGTATTTTTCCGTTAATCGGGGGGAACATCGTTCCCACTTCTCCTATTCACTTTTATAAAAAGCATTGTCCAGATCCGCAATAAGATCCTCCGCATCCTCAATCCCCACGGACAGGCGTATAAGCCGGTCGTTCACCCCGGCGGAAAGACGCATTGCCTCAGGGATAGCTCCATGGGTCTGCACTAACGGGTAGGTAAGGAGAGTCTCCACTCCGCCGAGGCTTTCTGCAAAGAGGATAAGGGATACATTTTTAAGCAGCCTGGGCACATCCGCCTTATCCTTCAGATAAAAAGAAATCATGCCTCCAAATCCCCGGGCCTGGGATCGGCTCAGGCTGTACTGGGGATGATCCTCAAAGCCGGTGTAGAACACCTTTTCTACCCGCTTATGTTCCCGTAACCAGCAGGCAATAGGGCGGGCGTTTTTCTCGTGCCGTTCCATCCGGACCGACAGGGTCTTTATCCCTCGCAAGGTAAGCCATGCGTCAAATGGCGACAGGGAAGCTCCTTCGCTTTTCTGGGAGTTGATCATTGCATCCGCCAGATCATCCCGGGAATGGGCCACAAAACCCGCCAGAGTATCATTATGGCCCGCCAGATACTTAGTTCCGCTGTGTACTACCAGGTCGGAGCCAAGATCCAGAGGGTTCTGATAATAAGGAGAGAGGAAGGTGTTATCCGTTATCAGTATCCCGCCCCGCTTATGGATGATCTCAGCACAGCGGCGTATATCAGTAATCTTCATCATAGGATTTGAAGGAGTCTCGATAAAAATCGCCCTGGTTTCCGGTCTAAGGCTTTCCTCAACCATGGAGATATCACTGGTATCAACCCAGGAAAAAGAAAGCCCATACCTGGCGTAATATTCGTTGAAGAGCCGGTAGGTACCGCCGTAGAGATCTTCGGAAACAACGAGATGATCCCCGGGCTTAAACAGTTTTATTATCGAAGAAATTGCCCCCATCCCGGTAGCAAAGGCAAGGCCGTACTTTCCGTGTTCCAGAATTGCAATGGTCTTTTCTAATTCCATCCTGGTAGGATTGATGCCCCGGGAATAGTCAAACCCCGTGGTCTCATACAGCCCGGGATGTCTGAAGGTGGAACTCTGATAAATAGGGGTACTAATTGCCCCGGTTTTTGGTTCGAACAGGGTAGCCCCATGCACCGTGACGGTCCTCATGGACAGCTTCCCATAAGGACTGTTACAGGAAATATTGCAATAGTCGGTTTCTCCAATGTCTTTAGGATCGGGCATACACTATTCCTTAATCGCTTATTTTAAAGCTTCATCAAAATCTTCTATAAGATCTTCCGGGTCCTCAAGTCCCACGGATATCCGTATCAGGGTATCGGTAATCCCCAGCCTCAGCCGTTCCGGCTCCGGAATGGAAGCGTGGCTCATTTTAACCGGATAAGAGGCGATGGTCTCTACCCCTCCAAGGCTTACTGCGGCGGCAGCGTACTTCACCCTCCCCAGGAAACGAAGCGCCTGTTCGGGGGTCTTCGTTTTAAAGGAAAGAACCGCCCCGGCGCCGGAACTCTGGGCTTCATTGATCTCCCTGCCGGGGTGATCCGGCAGTCCGGGATAAAACACATCGGTTACGTTCCTATGGGCCTTGAGCCAAGCGGCCACCAGTCCTGCACCTGCCTGCTGGGCTTCCATGCGTACCTTAAGGGTCTTGATTCCCCGCATCACCAGCCAGGTATCCCAGGGGCCGGGCACGGCGCCGAAACTGTTTTGTACCCGGTAAACCCGGGCCCCCAGCTCCTTAGTCCTGGTTACCGCAAGACCGAAGATCACATCACTGTGGCCCCCTAGAAATTTGGTAGCCGAATGGACCACAATATCCGCGCCCATTTCAATAGGCCGCTGGAGATAGGGGGTCATAAAGGTATTATCCACGATGCTGATAAGCCCCGCATCCCCGGCAATGTTGATGGCCGCAGCCAGATCGGTGATTTTAAGCAGGGGATTTGAGGGAGTTTCGAGAAACAACGCCTTGGTATTGGACTTTATGGCCTTTTTTATCGCATCCAGGTCGGTGGTATCCACCGGAGTAAGCTCAAGCCCCCATCTCTTATAGAAGGTATTGAGAATACGCCAGCTTCCACCATAAATATCCTCGGCCGCAACGATGTGATCCCCCTCGGCAAGGATGCCCAAAACTGAAGATATCGCTGCGATACCGCTCCCAAAGGCATAACCCTTAACACCCCCTTCCAGAGCGGCGATAATATCCTCCAGCGCCTTGCGGGTAGGATTTCCCGACCGGGCATAGTCGTATTCCTGGTGTTCCGACAAATCTCCCTGATCAAAGGTGGAAGTCTGATATACCGGCACCCCCAAGGCCCCGGTAATACCCCCAACGGAGAGATCCGTTTCATACCCATTGTGAATAAGCTGTGTTCCCCGCTTCATAATCCAATACCTATATAAATTGTAGGATATATAGGGATATAAATCAAGTACCAAAGTTCTTGACGAGTTTTTCATATATTGTATACTTTTTCCATGAAAAAAACATATCGGGTATTAGCTTTTGATTGTGGTTCTTCAAACGGGCGTATCCTCGCGGGCGATTTTGACGGAAAATTACTGAAACTTAACGAATTAAACCGTTTCCCGAATTATCCTCAGGAGATGGGGGATGTTCATTACTGGGATGTCATGCAGATGTGGCAGAATGTTAAGCTGGGCCTTAAAAGCGCCGCGTCCCAGAGCCACTTCCATTCTATTTCCACCGATTCCTGGGGATGCGATCTTACCCTGCTCCGGCCTGACGGACAAATGCTGCAAAATGTCGTCAGCTATCGAGACAATTCAATGAAAAAGTCAATGGATAAGGCTAATTCTTATTTTAGCTCCCAGGACCTGTATAAAAAAATAGGCAGCCACTATTTCTTAAGCAGTACCGTTGCCGTTTTAGTTAAGATTCGGGAAGAATATCCGTCAATACTGGACGCCGCCAAGTCTTTCTTGCACATCTGTGACTATTTTAATTTTCTGCTCTCCGGTGTAATGAATTGCGAATTTACCATCGCTTCGACCTCCCAGATGATGGATCCCCGGACCGGGCAGTGGCACTGGGATGTCATTAAAACTCTGGGATTGCCGGAAAAAATATTTTTACCCCCTGTATTAAGCGGTAATACATTAGGACCCCTACGAACCTTTTTGGCGGAGGAACTGGGTATGCCCGGTGTAAAGGTGATTGCCGCCTGCGGACACGATTCGGCCGCTGCGATTGCGGCGGTTCCGGCCCTTTCCGGCGACCCCTGGATGTGCATCAGCAGCGGAAGCTGGTCAATATTAATGTACGAAACCGACAAGACCTACCTCGATGTAAGCGGCTATTACGGCTTTATGCATGAAGGCTGTTATGGCGGGAAAAACCGGATCACCTATAACCAAGTCGGGTTATGGCTTATTCAGGAATTACGCCGGGCTTTTGGAAACCCGTCCTTTGACGACATGGATGCCCAGGCCGGCCAGGTTGAAGCCTTCCGTAGTATCATTATACCTCAGCATTACAAGCAGATGTTCATACCCAACCTGCCCAATTCCATACGGGAGTACTGTAAAAAAACCGGCCAGCCCATACCGGAAACCCAGGGAGAACTGGTGCGCTGCGCCTATGACAGCATCGCTATTAACTCCGCTATTGTTATTGGTAAAATGGAAAAAATGATCAGAGTGGAATTTAAAAAAATCTACGTAGTAGGCGGCGGAACCTATAACGCCATACTGCTTCAGAACATCGCGGATATAACCGGCAAGGAAGTTGTCGCCGGTCCCAAGGAACCTGCGGTAACCGGAAATATGCTGGTACAGTTAATAGCCCAGGGGGAGCTTGCGGATCTTACCCAGGCGCGCCAGCTTGTTCTGGATTCGTTTAAAGTCTCATCCTACTATCCCGCTAAAAACGCCCGTCTTCCGGACATGGAACATTATACCCGGGAAATGTACGATAAAACCGAAAAACAGTAGCGTGATAGAGGATCGCACGGACATTTTCTCCATAAGCCTGTCATGTGGTTTATCGAAAAAAACGCTTATATAGCAAAAACATTGCCAATACCTTCAAGGTTGGTATGTCTTCGATGCATTTCTTTTATATCGATTTTATTTCTTTCTATGAGCAGCATAACTACAATATCGGTAAACAACAACAGTGACTGTTCCAACAGAGATGCCATGGGTTGTATTGATTTTACTTCCGCCGATCCGCCGAAAATCTGGCCTGGGACACATACGGTAAAGTCCGCTAATTTCCCATGTTCGTTTTCAGGATGAGCTGTCAACAATCCGATAGTGGCACCGGCATCTTTTGCACAATGAATAACATTTAGCTCTACATTACTTACCGCCCCTATGCCAATTAGAAGGTCGCCTTTCCCTATGCATGGAGTTGTTGTATCAAATACCACATAGGTATCAAAACCCATGTGCTTCAGCCGCATGGCAAAACCTCGAACGGAAAGCTGCATTCTTCCTATTGACCAGAGCTGTATTGTTTTGGCCTTCTCTATTTCCGCCAACAGCCGATCAAGTTCAGATTTTTCAACCTTGTCCAATACCGTTTTGTTTTCCTTAATAATTGTATCTACGAAATCCGAATATTCCATGAGTTTTCTCCTTAAGAAAAAGAATGCCATTTTAGTATAGACAGACTTTTTCTGAATTGTCAAACGATTCCGTAAATGAAGTGAATACGCGCTTGTTTCTTTAGCTTTTTCGGTATCGCCGTCAAACCTATTTTTCTATGGCTTTGGCCTTCGTTGCAGAGAATTTCTCCGCCAGCCGCTTATAGGAATCAAGTGTCATGTCTTCAATAGGTATCCCTTCCTTGGCTCTGATTCGATAACGCTCACCTGCCATTTTGCCGGGGAAATAAATGCGATCTACCCCTTCTTGCTTTGGTACATCAATAATTTTCGCCAGCCATTTTTCAACGGTAGTCTGGAAAACCGGAAGCTCGCTGAAATGGGCAATATCCAGGGCGATCATTGAAAAGGGAATCTTCGACGGCCTTGAAGGTTCACCAAGCCAGCTTGAAATTTCGCCGGCGAAACTGCCTCCGGTTAAAGCTGAACAGATGAGCTCTATACTCAACGCCAATCCATAGCCCTTGTAGCCGCCTATAGGGAGAAGGCTTCCGGCTTTGGCTTCTTTAGGGTCCGTTGTGGATCTGCCGTCCTTATCCATGGCCCAGCCGGGCGGTATAGGTTTTCCGCTATCCTGCGCCATAGTTACCTTACCCATTGCGGTGACAGTAGTGGACATATCAAGAAGGAAAAAATCATCCCCGCCGATAGGAGCCGCAACCGACAGGGAATTGATGCCGACAGTAGCCTTGGTACCGCCGGTAGGAGCGATTCCCGGCCTGCTTGCGACACAGACAATTCCGATACAGCCCCTCTGGGCGATGGCCTTTGTGTAGACAGAACAAGCTCCGATATGCCCGGCATTTTTCACCGCCGTGAATGAGAT
>JAITBG010000035.1 GCA_031283725.1 Treponema sp. | reverse complement strand
GGAACAAAAACGGGGCCATCCGCCGGGTAAACGTCAATATCGCCGCCACCACCGTGGAAAACTACCAAAAACTCCGGGACGCGGGCATCGGGACCTACATCCTGTTTCAGGAAACCTACCACAAGGAAAGCTACCATGCCCTTCACCCGTCGGGCCCCAAGCACAATTACAACTACCACACCGAGGCCATGGACCGGGCGATGCGGGGGGGGATCGACGACGTGGGGCTCGGGGTCTTGTTCGGCCTTGAACGGTACCGCTACGAGTTCGCCGCCCTGCTGATGCACGCCGAACACCTGGAGACGGTCTTCGGCGTCGGGCCCCATACGATCAGTATGCCCCGGATAAAACACGCGGATGATATTGACGTCGGCGATTTTAACAACGCCATCAGCGACGATACCTTTGCCAAACTCTGCGCCATGGTCAGGATCGCGGTACCCTATACGGGCATGATCATCTCCACCCGCGAAAGCCAGGCGGTGCGCGAAAAGGTGATCCACCTGGGGGTCTCCCAGATTAGCGGCGCGTCGCGTACTTCCGTGGGCGGTTACGGGGAAGAAGACCGGCCCCATGACACCGAACAGTTCGACGTGAGCGACCAGCGCACTCTGGACGAGGTTATCAAATGGCTCATGGACATGGGGTATATCCCGAGCTTCTGTACCGCCTGTTACCGCGAAGGCAGGACCGGCGACCGGTTTATGTCCCTCTGTAAATCCGGGCAGATTCAGAATTGCTGCCACCCGAACGCCCTTATGACGTTGAAGGAGTACCTTATGGACTACGCGAAACCGCTCACCCGGGAGACCGGCGAGAAGCTGATTGACAAGGAAATCCCCGCTATTCCGAATGGGAAAATCAGGGAAAAGATCCGGCTCTGGCTTTCCGATATTGAAAAGGGCAAACGGGACTTCAGGGTGTAAGGGTATGCGGTTTACAGAGGATATGCGGCATACAACCCCCGAAGATAACCAGGCCGGGCTTTTCTCTTGTAATGACGGCATTTATCCGGCTGGCGGCTCCCTTGAGGGGGATGATTCGCTCCGTCCGGGAAATCCACCAGATAAGGAAGCGCCCGTGATGCCATTGGACCCGCATAGCGACAAAGCCCTACTCCACTTCATCACCACCGAAGATCCGGAGGAGACGGAAGCCCTCTTTGCCGCCGCGCGGGAGGTCCGTTCCTCCCATTATGGCCGGGATGTGTATTTCCGGGGGCTTATCGAATTCTCCAACTACTGCGAGAATAACTGTTATTACTGCGGCATCCGGGCGGGCAACCGGCGGCTCAAACGCTACCGCTTGTCTCTGGAGGAAATACTGGGCTGTTGCCGTCTGGGGGATCTGTTGGGGTACAGGACCTTTGTGTTCCAGAGCGGGGAAGACCCCTGGTTCACCGATGACCGGATTGAGGCAATGCTGGAGGCCGTGCGGGGGGAGTTCCCGGATCACGCCATCACCCTTTCCATCGGGGAACGGAGCCGGGCCGGTTACGAGCGGTTTTTCCGCGCCGGGGCGAACCGCTACCTCCTGCGGCATGAGACCGCGTCGGAGGAACACTACCGGAAGCTCCACCCCCGGCGGATGAGCCTTCGGGAGCGGAAACAATGCCTGTGGGATCTCAAGGATATAGGATACCAGGTAGGGGCGGGATTTATGGTGGGCACTCCCTTCCAAACCCCGAAAAATCTTCTTGAGGACCTCCGCTTCCTGCGGGATCTGGAACCCCACATGGTGGGGATAGGCCCCTTCCTTCCCCAGGAGGATACCCCTTTCGGGAATTACCCCCCGGGGAGCTTTGAACAGACCCTCAGAATGATAGCCCTTACCCGGCTTCTTCTTCCCCGGGCCCTCATCCCCGCCACCACGGCCTTGGGGACTATTTCTCCCCTAGGCCGGGAAAAGGGGCTTATGGCCGGAGCCAACGTGGTGATGCCTAACCTTTCCCCCAAAGATGTGCGGGAGTTCTACGCCCTCTATGACCACAAGATATGCACCGGGGACGAAGCCGCCGAATGCCGTCTGTGCATGGAAGGCCGCATCCGGAATTTCGGCTTTGAACCTAACATGGCCCGGGGGGACATGGCCGGATGGGAAGCGCGAAAGTTCCCCCGTGCGGGTGTTATCCAACAATGACGTATCATTTGCCGCTTAATCACGTATCACTTTTATAAGTAAGGTATAAAGAAAAACATGGGACTTAATGAAACCTCCAGCGCGAGCCGGGTGCATATCGGGTTTTTCGGCAGGCGGAACGCGGGTAAGTCGAGCCTCGTCAACGCCGTTACCGGCCAGGAAACGGCCATTGTCTCGGACGTGGCGGGAACTACCACGGATCCGGTGTACAAGGCCATGGAGCTCCTCCCCCTGGGGCCGGTGATGATCATCGATACCCCCGGCATTGACGACGCGGGAACCCTGGGGGACCTGCGGGTGCGGAAGGCCCGACAGGTCCTCGC
Source organism: Treponema sp. (assembly GCA_031283725.1). Classification (GTDB taxonomy): domain Bacteria; phylum Spirochaetota; class Spirochaetia; order Treponematales; family Breznakiellaceae; genus Termitinema. Next base: position 8,095 of record JAITBG010000035.1, on the reverse strand, counting down.
GAAAACCGACGCGGCGGTGCTGGCGGTGGACGCGGTCCAGGGGAAAACCAAGGCGGACGAAGAACTCATCGCCATCTTCCGGGACAGACAGGTCAAATTCATCGTGGCCTATACCAAGGCCGACCTGCCGGACGCCTGGCCCGACAGGGGAGCGGACACGCCGGGAGAACCCTCCATCCATGTCAGCGCCAGGACTGGGACCAATATCAATGAATTAAAAGAGCGTATCGCGGCCCTGGCGTCCGCCGCCGACTCTAAGCTCCGTCTGGTGGGGGACCTGATAAATCCTTCGGACTTTGTGGTGCTGGTAACCCCCATCGACAAGGCCGCCCCTAAAGGCCGGCTGATCCTCCCCCAGCAGCAGACCATCCGGGACATCCTGGAAGCCGACGCCGCGGCGATAGTGGTAAAAGAATTTGAACTCCGGGAAACCCTAGCGAACCTGGGGAAAAAGCCCCGGCTGGTGATCACCGACAGCCAGGTCTTTGCCAAAGTCTCCGCGGACACCCCCCGGGAAATCCCCCTCACCTCCTTTTCCATCCTCTTTGCCCGGTACAAGGGTTCCTTGGCCCAGACCGTGCGGGGGGTAACGGCCCTGGAGAAACTCGCGGACGGGGACCGGGTCCTAATCGCCGAAGGCTGCACCCACCACCGGCAGTGCGATGACATCGGCGCGGTTAAACTCCCCCGGTGGATCAAAAACTATACGGGCAAAACCCCCGAATTTGTTCTTACCTCGGGGACGGAATTCCCCGACGACCTTTCGGGGTATACGCTTATCGTCCACTGCGGAGGCTGTATGCTGAACGAACGGGACATGAAGTACCGTCACCGCCGCGCCGAGGATCAAGGGACGCCCATGACCAACTACGGCGTCCTTATCGCCTATATCCAGGGCATCCTCCCCCGGAGCGTCGCCATGTTCCCCCACATCCTGGCGGAACTGGAACCGGAAAGCGGGGTCTAGGATGCGGATAGAAAAAGACGGTCTGGGCGAGGCGGCCCTCCCCGAAGACGCCCTCTACGGACTTCAAAGCCTCAGGGCCCGGGACAATTTCGCCCTAGACTACCGGAGAACGAACCGGCGGCTCATCTACGCGATGGTTACGATAAAAAAGGCCGCCGCCCGAACCTACGAAAAACTCAAAACCCCGGCGTCCTCCGGCGGGGACGGAGTCTATAGGGCCATCATCCAGGCATGCGACCGGATTTTGGCGGGGGAGGCGGACGCCATGTTCATCGTGGACGCCCTCCAGGGCGGGGCGGGAACTTCCACCAACATGAACGTCAACGAAGTCATCGCCAACCTGGCCCTGACAATCCTTGGGGAGGCCCCCGGACGTTACGACATCATCCATCCCCTGGACGACGTGAATCGGGGCCAATCCACTAACGACGTCTACCCCACGGCCCTGCGGATTGCCGCCATAGAACTCCTGCGGGAACTCAGTGGAGCCTGCGCCGCCCTCCAGGAAGCCCTCCAGAGGAAGGAACAGGAATTCCGGGATATCCCCAAGCTGGGCCGCACCGAACTCATGGACGCGGTCCCCGTTACCCTGGGCGCGGAATTCGGCGCGTATGCCCAGGCCATAGCCCGGGATCGGTGGCGGCTTTACAAAATCGAGGAACGCCTCCGGCAGGTGAACCTGGGAGGCGCCGCGGTGGGCCTTGCCCCGGACCCCCGCTTCCGGAAGTATCGCTTTACCGTCATCGAGGAACTAAGAGAACTCACCGGCATGGGCCTGGCCGCCGCGGAATACCCCATGGACCTCACCCAAAACGCCGATGTCTTTGTGGAAGTCTCTGGTCTGCTCAAGGCCCTGGCGGTCAATCTGATGAAAATATCCCAGGACTTTCGGCTCATGAACTCAGGTCCCCGTGGGGGTATCGGGGAAATCACCCTAGCCCCCATGCAGGCGGGAAGCAGCGCCATGCCCGGCAAGGTGAACCCGGTCATTCCCGAAATGACTGTCCAGGCGGCCCTCAAGGTGATGGCCAACGACAGCGCCGTTACCGCCGCCGCCGCCCTGGGGGAGTTTGAACTCAACGCCTTTTCTCCCCTCATCGCCGACGCTCTCCTGGAAAGCCTCTCCCTCCTCTGCCGGGCCGTCCCCGTGTTCCGATCAAGATGCGTGGAACTCCTCCGGGCCGAACCGGAGCGCTGCGCCCAGCTATTGAACGACTCCTGGGCTTTCGCGGCGGCCTACGTCCCCCATCTGGGTTACGAAAAGGTCCGGGCGCTTATAGAAGAAAACCGGGGAGACCCGGCGAAAATCAAGGCCGCCCTGGACGCGGCGGCGGTTTAGGCCAGGCGGTTTTCTCCGGCATCTTTTTTCTATTATAGATAACTTTTCAGCGCCACCCAATCCGGGAAGAATAGTCCAAACCCAATTCGAACCAGGGAAAACCGCAAGGACCGGGCGCGAAACCATCGTGAGAATTCTTGACAAGCTGGCCGGGAGGTGTAAAATGGTTGTATTCAAATGGGGCCCCTGGGGGGAAAAATCTTTTTAAGATTTTCCCGTGGCTTTTAGACGGGTCCGCCTTGAGGCAGGCGCCGGGATACCCCTAAGACAGCCGGTCCTTGGACAGTTGCCAATACGTTTGCCATGAGCAATTCGCCGCGAGAAAAAAAACAATTCGAGATTGCCTTTCCGTTTCTCACCTGGAAAAGCGAAAGCGCCGTGTTCCCGCCCCATTGGCATGATTGTTTTGAAATGGTGTATATCGTCAAAGGCGGAATGTATGTTTCAATTGACGACGATCCACGATGCCGCCGCCGGGCACCTAATCATGGTAAATTCCGGGGCGATTCATGGCTTTTTTGACGAAACCCCCGGTACGGCGATCTTAGGGATGCAGTTTGATATGGCGTTTTTCGGCGAGGACTTCGTCAATGTGCGGGACATTGTTTTTCATAATCCGGTAATCGACAACAAAACAATGCCGGACGCCGTTTATACCCATTTACAGACCCTGCCGCGGGAAATATTCAGCGAATACCGAGGGAAGGAGATTGGTTATCAACTCGCGGTAAAGTCAAAACTATACGAGCTTATGCTGCTGATCCTGCGCGAAAGTCCCCGCTCGTCGGTTGAAATTCCGTCTTCCCGGGCAAAACAGATCCGGGCCTTTATATACAAAAATTTTGATAACCCGGACCTTACCCTGGAAGACGCGGCGGTCACGTTTAACCTGAATAAATTTTATTTTATCCGGTTTTTCAAGAAGCATACGGGCTATTCGTTTCATTCGTATCTGGTCAAGACGCGGGTCGATTTTGCCTGCCGCTACCTCATTGAATCGGAGATGACGATTACCGATGTGGCCTTTCGTTCGGGATTTAATTCGCTACAAACTTTTAACCGGGTATTCAAGTCGATGACGGGCTTTACTCCCCGGGATTACCGGCGCGAATGCGGCCATTCCCCCGCCCCTGGTTTCGGCAACAATTTCGACAGCAATTATGACGCGCTGTCGAAACGCCACCGGGTTTAATATCCGCCAAATTGGAAAAAACGCGAAAAAGAGCAATTTTTGAGCAGTCTGGATAATAATTGGTAAGCCGCTCCCCATTCCGGTCCGTATACTGTTTTAAAATATAGTTTTATCTAAGGAAGGTCTCTATGTGGAAAAGAGTCTGTCATTTTGGAACCGTCGTGTTTATTTTAGCGGTACTTGCCCTATTGTCCTTTGCCGCGTGTCAAAAAAAGTCCGATACGACGGCGGGCGATAACAAACAAACGGCCCGTGAAATTGTTTTCTGGGATATGATGTGGGGTCCCGCCGCCTCGTATCCTCCCGCGATGCGGACCCTTGTTGAACGCTTCAACGCGGAAAACAAAGACAATATTCATGTTACCCTTCAGCTTATTCCCTGGGACAACTTCTATCAGGTATTTCTCACGGCGGTAACATCCAACTCCGCTCCGGATGTGGCGACCGGAGCGTTTATGCAGCCCATACAATACGCGGAAATGGGGGAAGGCCTTTCGCTGGAACCCATTGTAGAGCAATGGAAAAAAGAGAATAATCCTATTCTGAACGATCTTTCCGAAGCGGTATTCAATCTGTACTTGTATGAAGGACAACATTACGGCCTGCCCTGGAATCTGGATACCCGACAGATTATGTACCGTACCGATTATTTTGAACAGGCCGGAATCACAAAACCGCCGGCTGACTGGAATGAGTTTTTGGATGTCTGCGAGAAGCTGAAGCGGGCGCTTCCGCCTGACGTATTTCCTATCGTATTCCCCGGCGGCGGCGACTATAACGGACTACAGTCGCTGATCACCTTCCTGGTTCAAAATGACGCGGGCGTTACCGACGTGAACGGCAGGCCGGATTATACCAACCCGAAAGTCACGGAAGTTCTGAAGTTCATCAATACCCTGTACGTCAAGGGCTATGTTCCTGACGGCATCGCGGCATACAAAGGATCCGACGCGGAAAAACTGTTTCAGGCGGGTAAAGCGGCTATGTATTCCCACGGCATGATGGAACTGGGGGATTTCCCCAATATTGACGCGAACGCCGCCATACTGCCCCCGATGTCCGGGCCGAGCGGTACCGCCAAGTATTACACCTGGGTAAACGGCATCGGGGCTTTTTCCCAGACCAAGGATCCCCAGGCGTGCTACAGCTTTATCAAATGGCTCTTGGAAAATGAACTTTCCCTTTGGACTAGCGGACTGCTTACCTCCATTCCCGCCCGGATAAGCTACCGGTCCGACCCGTACTTTACCAACTCCTGGCAGAAAAAGCAGGTTTCCGAGTTGGCGCTCCCTTCAATAGTAACCGTGGTCTATCCTTCGCCGAATATCTACCTGCCTTTCTCGGTTATTGAAGGCGAAGCGATGCCCATGATCGGCTTGGTAAAAGCCTGCGCCAGAAATCCTGATTATGAAGCCATTCAGCGGGAAGTACAGAATATTATGCTGGATGCCTGGGCCGAATTCGATAGGTAAAGTCCGCGGTTTCCCCGTTTCGGGTATTTCTAAATCCGCGTGTTTTTAGAAATGCCCCTCGGCCCCGCGCCGAATTCCGCCTGAGGTTATCGGCGTTACGAGAAATTACGGTATTTTAAAGGAGGTCCCGCCGTGGATTCAAAACGTTTTTTTGGATTGAAGTTGAAAAATAACAGCCTGGGGTACCGTTTGCTTTTTCCAGCGACTCTGCTTATTGCCGCAATCAGTATTTATCCGCTAATACGGGGCATTTCGCTCGGTTTTATGAGTTACAGTCTGCGCCGTCCAAAGGCGGCAAGATTCAACGGGGCGGATAATTTTATCCGGATTTTAACGGCCGATTCTGAGTTCCGCGGCACATTACTATTTTCTTTGGGATATGCCTTCGCGGTAGTTTTTCTGTCCTATATTTTAGGCATGTGTTTTTCTTTGCTCTTAAACCGGGATATAAAACTCCGCGGCTTTTTCCGGGCCATGATTCTTATCCCCTGGATCATACCTCCGGTTGTCGCGGCCACAAACTGGACATGGCTCTTAAACGATCAGCTTGGATTTATTAATCTCGTCCTGCGCCGCTGGGGTTTTATTGATAAACCGATACTCTTCCTAGCGGATCCCGTCCTGGCCCGTCTGGTCGTCTGCTTTACGGGGGCGTGGAAATCATTCCCTTTTATGACAATAGTGCTTCTTTCCGGCATGCAGGGCGTTCCCGACGAGCTTTACGAATCGGCCTCCATCGACGGCGCGGGATTTTTCCGTTCTTTCCGGTATATCACACTGCCCATGCTGAAAAATGTTACCCTGATAAGTACGGTGCTGATGTTTATCTGGACATTTAACAATTTTGAGAATATATACCTCCTGACCAAAGGCGGACCCGCGAACGCCACCTTTATCCTGCCTATCCTTTCCTACTATACGGCGTTTTTCCGTTCCCAACTGGGATACGCGTCGGCGATTTCCGCCCTTATGCTGGTACTTCTTCTCTTCCTCGCGCTGATCTATATGCGCGTATTACGGGCAAGCAAATAAAAAGGGAAACTCATGAGACTGAGGAACAGAAAAACAATCAAAGACGCGTTAACCTATATCGGGTTATCAATGATTATTATTATCGTTGATTTTCCTTTTTTTCAGATGGTTTCGGTTTCATTTAAGACCAGGGCTGAAGCATTGGGCGGTTCCGCGTTTCTTCCCCAAAGGATAAGCCTCGATAATATTATTCGGGTCTGGATGCGGACCGATTTTCCCCATAACATTCTAAACAGTGTTATTGTCGCGGTATCCGCTACAATATGCTGCGTAATTATCGCGGTAATTGCCGGTTACGCGCTTTCCCGTTTTAAGGGCGGGATATTTTCAGGATACTCCGTCCTGCTCCTTATGCTTCAACTGTTTCCCGCGATATTGCTGCTTATTCCTCTTTTCGTCATCTTTACCGCCTTAAATCTTGTCGATACCCTGTTTGGCTGCGTTTTGGCCTATACTACCGTCAATCTCGCCTTTTCAATCTGGATGATCAAGGGTTTTATGGATTCCATCCCCTTTGATCTGGAAGAGGCGGGCATGATAGACGGCTGCACCCAATTTACGGCTTTTTTGCGGATCATCATTCCTGTTTCCATGCCTGGTATCTCCACCGTCGGTATCTTCACTTTCATCAACTCCTGGGGGGAGTATACCCTGGCGTCTATTCTGCTGCGAAGCGACAAGAACATCACGCTGACCCTAGGGCTGCAAAAATTTGTACTCCAATTTACCGCGGACTGGCCCGCCCTAATGACAGCCTCGACAATCGCGACCATCCCTACGATTCTCTTCCTGGTGTTTGCTCAAAAATATCTTATCCGCGGCATGTCAGCCGGAGCGGTAAAAGGATAGCCATTCTGAAATTTTCCCAAGGCGGCGGCGCATGAATGCCGCCGCGCCGTTAGCCGTGTTAAGCTGAACCATGACTACCCGCGGTATGAACAGCGAAGATAGAAGCAAAATATAATAGATGAAGCATTTCAAGTTATTTTATGGGATTTGACTAAAATCTACGGTATGATAATTTTATCAATGAATTAAAGCAACTCTTGTCTAGTGAAAGATCTCCCAATCGAACTTTTTCGCACGAACTCTTTGAGAATAATCGCAATATTCTTGATTAAGAATACAATACAAGGCCGTATTTTTATCAACATAGAAAACGAATTGGAAAATGTTACAGATGGGGTGCTGGACTGGTCGGATTTTCTTATTAAGGCCAGAGAATACTTGGATATGTTATGATGTTGTTCAGTCAGTCTATTCCGGCTGTTTTAAAAAAAGCGTAACCGTTCATGGGTATTCCCATATATAGTATACTATTATTTCTATACAACTATATGTAGCGCATATATTGATGGTGTAACCATATATATGGCCCGTGAACAGTTACGAAAAAGCAATGATTTAATCGAAGGAAGATGGAACAAATAATGTATAAGCAAACTGTTATAATATCATGGCTGTTTCGCCCGGCGATATTACTGATATATATGATATTGGAAATATAAAGAAAACGGACGGATTAATTAAAGCGAAAGAAACGGGAATAAATATTTGGAGGTGATCCAGAAAGTATGATGAGTTCTCAAACAAAACCATAATTGATGTAAAAGAAAGCCGTATCTAACGCTTTCCTGTGGTTGAACAGTTTCCTGGAAAAATAACAAGTCCTGCGAAATGTCCGCCTGATCCGATGCCGCAACCGGCAATTGTTCCCTTCTATCCCTACCCTGTACTCTTTCCCTGCTTCGTGGTTGTCTTCCCAAAACGCCGAAAGAAAGCTGTCCCAATTATCCGTTGCTACCATGTCATAGCTTATCCCCAGCCGTTTTATCCTCTCCCTCAGCTTTTGCGCCGTCTTTAAATCCCGTTTCCCCCCATACAGCGAACCTCTGGTTCGACGCCACTATTTCCCCGCTTCCCCGGTAATATGCGTAAATAAGTCACACTTTGTTCTTCTTTTTCCCTACATACGTCCAAAACTCATCTATTTCAAGGCAATCATAGTGGGTTTGTTTCGGTTTTATCTGATATTTTGTCGATTTAAGCACTTTTAAGACCGTGGTAATGCTTATTTGGAGTATTATCCCGAT
>JAITBG010000032.1 GCA_031283725.1 Treponema sp. | reverse complement strand
GCCCGTTTTAATACAGGTTCGCATGCCTCCGGATCAATAGGAACGACACAAAGGGCGTCAATACTTTGGGCAATAAGTTCTTCCATGACCTGAATTTGTTGAGCCGAATCAGTCTTAGGGGGACCTTTCACATAGCAGCTAAGGCCAGTTGCTTTTGCAAATTCAAGGACACCCTCTTCATGGCGCAGGCACCATGGATCCGACATGTCTTTTACAACCGTGGCAATGGTGTAAGTTTTCTGTACGCCGTCAGCTTTGGTTCCCCTACAGGCCGCCAGAGAAACGATCAGAACTACAAACAGAACAACCAATACTTTTTCTTTTCCTTTCATTATTTGCCTCCAACAAATAGATGGGGGCGATTTCAAAATGTCAAATTTTGAAATCGTAGCCTTAGATTTAAGTTATATTTACAATAGTAAGGAAAATGATACATGCCGACCTATGAATACAAATGCAGGAGCTGCGGTAGTTCTTTTGAAATTACCCAGAGTATGAAAGATGATCCCCTGGAGGTATGCCCCACGTGCGGTAAGGAAATACGCCGGGTAATTAACGGCGGGGGCGGCGTTATATTTAAGGGTTCAGGTTTTTACGTAACCGATAAATCCAAAAAAAGCGCCGGCGGCTCAGACCCGTCCTCAAAAACCCCCGCAAAACCCGCCGAAACCGGCTGTACCGGCTGTGCCGCCGCCCAATCAGGAGCCTGCGCGGGAAACTCCGCTGCAAGCAGCGCCCAGGCGGCCAACTCCTAACCGATGTCATGGGCGCCCGGTTTTTTTGCGAACATTGCGGCGCCGAGGTTAAGAGAAATACAAAAAGTTGTCCTAAGTGCGGGCGATCCTTCGCCAACATACTCTGCCCTGCCTGCGGTTTTCAAGGGGAAGAAAGCCTTTTTTCCGCCGGCTGCCCTGTCTGCGGTTACACCGCGGACAGTTCCGAAAAAACCCCAGCCCCAAAACCGCGGAAAAATCCCCCCTCAAAGTTTCCCGCGGGATCTCTGCCAATCTGGGCCTACGTCCTGGCAGTCCTGGCCTTCGCGGCTGTTCTGGGAATACTCTTAAAATAATTTTGTGCCCCCTGTGTCCGGGAATTCTGTATTTCCGCGGTTTTTCTTCTTTGTCTTCACCTTCTCACCGGGGCTGTTTCCCCGCACTTGGCGCAGCAGTAAACTTGTTTTCCGTTAATTTGTTTCAGGGCTAAACCGCCATTGTCAACCCTATAGCCCCGGCGCGATACTAACGTTGCGCCGCAGTTGGGGCAGGGCGTATCATTGCTTTCCCCGGGAATATTTCCGGTGTATACGTAGGAAAGGTACTCCCGGCCCATGCGGGCGATTTTCAAAAGCGCCGTGGGATTTGTGGGCGGCGCTTCATAGCGGTAGTCCGGGTGATAGGCGGAAAGATGCCAGGGAATTTCCCGGTTAATGCCGGCGATGAATTCCGCGCAGCCCCTGGTCTCGGTGTCACTGTCGTTAAGGGATGGAACAATGAGGGTCGTTATTTCCAGGTGTACCCCCGCGGTATAAGCCGCCTCAATAAAACTCAGCACGGTTCCCAGTTTTCCCCCCAGAATCTTTTCGGAAGTCTCTTCGGAAAAGCACTTGAGGTCTATGTTGGCGGCATCCGTGAGAGTCAGGATTTCCGCCGCAGGTTCAGCATTGATACAGCCGTTGCTGACCAGAACATTGGCAATCCCTTCCCCGTGGCATAGGGCCATGCAGTCCAGGAGATATTCAATGTGTATAAGCGGTTCAGAATAAGTGTATGCGATCTGGGAAAAGAGGCGCTCCCGGGCTAAGGTTACCACCTGTTCCGGTGAAAGATGTCGGCCGTTGATGTCCGTGTCGGCGACCTTTCCAAGCTGGGATATATGCCAGTTCTGGCAGAAAGGGCAGTGGAGGTTGCAGCCCGCAAAGCCCAGGGACAGGATTGGCGAGCCCGGGCGAAAATGGTAGAGGGGTTTTTTTTCGATGGGGTCTTCAGCCAGGGCGGTGACGTAGCCGTAGAAGGGGAGGGTGGGAAACCCTCCCCGGTTTTGCCGGACGCCGCAGCGGCCGGAGGCGCCGGGGGGGATAAGGCATCGCCGGGGACAGAGACAGCATTCCAGAGAGCGCGGAGTTGAGGCGGAAGAGCTAAAGTATCGGGGCAGGGGAGGGTCCACGGGTCAGCGCTTGTCTGTCCGTAGGAAATATTCCCGCAGATCTTTGGTTTTATTGGTATTAGAAAAATGGGGAGAATCATCCACCTCAAAGGGCTCCAGGACCACCCCATGGGCGCCCTTGCGTATCCACAGTTTTACCAGAGGCACACCCTCTCCGGTCTCGGTAACCACCGAAGGAAAATTCTCCATAAAGAGGAGATCCTCCCTTTTAAACTCGAAAATTTTCGGATTGTCCCCCAGGGGATCATGTATAAGGATGAATTTATTTACGTCGGAAGGATGCTGCCGGGGGTATCCTATGAAAGATACGCCGTTTCTTGGGTTTCCCGCCTCGTATTTGGTGATCTCATTAAGGGGTAATGTTTCCAAATAGATGATTATGCTCATAGATACCTCCTAATATAACTATAAATCCTCCGGCATTATCCTTCAAGTTGTACAACACCCTATTTTGGGTTAATATACTTTCCAAAGGAGGTGATCATGACCATGATGGACGGAGAGACGGGGGCCTATGTTTTCCAGGGGGCTAACCTGATATTACCCGATAATGTGGATAATTCACGGGCCTTTAATTCCCTTTCCCGTTCCCTTGTCTTTGACGCCTTTGGTGGTCCTGAAACCTGGCCTTCCGCGGGATATGCCGAAATACCCCGGGTGGATAGGAACGGCGTCATGACGGCCCTTATGCTGGACAGGGAAGGCAAGCTGCCAAAGGGCTGGCGGAGCGCCCCCATACGGCAGACCCTCGCCGCCGCGGCCGGAGGGATGGTTACCGTGGACAGCCCGGAGGGCCTCCTTTTCAGGGCTTACCACATCATGCAGTGGCGGAGAGAATCCGTCTATTGCGGTAGCTGCGGCGGCCTTAACGGGGATGCTCCCAATGAGCTTGCCAGGGTATGCCCTGTCTGCGGCAGGCAGGAATTTCCCCGCATCTCACCGGCGGTTATCGTACTGATCACCAACGACAGGGATGAGACTCTGTTGGCCCACAATGCTAATTTTGCCGATGGGATATACAGTCTGATTGCGGGGTTTGTTGAGACCGGAGAAAGCCTGGAATCTACTATTAACCGGGAAATTCAGGAAGAAGTTAGGATACAGGTGAATAGGATTCAATACGAAGCTTCCCAGCCCTGGCCCTTTCCGAACTCCCTGATGCTGGGGTTTAGCGCCAGACATGTAAGCGGGGAACCTAAGCCCGACGGAAAGGAAATTCTCGACGCCCGCTGGTTTTCCAGGGACAAACTCCCTGCCTTACCCGGCAACGGATCGGTTGCCCGCTCTTTGATCAACCGGTGGCTGGGGGTCCGCTAATCTTTTTTCTCGGCCAAATCTATGGTCTCGGTTTCCCAGAAGCCCTCGGGGGAATGGGTAGCGCGGACGTATAGAACAATTTCCTGACCCCGCTCAAAATTCAGCGTCTTTTCACTTACAAAACGTTGCAGGTTATTTTCGTTATCCTGGATGGCAACGCTGTTTGCGGCCTGGAGTAAAAATTTGACCGTCAGTTTAAACAGTTCGGTGTCGCTTCGTTCCATGACCAGTCCCGCCGCCTTGTAGTCCGTAAGGCTGATTTCTTTATACCGTGTCTTATCGATATTCTGTGCATACACCGTGTTTAAAACGATTCCGAAAACAATAATTAAAACTGTAAGACGTTTCATCATTTATCTCTCCGTTTCTTTTAGTAATAAATCGCCCCGTATTTCGGATTGATCCTTACGGCTTGATGATAATCGATCCGGGCCTGATCATACAATCCCTTTTGGGAATAGGCCTTACCCCGGCTGATATAGGCCAGGGCATAATTCGGATTGAGCATGATGGCGCGGGAAAAATCTTCGATGGCAAGATCGTACTCTCCAAGATTGACGTAGGTCACCCCCCGGTGTCTAAAACCCGCCGCCAGATTCGGCCTGAGCCTGATGGCCTCATTATAATCCGTCAGGGCCCGCTGATATTCTCCCATGTTATTGTGGGCAAGACCCCGGTTGGTATAGGCTTTGGCCAGATCCGGGCCGTATCGCAGATCGATGTCCAGTACCCGGATATAATCTTCCAGCGCCTGCTTCGTATAACCTATGTCGTAATAAATATTACCCCGGTTAATGTAGGCCTCCGCGTAATTTGGATTAATACTGATAGCCTGGTTGTAATCCGCGGCGGCCCTGTCGTATTCCCCCAGGTTGGCCCGGGCGTTGCCTCTACTGCCGTAAGCCTTGGCATAGTCCGGGGAAAGCAATATGGCATGATCATAATCGCTGATTGCCTTATGGTACTCTCCTTTCTGCATCCAGGCGTCTCCGCGGTTGCGGAAAGCCTTGGCATAGCCTGGGTCGATGCTGATAGCCCGGCTGAAGTCGGTTATGGCCCGTTCATAGTCGCCCTTCTCAATATGGATCAGCCCCCGGTTATTATACGCAAAGGTATAGTTTGAATTAAGCCGGATCGCCTCGGTAAAGTCCGCCAGTGCCCAGGTGTATTCACCCTTAATAGCGTAGGCGGAACCCCGGTTATTGTATGCCTCGGGCAAATAGGGGTTCAGCCGGATTGCCTGGTTGTAATACCCGATTGCCGAATCGTATTCTTTCTGATCCGCGTAAAGTATCCCCCGGTTGATATATTCATTATAACTGAGCGTATCGGCATATAAATTTTCTGAAGCAAAAGGAAACAACAGTAATACTGATAGAACAAACGGTGCGACTTTTGTTTTTCTCATCATCCTATATTTCCTCCTTAACTGCTTTTCTTCTTACCGTCCCTGGGGAGAGTAGAGGTATCTGAAATAATCTATATCCGTAGAAAGGGTCTTGTCAAAGTTGGGGATCGTGGTCCTGTAGGACTCCACCGCCCGCCAGAAGTCGAAGAAGTTCTGATCCCGGTTATAGGCTTCGGCGTAGATACGGGCGGCTTCCGCATCCGCGGTTCCACGGATGGTCTCGGCTTTTTCGTAGGCCGCGGAAAGGATGGACCGGCGCTCGTTATCCATGCGCCCCAGCCACTCCGCTTTTTTACCTTCCCCATCGGACCGGAAAGCCTGGGCTATCTGGTTCCGCTCCTTGATCATCCTGGCGTAGACGCTCTGGGTTAATTCGTCGGAGTAGCGGATCTGCCGGGTTACCACGTCGATGAGCTCAATGCCGTATTCGGGGACCATCCTGCGAGATCGCTCCAGGATTTCCTCCGCCAACTGGCGCCGGCCGCGGAGTATGGGTTCTTTGCTGCCGGAAGACTGGATCAGCGTGGGAATCTCCGCCTCGCCGATGCCGTCCCCGATACCAAGACTGTCGGCGGTTTCGGGCTGCTCCAGGATAAGGTTGGAATTCCGTACCGTTTCCCGAAGGTAGTTTTCGGCCACCACGGTGCGCACCTCGGAGTCGATAACCTCCGCCAGCTTGGAATAAGCGCCGCTGATGGTGGAGATGGATTCGTAAAATTTCTGCGGGTCCGAGATTCTCCATCGGGCAATGGCATCCACCCATATATACTGTTTTTCCCGGGTAGGCATACTTTTTTGTTCACCGTCCCAGGCCATGATTCGCTTGGGGTAACGTACTACCTCTTCAATAAAGGGGATCTTTACATGAAGTCCCGCCTCGGTGATCACGTTTACCAGCCTGCCCATCTGGACTATCACCGCCTGTTCGCCTTCATCAATAATGTATAAAGGGCCGGCCCACAGGATTCCGATTACTATTACCGCGATGATTATGGGGATTAAAAGCGCTTTTTTCATTAACGGTCTCCTTGGGGGCCTGGCCGGGCCGCGTTTAAATCCCGCAGGGGGAGAAAATTGTTAAAGTTCCGGTCGATGATAACCGTTTCCGTATCATCCTTAAACACCTCTTCCATCATCTCATAGTAGAGCCGCCGCCGGGTTACCTCAGGAGCCTTTCGGTATTCTTCGTATACCGAATTAAAACGGGATACGTCGCCGTTGGCCCGGTTGACCCGCTCCGCCGCATAACCCTGGGCTATCTGGATCAGGCGGTCCGCTTCGCCCTTGGCCCGGGGGATCTCCGCGTTATAGGCCTGCTGGCCTTCGTTTATAAGCCGGTTCTGATCCTGCTCGGCTTTGTTCACGTCGTCAAATGCCTCCTGGACCCCCGCAGGGGGATCGATATTCTGGAGCTTTACGGCGATCACGTCGATCCCCAGGTCGTAACCCCGGAATGTTTCGTTCATAAAAGCGGCGGCCTCGGATTCAATGGTGCTCCGCTGGCTGCCCATAATGTCCATGATGGCCCGGTCCCCCACAAGCATATTGATTGCCGACCGGGATACGTCGCGGATGGTTTCAGTTTTCTCCATCACATTAAACACCCATGCCTTCGGGTCGGTGATACGGTACTGGATGATCCACTCCACCTCAATAATATTGAGGTCCCCGGTGAGCATGGTAGATTCGTTGGTGAGGTTTGAGTAGGTGGAACTGACTCCGCTCGTCAATGTCCTGAAGCCGAACTGCTCGGTTTGTACGGAGGTGACGTTCACTATGTACTGCTTGTCTATGCCAAAGGGCAGGCGGAAATGGAGCCCCGGCCCGCTTATGTTGTGGAACTTTCCGAACCGGGTTATTATCGACTCTTCGGTTTGGTCCACAATATAAACACTGGTTCCCAGTAATGCTACCACCAGGATCCCCGCAATAACCAGAATCACCGTCAGGGGATTCAGAAACTTTGACACCATTCTCGGCGTTACATTTTGCACACTATTTCCTTTGGGTCAGGTCCCGGGCATTGAGAATCACCGCCTGACCCTCGGTGTTCTGAGTAACGATCACATCGTTCTGGAACGTTACTGTGGCGAAGGGGTGTACCATCACAGTTGATCGGGCTTGCCGGGCGAGGTCCGTGTTGTACCGGCCCAGGAAAATGCCGTCGGTGGAAGTGGTGATGGCGTAGATATCCGAACCGTTTACCCAGAGGATGCTCTGGGGATGAATATCATCATCACCCTGTTCGGCCATCTCAAGGCTGCCTGGGTTGATCTCCACGAGCCGTATGGCACTGTTCCCCCGATTTTCCCCGGCCACCGCCAGGATTTTTCCATCGACAATGGTGAGGGTCCGGGCATTGATGGTGTTCATCGCGGAAGATCTAAGCACCTCCGCTGAATTGGGTTCCACCCTGACAAGCCGTCCTAAACTGGAATCGGCGCTTATTAAACTCATGCCCAGTATTCCTGCGGGTTCCTGATCGGCTTCCTGATTGATAAGGTCCTGCTGATCCTGGGCAATTTGCTGCCGCTCCTCCTGGGCTTCGGCGGCTTTCTGTTCCGCAAATTCTTCGGATTTTCGGGCCTCCTCCTGCGTCTCTTCCAGGGCTTCTTCCCGCCGGGCCAGTTCCTCTTCCTTCTCGTCAGTCTCCGCCTGCCGGGCGGCAAGTTTCTCTTCCGCCTCTTTGGATTCCTCTTCGCTTATTTTTCCCGCATCCCTGTCCTCCTGGACTTGCCTGCGGTCTTCCTCAATTTGCTGCCGTTCCCGGACATTTTGCTGCCGCTCCTGGGTAATAGCCTGTTCTTCCCTGGCGGCGTCCCGGCGCTGGTCGGCGGCTCTCTGTTCCGCCTGGTCGGCTTCCCGTTCCTTAATATCTACCATGTCCCGCCGTTCCGGAATACCGCGATCGTCGGCCTTCCGCAGCTCGTCGATCACTTCCCCTTCGGTCAACGTACCGGTGTCTATGGCGCTGAGGGAACCGGCAACCGCGGTTTGGAGGGGGATCACTATCAGGGCTTGCCCCGGCCATTGGTCATACCGTGTGGAAAGCCCCGCCTTATCCCGGGTTAAGCTGCTTATTACCGGGGTTTTATACCTGGAGTTCCAGAAATCCCAGTTTGAGCGGAATACCGCATTGTAGATGGTGATGTATTGAGCTAAGAGCGCCGCATCCTGTTCGCCATAAGCATAGGCCCCTTCCAGGTAACCCTGAATGATCAGCCGGAGGTTACGGATATGGTCCACCCCCACATTTGGCCCAAGTCCCATGATGTCCGCGTCAAGTTTGGCGCCCTCAGGGGCACTCACCGAATGGATCACAAAGTACCGATCCGCAGTCCCGGCGTTTCCGGCCCCGGCGCGTATAGCCTGGCCTGCGGTAAACCCTATACCACGGATCTGTCCCCGGGTTTCGATGCGGTTCTGAGGCCCTTCATAGTTAAAAAATTCGACGGAGTACTGCCCTTCCGCCAATTCCTCAGAATCAACCTGCGGGAAGAGCGGGACTAAATGTCCTGTGAGCAGGGGAAACAGGACCAATATTAGTGTAAATAGCCGTCGGACAGGGACCGGATGTCCGCTATATCTACCGGAACGCTTCATATAACCACTCCTTGGATAATTCCCTTACTAAGAGTATGGCGGTAAATTCGCTTGTTTACAATAGCGCTGGCCGCGCGAACCAGGCAGGATACACGCGTATCGGATGGGCAGACCAAAGGCCCCGCGCGGTTTTTCTCCTCACACCCACATCTGATATGATATGCCTTTTGCCAATAGCCTTCAAACAACAATCTTAAAAATCATTTCTCCTAAATCAGTAGATGATGGAAATAATGAATACAATAGTGAAATGAACGGAGAACCGCAGTCTTCTGGCAAGGGTCAGGCAACGAACGAATGATTCGCCGTCAGGCGCCTTAAGTATGGGCGAATTCGTCGGTACTTTCCCACGTCCCTACCACATCGCTGTCCGTCTTTTCATAGGGCTGTATTTTCCGCTCGTCCAATACCGTACATAGTAAACCCACGGCTTTTAACCGGAGGGCACTTCATATTGTCTCTTCACTCTTCTTTTTATATACTATCTTTATGAAGCCCCGGTGTCCTCTTTTTGCGTTCCTTTTTTTTATGGTTTTTTCCGTCCTGCCGGGACAGGAGGCCGCCCCGCAACATGACGCCTCTGCGGATACGGACGCTTCCGGCCCCTTCCCCCTGAGCCTCCTTCTGGACGCCGTCCTTTCCGGCGAAATTTTCTGGCGGCCCGATTGGCCTGTTGCCATGCCCCCGGATGGTTTTACCCTTATCTCGGGCGGAGCCCTTTCCCTCATCCTAACCCTGCCGGCGGGGTTTTTAGACGCGGCTCCGGGCGGTGCCGGCGGGGCGGAAACGGATGTAGATGCCGCCAATCCGGAGTACCGCATCACCCGAAATGCCCGGGGCCGGTTCCTGGAACTCCCCTTCTGCCTTAACGGAACGTTTTATCAAGCGGCGGTGGTTTACGATCCTATGAATCCGGGGCTTATCAGAAAAATCACCCTGGAGAACCCTGTCTCTCCGGACCCTTGGGAGTTTGAGTTTCTTCAATACAACGGGGAAGCGCCTTCCCTGGCGCGGATCAACATTGAAGGAACCTGGTACTTCGTGGCCCCGGAATACCTGGACCGGCGGGTGAATGAAACCTGGTACGATCCCGATGGTTTGGCTCAGGCTTTCTTTTCCCTGGAATACCGGGAAGTGGAAGGAAAGAAGCGGCTTATTTCTGCGGATAGCCGTTCCGATCAAGGGGAAGCCGTGCTGACATACGAGTATAATAGCGCTGGGCGTATAAGCGGCCTGAGCGCCCCGGAAACCACCGTAACAGCTCTCTATACCGCAGCGGCCCAGCCCCGGTACTGGGAGCGGCCCGGGGAAAACTATACCCTGCAATGGGATGAAAACGGCTTTCTGATCCGGTTAACCGGGGTGTTAACCGGTGACACGCCGGAGCCCCAGCTATTGGATATACGATATGACTATATTCTGGACATGCGGGGGAACTGGACGGAGCGGAGGGAAGTTTCCTTTGTCCGCCGTTTTGGGCGCCTGGTACCGGAGGCGGAAACAACAATAACCCGCGTCATTACCTATGAAGATAACTGAAATGAGCGCCGATTGGCGGGACACCCTGTACATAAAAACCTTTGACCAAGAAATCCGGGGCCTGGAACGGCGCCGGGAAACAGACCCCGGTTGTACGGCGGCGGATCTGGAAGGGACACTCCAGGGCCTCTATGTGATGGACGGAGCGGACTGGCTTGGCCGTGGGGAGGTCGGAGATATCACCATGGCGGCAACCATCGCAGCCTACGAACATTTCATTGCCGAATGGAAGGCGCTGCGCTAAAATCTGTAAAAAAATGTTACCTATTTGCCCACTAATTGTTTAAATAGATAGGTAAACGGTTGGTACTGTTTCCTATTCCTCCTTTCCTTTTTTTGCCCCGGAGAAGGTTTTTCCGGGGCTCTTTTTGTTTATTAGGCGAAGC
>JAITBG010000005.1 GCA_031283725.1 Treponema sp. | reverse complement strand
TGGCCAAATACAACCGCTTTTGTCGTTCGTCCAATAGAGGCATCATTCGTTGAATTCGTTTTTCCATCAATGTTTTCACCCTCGTTTATTTGATGAAAACATTATAGCATAAGTAAACTAATTGTTCAAGTTGTTTTTGAACTAATCCTTACGGTAACAATGTAATAACCCCGGGCCCTCAGTTCCGCGATGTAAACGGGAACGGCGGCTACGGCGCCCGAATCGCTGCTTGGATCGTGATTAAGAATAATCCCCCATTCTTTCGCGGCAGCAAGCACTTTAGAAGCTTCGTTACAAATAATGCCATGTACCAGAGGGAAATCCATTTCAAGACAGGCGGTTAAAAGATATTTACTGGTACTCAGGCCGGGGGCGCGAAAACATTTCGGGATTACCGGATCTCCGTCGGCATTAGTGGCATTGAATATCGCTTCATTACAGCTTTGCATATTTCATTTTGCCGGTCCAACCGTAAGATCATTTATGCTGGCGTACCCCTGGGAATGATTGCCGATCTCGTGGCCGGCATCCCGTATGGCCCTGACAATTCCGGGCAGGGTGTCTACATTGCTCCCGATTAAAAATAAGGTAGCGTATACTTTTTGCTCTGCCAGGGCATCCATGAGCGCCTGGGTCTGCGCGGAAGGGCCATCGTCAAAGCTAAGGGCGATGTATTTGGCGGGTTTTTCTGAATATCCCAGTTCCTCCCATGTATCGTCGATCTGCTTCAGAATTTTTTTCCTCTCCGGATTTGACCGGGGCGGCGTGTCTTCCGGCGATTGTTCACAGCCGCTGATTACCATAAAACACATCAGTGCTATTACGTTCATTACACCCGAAAGTTTCTTCACTTTCAATATTTTCTAACTCCTTCTACCGTTGATGATAGTATTTGTATAAATTCATGGCCGACAAATTTTCACCTTTGAAATATGTCGGCTGTTCCGGCCACAGCGGAATATGCGGGAAAACTTTACATAACAGTCCGGTATTCCCAAATTCCGCATAACCGCGGGGAAATAATTTTTTAAGGTTTTGTGTATTTACCTCAAAAGAATACAAGCCATAAGGAACATTGCTATTGCCGCCATCACCAACAATAGGCTCGGTAACAAGGGTTCTGTCGCCGGTTAATACGGGGTTACCGTACTTATCCTGGTACCAGTCAATTTCATACAGTGAAGGCGCCCTGCCCTCAAGCTCCGAAACAATAAGATTTGTAAGACTGAACACGCCGGGCGTAAAGAAACTGTCGATATTCACCGCATAAATTTTTGTTCCATACGCGGCGTCGGTATCTCCGGCGGCAGGCCAGGAAGATCCTTCCTGTGATTCCGGCGTTTTTTCGGGGAAGTAGAAATCGCCGCCGTTGTCCATAGCGTCTTTTGCTCCGGTCAGGGCCTGCCGTATCCAGAGATGGTTGGCTTTAGCGTCGTCAGTAAACTTTGAAGTTGTAAAATTACCGCCTGAGCCGAACCAATATTCCATTGAGGTCCGGGCAGTGTTTACAACCTGTTTCAAATTGGCCCGGGCGGTTTCCAGAGACCCCGCATCGCGTATTTTGAGAAAATTGTTCCTGAAGGGCAGAATCCTCTGTACCGTGGCGCTATCCTGCCAGTATTTCGCGTCACGCAGGGATGTATCCGCCAGCCTGAACATCTTGTCTAGAATATCATCAAGCCCGTCATTGGTAAGAATTTGGCTGGTAAGCCAGGGACGAAGGTCTATGGTCCAATCGTAAGCCGAAAGATATTCAAAAAACGCCTTTATTAAAGGGCGTAGCCCTTTTGGGGTTTAATACCCCGCCCCTTGGGGCGCTTCCTACTGGGGGTGCGGGGGATGTGTTCCCCCGCATGCACAAAGATTTCACGGAGAAATCTTCGATACCCCGCCGCTCTGCGGCGGGGAGGTTCATTCAAGCGTTTCAGGTTCATCAATCAAACCACGCCAATCCATGGGTTTGAACTTTGGCCCTTGAGTCGTATAGTCAGGATGAGGCAGCAATACTGTCTGGTAAGCCGGTCTGGGCCGTCTGGCTTCGCCCGCCACATAGTCCTCCAGCAGCCTATTCGGAATCCGCTTCTTGACCCGCTCGGCGATAGTAGGTGTTTGGCTCTCCGTCCCGTTTCTGGGCCGGCCCCAGTTTGCGCGGTAATAGTCAAAGCGGCCAATAGGGTCGTCTACCGGATACAGGGGATCGTTGTTACCTACCACATGATCAATATCGAGCCCCGTGTGGAGGTCTGTAAACTCCTGAAACCGGGGGGAGAACCAGCCCCGCGTCTCGTTACGGCCTTCGGAAAGGCTCTGGATGCCTGACCAGCTTCCCGACCCTACGCCTTCAGGGTTTTGCCAGCCTACATAGGGAGTAGTTACCTGTCCGTAGTTTGTAGGGGAGAAGCCGTAAGTTTCAAAATAGGGCGACCATCCGCGGACGGCTTTGTACCGGTAGGTATCGGCTGAACCGGCGCTTGCGATGACCACAGGGCCGTCTATGGTGGTGTCACCGTTGTTTGTTTTTTTCATGTACCAGGGCTTGCCTATCATACTTTCAAACTTCATGAGGCCGGGGGCATCAGGCGGCAGGGGGTCTGCGGGCTGGCCGTCTACATAGTAGCCTGCCGGGGAAAGAAACCGTTCCAGAGCGGGACCGCCCAAACCGGCGGAACCAATGGCAACATGCCCCACCCGGATACCGCCCCGGGATTCGGCGAAGGCGGCGATACATTCCACGGCTTTACCGTTCCGGGAATAACCGGTAATGCCCACCTTATGGGGATCGTACCAGCCCGTAAAGGCGTGTTCGGTTTCGTATTCCTCCTGGTCAACAATGTTTCCGTTTGTATCAACGCCCACGTCTCCATCCCCGTTTAGGTCTATGCCTTCCATAGCGGAGAGGATGACGCTCATACCCCAGGCGTAGGAAACATTGGCAGAGGAGGCGCTCGGATCCGCGACTTTAATACTGAAAAGTGCCTGAACTTCCCCCGAACCATCGCTTTCCCTCGCGAAGGTTGCCAGCGGGAAGGACGCGGTCCCGCCCGTCCAATTGGTCACGGAACTGTCGAAGTACAGGCCCAGATGCCCCTTGTCCTTTGCGGTGTATCCTGCCGGCAACGTAGTGTTAATGGTAAAATTAAACACCCTCCGTCCGTTTGCCACTATAAATTTGGTATTGGCCGCGCCGGTATTTTCAAAGGTTATTAATACTCCCTCTTCCTTTTTCTGATCCGCCGCCGTACCAATGGACGGCATAATACCGTACTCGTAGTACTGGATAATTTTGATAACTTCTTTCCGCTACCGTTCCCAGTCCGCCAGTTTTTTTACCTTGTTGCCGTCCGCAAAGGTAAAAAGATCGGGGAATACATGGATGTGGCCCAGACTGTTCCAATATGACGGGTCAGGTAAATTGTTAATATCAAAGGACGGCACATGATCCAAAACCGGCACCGATGTTGTAGAACCGTCATCTTCAGTTCCCGCTGGGCATCCTGTATATAAAAACAAAGCCGTTATAACAAGGGACGCCGCAAATGCTATGCGTAATTTGTTCATAAAAAAAGCTCCTTAAAAAGAGAGGGCGGCGTTTATACAACGTCCGCCCTCGCGGGTTTTTCCGTACGCACGAAAAAACCCGATGGAAAAAATTGACTATGCACTCGCCGCCGGAGTTACCGTAACGGTGAACTTGTAATAGTTTACAAAAGTACCGGCAGTAACCCTTACCCAGAAGGTGTCGTTGTTTATGAATTCAAAACTGGCGGGGCCGTTAGCTCCCGTGGAAGGAATCCAGTCAGCTTCCTCCGTGGGAGCCGTTACGCTCTTCGCAAAGTGAATTGCCGCGCTGCTGTTGGATACCGCGTTCACATACAATCCCGTTACCCCGTATGCCGGAAGGCCCTGTTTTCCTTCCTCAACCGCGAAGCTGCCAGCAACTACCGATTCTACCGCCGTGTTGAGAGTTCCAAAGTCGGTTACGGACACGATGTAACCGTAGCTATAATCCATAAAGTTGAAATCACCGTTGATGGCGAGGCTGTCCAGCACCGCGTCGGTTGCGGCCCAGGTTTTGAGTGTAATTACGATTTTGTAGGTTTTTACGGTTTGGGTACCGTCCGCTACCTTAACCCACAGTTCATCATTATTATTGAAGGTAAACGAAGGATAGGTAACCGTCGGGGGTCCCCAGGGACTTGAAACCGATGTAACTTCCTTCCAGTCTTCCTCTGCGGGTTCGGCACCCTGGACAGCCAAGGCGTATTTGATGGTGGAGCCGGCTGCCTCCTGTGGTACCGCGCCGATAACGGAACCGCCGTTCTGGGCGGGACCGATTTCTGCTGCCCCTTTCACGTCTGGAGTGCCAAGTTCGGAATCCGTCACGGCTCTGCCGCCTATAGACAGGCTCGCAAGTTTTACATTATTCGGATCGGAATAAGTTACCGTTACCGGGAACTTGTAGTACTTCGAGTCCAACTCTCCGGCAAACGCCCATGAATCCGCAAAGGCAATAAGTTTCGCAGACTCAACGACATTACTCGCCACAGACAGGGCGCCCAATTTTATGTCCGCCCTGAAATAGACCCACCAACTGTAATAGAGCGTTTTTTCGCCTTTTACTACCCGGACGGTTAACAGGGAACCGGAAACGATTGTCGAAGGCAATGCCGTGGCAATGGGGGTTTAGCCCCATATGCACTAACTTAATAGGTCTTGCACATCTGGTACCGTATTCCCCGCTTTCGTTTTTCACATTCAAGACGTTTCGCTATCTGCTCGTAATCTTCAAGTATCCGCAAACCCAGATTAGCCTTCAATACCAAATTAACGAACGCCGTTTCACGCCATATACTGCGGCTGGTATTCGATCTGATTTTAGGGGGAAAAAGAAGCCTTCGCTATGAAGTCTTCGATTAACAAAGCTACCATTATCTTGCCGTTCAACCACGCTTCCGAT
>JAITBG010000092.1 GCA_031283725.1 Treponema sp. | reverse complement strand
GCGGCTGCTTTGAGGATTTAAAGATCTTTGTAAAAGGGGCGGATCAAAGCACGCTCTGTAAAAATTGCCTGGTTCTTTCGTTTTCCGGGTTGGTAAACATATCCCGGGGATGGCCGGTTTCCAGAATGGAGCCTTCAAACATAAAGATCACCTTATCCGCCGCATCCCGGGCAAAGTTCATCTCGTGGGTCACCACCATCATGGTCATCCCCCCCTGGGCGAGGCTTTTCATGACGGTCAGCACTTCCCCTACCAGTTCGGGGTCCAGCGCGGAGGTGGGCTCGTCGAAAAGCATTATCTTCGGTTCCATGGCCAGGGCCCGGGCTATGGCCACCCGCTGCTGCTGGCCGCCGGATAGCTGAGAGGGGTAGGCGTCGGTCTTGTCCGCTAGGCCCACCCGGTCCAGGAGCACCTTGGCCCGCTCCCGGGCTTCCTCCTCGGAAAGGCGGCGCACATGTATTGGGGCAAGTATCAGATTTTCTATGGCGGTTTTATGGGGGAACAGGTTAAAACTTTGGAACACCATCCCTACTTCAAGCAGGGTTTTAATCTGTTCATGGTGGGGGAGCTTTAGAGTGTCAGTTCCGTGAACGCAGTCAAAGAGCAGCTTGTCTTCGATATAAATTTTACCGCTGTCGATCTTTTCCAGCCGGTTGAGGGAGCGCAGGAAGGTTGATTTCCCCGCTCCCGAGGGGCCGATGATGCAGACCACTTCCTTCTGTTCCACCGTGAGGGATACGTTTTTCAGCACCTCTAAGGGGCGGCTGTGGGTTCGGGAATGGAATGTCTTACAGATATCCACAGTTTTAATCATGCTCATATATACACCGAATACTTTTTTTCCATTTTGTGGAAAACAAAAGAGAAAACGGCGGTTATAACCAGATACAGTATCATTGCGGGGATATACACCAAAGCTGTGGCGGCGGAAGAAGAAATCGATCTGGTTACCTTGGTAATATCCGTCAGCGCTATGATCGATACCAGGGATGCGTCTTTTAACATCATGATGAACTCGTTACCCACCGGGGGTATGAGCCGGCGTATGGACTGGGGGATGATCACCAGCCGCATGGTCTGGGCATAGGACAGCCCTAAAGCCCGGGACGCCTCAAACTGGCCCTTATCAATACTCTGGATCGCCGCCCGGATAATCTCCGCGCAATAGGCCGCGGAATTGAGGCTGAAGGCGATAAAGGCCGCGATAAAACGGTTATTAATCGTCAAATAAGGGGTGATTTCCGGAAGCCCGTAGTAGATAAAGTAGAGCTGCATTAAGAGGGGAGTTCCCCGGAAAAAAAACACATAGGCGCTGCATATTCTGTTGGGAATGAGCCTTTTCGACATCTTCCCCAGAGCAAGAAACAGGCTCAACACCAATCCTGCGCAAACCGACAGGATGGTGAGAGAAATAGTTATTCTGGCGCCGCTAAGAAGCGGAGGGATCCATGATATAATTCTCTGTAACGAAGTCATAGTCCTCCGCTTAGGGTATTACTTACGGACCGGGGAAACCAGATCCCGGCCGAATATGCTCCGGGATATCTTCTGAACGGTACCGTCGGCGTATAGCTGATCCAAGGCGCCCTGTACCGCCGCGGTGAGAACGTCATTTCCCTTCTTCATACAAATTCCCAGCTCATCGCCCATACCTTCCCAGACAATTTCGTAGGGGTTATTGGGCTGGGCTGCATAGAAATAGGCCACCACGCTGTCGCAGAGGATGGCGTCCGTCCGGCCAAGCCGCAGTTCGTCAAAGCAGTTGATCACCTTGTCGTACTCCAGGGGGGTAAACTTCAAACCGCCTTCTCCCAGTTCGGTCATGATGTCATCAGAATTGGTTTCTGCCTGATAGGCAACTTTGAGGCCCGCAAGATCCTCCAGGCCCTGCGCCTTTATGGGGGAACCCTTGGCCGCCACTATGGCCTGGGCATTCTGGATATAGGGGGCGGAAAAGTTAAAAACCTTGAGCCGCTCTTCGGTGATGGTTACCGAAGATATGATCACGTCGTACTTACCGGTATTCACCCCGGCAAAGATGCCGTCCCAGGCGGTATCCACATACTTGACTTTAAGGCCAAGCTTGTCCGCCAGGGCCTTCCCCAGTTGAACGTCGAAACCGATTGGGGTAACCCCGTCGATATCGAAGTATTCCATGGGGGGATACCCGATTTCCATCCCTACGGTAAGGGTTCCCTTTTCAATGGTCAGTCCGCCGGGCTCCTGTTTTCCTCCGGCAAAGACTCCTTGGGCCAGAGCCAGGCCGGCCAGGGCCAATCCGGCAATTTTTGCTATCCTTTTCATTTATTCCTCCTCTTTAAAGGGCCGGGCATAATAGCGCCGTTCCTTTAGATTATGAGTATAATTTGTATTTTTTTCCTATGTCAACAAACAGAGAGCCTATTTTGTATTTTTATACTAATTAATACATAAGCATACATTGCATACATAAATTTACCAGCGGCATTGTTGCGTTGTATCTTAATAGACTAGGCCGTGTTTACCGGACGCAAGGCAGCGGCGTCCAGCGCCGGATAGGCGTTCGTCCCCATTAAAATGGCGTAAATTTTCGGTATTTTTACTTGACAGAAATGTATTTCCCATAGATAATGCCTATATAAGTACTAGGAATTAACACAGGAGGTTAATATGGCTAGAGTAGACAAAATTACGGATCTAATTGGGAAAACCCCAATAGTTAAAATCAACAAGCTTAATGAGAGCGCAGCGACGGTATATGCAAAACTGGAAAGCTTCAACCCCCTTTCCAGCGTTAAGGACAGGATCGCCCTTGCGTTGATTGAGGCGGGGGAACGGAACGGCAAAATAAAAAAAGATACGGTCCTTATTGAACCTACCAGCGGCAATACCGGTATCGGTCTTGCCTTTGTGGCGGCGGTTAAGGGCTACCGGATCATTCTCACCATGCCGGAGACCATGAGTATTGAACGGCGGAAACTCCTCAAAGCCCTAGGGGCGGAGTTGGAGCTGACCGAAGGCGCCAAAGGTATGAAGGGAGCCATTGCCAAGGCTGAAGAGCTGGCGGCCGCCATCCCCAATTCTTTTATCCCCCAGCAGTTCAATAACCCCGCTAACCCCGAGATTCACGAGAAAACTACGGGCCCCGAGATTTGGGACGATACGGAAGGAAAGGTTGATATCCTCATCGGCGGGGTTGGCACCGGCGGTACGGTTACCGGCGCGGGGAAGTACCTAAAATCCAAAAAACCCTCGGTTAAGGTTATCGCGGTGGAACCTTCAGCCTCTCCGGTACTTTCGGGCGGCCAGCCCGGACCTCACAAGATACAGGGTATCGGGGCGGGCTTTGTGCCCCAGGTATACGAAAAGGAGATTATAGATGAGATATACCAGACCGATGACATAAAGGCCGGAGCTATCGCCCGCCGGGTGGCCAAGGAAGAGGGCATCCTGGTGGGTATTTCCTCAGGCGCTGCCCTGGAAGCGGCTCTGACCATTGCCAAACGGCCCGAAAACAAGGGTAAAACCATTGTGGCGGTACTCCCCGATACGGGGGAACGCTACCTTTCAACCTGGCTTTGGGAAGAATAGCCGGAGTCTGTGTATGGGGTGGAGAGTTGCCGCAGCAAGCATCGACGGTATATTGGTAACCGAACATTACGGCCGTTCTAAATGGTTCTATATTGTGGATATTCAGCCGGACGGAACTTTTATAACCGTGGAAAGGCGCTCGGTAACTCCCCTCTGTGAAAACGGAGGCCATTCCGAAGCAAAGATGGCTTCCGGTGTTCAAACGCTCCGGGACTGCACCGCGGTTCTGGTAGCGAAAATCGGCCCCTCAGCCCGGAAACAGCTTGAGCTTGCGGGAATTAGTGTCTTTGAACAGCCGGTGATCGTGGAAGAGGCGGCGCGGAAATTAGCGGCCTATTATGTGCGAGCCGGTCAACCGGAAAATAGCGCCATAAACAAATAATTTTTTTATTTTAAGGGAATTTGCTATTGACATTGGTTATAATTCTTAGTATTTATATAGATATTATAATATATTAAATACAAGTAATTAATAAGAAAAAGGGGGGAGTGAGTGAATGGCGGATGTGGTACGTACGGTAGGTGTAACAAGCGCAATAGACGCGGTGGAAAAGAATAAGCGGCTGACTGGCCTGCGGTTTCATTTCAATTGGCGGGTTTTGATACCCTCGGTATCCCTGGGTATAGTTTTGGCTGTTCATTCCCTGGCACCGGTACATCCCCTCTACCGGCCTAAGGTGCTGCCCCATTTTTCCTGGTTTCTGGCGATCCTCCTTGGGGTATATGTTGTTTTGGGTATAGTGTCCGTTGTGAACAGCCGTTACCGGACGCGGCTGGCGCATAAGGCCCTGTTCCTGGGCGTGGCTTTCCTTCTTTTGGGTCTGTACGATTTGATTACCATAAAATTTAATCTTATTCCCAGCCTTTACTTTCCCGCCCCCGAACGGATCCTACAGGTTTTTACGAAGAGCGGGGGTTTTATGGTTCGCTGCCTGGTCTATTCCCTGCGGCTCCTTCTGGGGGGCTTCTTCCTTGGGGCCTTTTTGGGGATTGTCACCGGTACCCTGATCGGATGGAGCCAGCGTTGGAATTACTGGGTTATGCCTTTTATCCGCATCGTGGGCCCCATCCCTTCCACCGCCTGGATACCCATTGCGCTGGTGGTGTTTTTGAAACCCACCGACGCGAGCCTTTTCCTCATTGCTCTGGGCGTCTGGTTTCCCACCACGGTACTAACCAGCTCGGGGATTATGAATGTACAGAAAAGCTATTTTGAGGTTTCCAGTACCCTGGGAGCAAGTACCCTGCGTAATATCCTGTCCATAGCCCTCCCCGCGGCAGCGCCTAATGTTTTTTCTGGGCTCTTTAACGGAACCTCCGCCTGTTTTCTCACCCTCATGGCTGCGGAAATGATTGGCTGCAAATTCGGTATAGGCTGGTACATAAACTGGCAGCGGGAAACCCTGGCGTACTCCAATGTCTACGCCGCGCTGATTATAATCGCCGTAACCTTTTCGTTCCTGATATCGGTTCAGTTTAAAATACGAAATCGCGTCTTAAGCTGGCAGAAGGGGACGATCCGATGGTAGCGACACAGGGAAAATACGGAAACATACAGGTTCGGAATGTACGAAAAACCTTTATTCAGGCCGAAGGCCCCGATGTGGTTGCCCTGAACGATATAAGCCTGGATTTCAATTCCGGAGAATTTGTCTCCCTCATAGGTCCTTCGGGGTGCGGTAAGTCCACCCTGCTCAGGCTTATTGCTGGGCTCATCCCCCCGGACTGGGGACGGCTTTCTCTGGATAATAGCGATATTACCGGGCCGGGGCATGAACGGGGGCTGGTGTTTCAGGACCCTACCCTTTTCCCCTGGAAGAATATTTACGAAAATATTGCCTTTGGGCTCCGGGCACGGAAAGTGTACCGGGAGGAAAAACACACCATACCGGAATTTTTCCACTTGGTTGGCCTTGAGGGGTTTGAAAAATCGTACCCCCATCAACTTTCCGGAGGAATGGCCCAGCGGGCCGCTTTGGCCAGGGCTCTGGTGAGTAACCCCAAAGTATTGCTTCTGGATGAACCTCTGGGCGCGTTGGACGCCTTTACCAGGATGAACATGCAGGACGAGATCCTCAAGATCTGGGAACGCCGGGGGATGACCACCGTCATGGTCACCCACGATGTGGACGAGGCCATCTACATGGCAACACGGATTGTGGTAATGTCCGCCCGCCCCGCAAAAATAGAAAAGGTCATCAATGTAGAAATCGGCCGCCCCCGCAGACGGGACGATCCGGATTTCCTGGATCTTCGTGCAAAGATATTACAGATACTGCACTTCGCCGGTTCCCGGAATGATCTGCAGTACTATTTGTAATATTTTATATATTTCATCAAAAGGAGATTAAAGATGAAAAAAATGTTGTTGTTGTGTGTGGTTGTCCTTACCGCCGTTTCGGTTGTAATGGCAAGAGGTTCACGGCAGGCCGATGTGACGGATGATGATTACGTCGTGTCTATTGGATACGGGACTACCGGCGGTCTTTGTGCAGCCCCTTTTTATATCGCCATTGAAAAGGGTTATTACGATGAGGAAGGCGTAAAGTGGGAGAAGTACAATGTGGAGCCCGGCACGCTTATGCAGCTTCTTACCACCGGCCAGGTTGACGCCGGGTATAACCTTCTGGCGACTCTTATACAACCTCTGGCGAACGGTCTGGACATAAAGATCCCCCTGGCCCTGCATACCGGTTGTGTGAAGGTATTGGTCAAGCCGGAATCTGATATTAGAACTGTGGCGGATCTCAAGGGCAAGAAGATAGGCACCGACGGTATGGCTACCAGCTCCACGGTTATTCCTCAACGGTATTTAGGGGAACTGGGGATCAGAGCCAGCGGGGACGATTCCGAGGTTGAGTGGGTGATCTATCCCTCCACGGAGCTGCCCCTGGCCCTGGAACAGGGTTGGGTGGATGCCATCGGGCTTGGGGACCCTCGGGCTCAGATTATTGAAAATGCCGGTCAAGCCAGGGTAATTATTAATTCCGCCACGGATGATTATCTTAAAAATGAATTTTGCTGCGTGACCCCGCTCCGCACGGAATTTGTCGAGAAGCATCCCGCGGTGGCGGCGGCGTTTATCCGGGCCATCCAGAAGGGCGCCAAGTTCGTTCAGGATAATCCCGACGAAACCGCCCGCATCCTTCAGGAGAAAAACTATGTAGCCGGCGATCCTGAAGTTAACGCGCAGATTTTGCGGACCTACGATTACCGCGCCACCGTAAGCGGCGCTTTAACCGCCATCGACAGGAACGCCAGGGATCTTCAGCGCATAGGCCTGGTCGATAAGGAAGTGAATGTGGACAACCTGGTAAAGAGCACATATGTTGCCCTGCCGGGAGTCCCCGACTCTCTGTACAAGTAAAAACAGGAAAAATACGAAGGCATATCTGCTCCTTGGCGGTGTGCCTTCCGTATTTGGGTAGTTGTTTTTTTGGAGGAACATCATGGCACGGATTATGGCTAAGCTGACGGAGCTGATTGGGAATACGCCCCTGCTTGAACTTACGGATTATAACAAGGAACTTAATCTGAAGGGGCGCCTGGTGGCAAAGCTTGAATACTTCAATCCCCTGGGTAGCGTTAAGGATCGTATTGCCCTGGCAATGATTGAAGAAGCGGAGAAACAGGGGCTTATCACCAAGGATACTATCATTATTGAACCTACCAGCGGAAATACCGGCGTTGGCCTTGCGTTTGTGGCTGCCTCCAAGGGGTACCGGCTCATTCTTACTATGCCCGATACTATGAGTGTTGAACGCCGTAACCTTCTTAAGGCGCTCAATGCGGAACTGGTGCTTACCCCCGGCAAAGATGGGATGAAGGGGGCAATCCGGAAGGCGGAGGAACTGAGTACCCAAATTAAAAATTCCTATATGCCCCAGCAGTTCAATAATCCTGCGAATCCGGAAATACACAGGACGACAACCGCCGAGGAAATCTGGCGGGATACCGAAGGGCAGGTTGCTGCCTTCGTAGCCGGGGTCGGGACCGGCGGAACCGTAACCGGCGTTGGGGAGGTCTTAAAGGCAAAGAACCCCGACATAAAGATTATCGCCGTGGAACCCTACGATTCAGCGGTCCTCTCAGGATCTGCCCCGGGCCCCCATAAGATACAAGGTATAGGCGCGGGGTTTGTACCCCTGGTTTTGAATACTGCCATCTATGATGAAGTTTACAAGGTACGTACGGAGGACGCCTTTTTAACGGCCCAGCATTTGGCTATTCGGGAAGGGCTCCTGGTGGGTATATCTTCCGGCGCCGCGGCCTTTGCGGGGACCCAGATTGCCAAGCGGCCTGAGTTTGCCTGGAAAATAGTTGTGACCCTTTTGCCCGACACGGGGGAGCGGTACCTTTCAACTCCCCTGTTTGATAATCTTGAAAGGCCGAGGTTTTAAGTATGTCTTGTCTAGGTTCCGCCAAGGTTGACGAACGGTTCGACCATATCAGTACCAGGCACCCCTGTTTTTCCGGTGAAGCGAATATGGCCTACGGAAGGCTGCATTTACCGGTAAGCCCGGCTTGTAATATTCAGTGCCGCTTTTGCAAGAGAACGTTTAACAAAGCTGAGCAAAGGCCCGGGGTGAGCGCACAATTACTGAAGCCCGATACCGCGGTTGATCTGGTGAGAAAAGCTTTAAAGCTGTGTCCGGAAATTACCGTGGTGGGCATTGCCGGCCCAGGGGATACCCTGGTCACACCCCATGCCCTGGAAACTTTCCGGATTGTCCACAGGGAGTTTCCCCATCTTATCAACTGTCTCAGTACCAACGGCCTCCTGCTGGAACGCTATGCCGATGACATATATGAAGTCGGTGTGGGAACCCTGACAGTAACGGTAAACGCCGTTGATCCGGTGATCCTGGATAAAATTTGTTCCCATGTGGTTCTTGGCGGAAAGAAATATACCGGGGTAGAGGGCGCGGGAATTCTGATTGAGGCTCAGAAGCGGGGTATACGCAAGGCCGCGGACCGTGGACTGTTAATAAAGATAAACATTGTGTTGGTTCCCGGCGTGAACGGAGATCATATCGGGGAAATTGCCCGGACCGTGGCAGAATTGGGGGCGGGGATTATCAATATTATCCCCCTGATCCCCCTGCATGAATTTGCGGACAGCGAAGTTCCGGACTGCGTGGAACTTTCCCTGGCCCGGGAGCTTGCGGAAGAGTACCTTCCGGTCTTCCGGCACTGTCAGCATTGCCGGGCAGATGCCTGTGGTATTCCCGGCAAGGGGGATCTTTCGGCTCTGCTTTACGGTGAACAGCGTGAATTTGAACAGACTTTTTCTCATGGTTAGTATAAGGAGGAGGAATTACTATGAGTAAATTTGTTGATCGGCCCCGTTACACCTGCGCTCTGGGAGGCGCCGTGGGAACACTGCATGCCATTCCGCGGGCCATTACCATAATACATGGTTCCGCAGGCTGCGGCGGTAATATTAATAACGCCATCAACGCTGGAGCCGGTTACATCGGCGGCGGTTACTGCGGCGGTCAAGCCCTGCCCAGTTCCAATGTGGTGGAGCGGGATGTGGTATTCGGCGGGGAAGGACGCCTGCGGGAACAGATCCAATCCACCCTTGAACTGGTGGACGGGGATCTCTTTGTGGTGATCACCGGATGCATGGTGGATATGATCGGGGATGATACGGTGGCGGTGGTTTCTGAATTTGCGGGCGCTGAAAAACCGGTAATCGCCGTTCCCACACCCAGCTTCAAGGGAAACGCATTCTATGGGTATGAGCTGCTCTTTAAAGGCCTTATTGACCGGTATATACAAAAATCTGCGGAAAAAGATGCCTTGGTTGTTAATATTCTGGGTATAGTCCCCACCCAGGATGTGTTTTGGAAGGGGAATCTCAGGGAAATTAAACGGCTTCTGGAAAAATTGGGGCTTACGGTTAATACCTTCTTTGGGGAAGGGGAGACCCTTGATAATTTTAAGAATGCCGGACGGGCTTCCCTTAACATCGTTGTTTCCAATAGTTATGGTATCGACAGCGCCCGGCATTTTGAAGAGGTCCACGGGATCCCCTATATCGTAAGTCCCTTTCCCATCGGTGCGCTGCAGGGGGAAACTTTCCTCAAAACGGTGGGTAACGCCCTGAACATTGATCCTAAGCTTATTACACAAGTTATCGTCAAGGAAAAGGAAAATTACTACGATTATTTTTCCCGCATTGCGGATATTTACAACGATGCGGATCTTCAGCGTTACTCCATCGTGGTAGCTGACTCCAGTTATGCCCCGGCCCTTACCCGGTTTCTTTCGGATGAGCTGGGCTGGATTCCGGAACTGGTGGTGATTACCGATATTCTGGACGAGAACCAGCAGAAGACCGTGCGGTCCCAGTTTGCGGGGCTCAACTCGGGGCTTAACCCGGGGGTCTATTTTGATTCCGATACTTCGTCGGTAAAAAAGTACCTCCGGGAAGTTTGGCCCCGTAACCGGAACAACCGGTACTACAATCCCTTGAATCCCACAGTGATACTCGGCAGCGCCTTTGAACGGGACATCGCCCAAGAATTTGGGTTTCCCCTGATACCGGTATCCTTCCCCCTTACCAGTCGTTGTGTTATGAACCGCGGCTATGCGGGTTTTTCAGGGGGGCTTTCTCTGACAGAAGATATAATAACCTATCTGGTAATGGCAAGGTAGAAGATTTTTGGAGGTATGATATGAATTTTTTAGATGCTAAGTCCGCCCCTTCCCGGGAAGACCGGTTACGGGCCAGTGTTGCGTTTGGCGGTACCTGCGCCCAGGTCAGGACCTGCAGCGGCGCCATTGCCAACGGGTGTACCAATCTTTCTTCCCGTAAATTTACCCAGGCCCAGGGCTGCCAGTTTACCCTGAGCCTTGCCATACTGAATTCTATTCGGAATGCAGTAGTAATTATGCACGGCCCCATAGGATGCGGTATGTGCTCAATCGGAAACCTGGGTCAGAATAAAACCTTTAAACAGCTCCGGGATCCTAACGCCGAGGGGCTAATCTGGCTCAGCACCAACCTGGACGAGGCGGATGTCATAGGGGGCGGGGAGAAAAAACTCCGGGAGGCGGTAGTCTACGCAGATCGGGAATTCCGGCCCGAAACCATCATCGTTTGTAACAGTTGTGTTCCCGCGCTTATCGGGGATGATATCGACAGTATCCTTGGGGATATGCAGAACGAAACCGCCGCGCTTATCATGCCCATCCACTGCGAAGGCTTTAAGACTAAGCTTATGGCCACCGCCTACGATACGGTGTACCATGGCATCCTGAAAAAGTACATCAAGTATCCGGATCGGCGGCTGCCCCTGTGGGAATCGGATGCCGATAAATTCCGGGAGGCCTACAAAAAAAGCCGAAACGTGAATATCCTTAACGTAGGATCCATGAGCCGATCCGACGAAACGGAATTCCGTCGTATCCTTGAGGGACTGGGACTCAACGTTACCTTCATACCCTGTTATGCGGAACCAAAGGATTTCCAGTATTCCCTGGAAACGTCCCTTAACGTGAGCCTCTGCGGCACCCATGATGATTACTTTGTGGAACACCTTAAGGATAAATACAATATTCCGTTTATTGTGGATACTATCCCCATCGGCAGGAAGAATACCGACAAATGGCTACGGCTGGTGGCCAAACATTTTGAAATTGAAAAGGAGGCGGAACAGTTTATTGAGACTGAAAACCGCCTCTTGGAAGAAGCGCTGGAACCGTACCGGAAACTTCTGAAGGGTAAGCGGGTATATCTTACCGGAGGGGAAGTACGGATTGTGGCAACCGCGGAGATTATGCAAGACCTAGGTATGGAGGTTGTGGGGTTTAAGGCACACCACTACGACCGATTTGTGGAGCCCATCTTTGAAGCGCTGGATAATGTGGATGATGTGGTCTTCAGCGTTGCTACCAATCAACCCTTTGAAACGTCGAATATTATCAACAGGTTAAAGCCCGATATAATTGTGGCCCATGTGGGGGGAAACAATATTGCCTCCCGGCACGGTCTGCCCATACTGCCTCTTTTTCATCCGGCCAACAATTATTGCGCCTATAGCGGAGTTTTTGAGGTGGCTCGGCGTCTTTACGCAAAACTGCGGAATTACCAGTTTAACCGCCAATTGTCCCTCAATGTACCTTTGCCCTTTAAGAAGGACTGGTACAGTAAGGATCCCTTTGCGTATATTAAGTATGTGGACGAAGAGGGGAACGTAAAGGCAACCTGAGTCTATACGGATTTTTAACCCTTGCTATTCCCTATGAAATGTGTTTTCATATTTTCTCATCGGAAGGGGTGAAATATGAAAAAGAAGATACTTTTCAATTTTTGGATTCCCGGGGAACTGGTAAAATACCCCGGAGATGATTTCGAACTGGTGTATCCGAAAGAAGAAATCGAGGGACATTTTGATCTGGGGGAGGTAATTCCCTACCTTAATGAAGTGAATGCCGTATTAATAGACGGTTTACCCTTTGATAAATCAACCATTGATAAGGCCGGGCCGCAATTCAAGGTAATAGGCCGGCATGGAGTTGGCTGTGATGCGGTGGACTACCGGTATGCGGGGAAAAAGGGCATTGCGGTGGTAAATACCCCGCAGACGGTTACCCACCCTACCGCCGAATTGGCTGTCACCCTGCTTCTGGATACGGCCCGGAATGTAAGCAGGCTGGATCGCACGATCCGGAGAAATAAAGAATGTATGACGCTCTTTTCGTTTTCCGAAGGATCCGTTACTGTTTATGGGAAAACCCTGGGAATTATCGGTTTTGGTAGAATCGGGAAAGCGGTGGGCATAAAAGCCAAGGGGCTTGGGCTCAATGTGATCTACTTCGATCCGATTCGGGCGTCTGCCGCGCAGGAAGCGGAAATAGGCGTAAAATATGTCCCCCTGGAGGAACTCCTTAAAATCGCCGATTTTATCACCCTCCATTGTCCTTATGTTCCTGAAAATCACCATCTTATTAATGAAAAGACCCTTTCGTTGATGAAGCTAAGCGCCTTTCTGGTGAATGCCTCCCGGGGAAAAATGGTGGACGAGGCCGCCCTGACCGCTGCCCTTAAGAATAAAAACATAGCCGGTGCGGGGCTGGATGTCTATGAATTTGAACCCGAGATTAACCAGGAACTTATGAAGTTGGAAAACGTAGTTTTGGCTCCCCATACGGAACCTGGAGCTGGGATACGCGGTTAGCCATGGCTAAAGAGGCTCTGGACGGTATCTGTGCGGTCCTTCGGGGAGAGGACCCTCCCAATGTGTTTAACAGGGAATTTTTGGTAAAGGAATAGGCGGCGGTTTACCTGGGATACTCACGACGCTTAATCAGCAAATAAAGTTGAGGAGGTTTTTGATGAAAAAATTGTTGAACTCCATGGAAAATATCATTTATGAGATGGGCGCCGGCATTGCGCTTACCCATACGGATCTTGTTTTTAATAACCGGTACAAATTTCTGCGGAAAAAAGAAGTAAATAAAGATAAGGTCAGCCTTGTAGCCGGCGGCGGAAGCGGTCATGAACCTGCCCACGCCGGGTATATAGGGGTAGGAATGTTGGATGCGGCGGTTTGCGGTGATGTTTTTGCGTCCCCCTCTCAGGTGCAGGTGTATCAGGCCATTAAAGATTCTGCGGGAACCAAAGGGACCTTGCTCATTATTAAGAATTACAGCGGCGATATAATGAATTTTCAAAATGCCGCTTTCCTTGCCGGAATGGACGGATTAAAAGTCGATTATATCAAAGTGAACGATGATATAGCCGTGGAAGACAGTCTTTATACGGTCGGACGCCGCGGTGTGGCCGGTACTGTGTTGGTACATAAGATTGCAGGCGCCGCTGCTGAAGCCGGGAGCAGTCTGGAGGATGTAAAACGCCTTGCCCAGAAAGCCGCGGACAGTGTACGCAGTCTGGGGTTTGCCCTTACTTCTTGTACGGTGCCCGCCAAGGGAACCCCCACTTTTTCTTTGGCGGAAGATGAAATGGAATATGGGATTGGGATTCACGGCGAGCCGGGTATACGCCGGGAAAAACTTACCACCGCGGAAGGTCTGGCAAAACGGATGATTCCCGCTATTGTTAAGGATCTCAAGCTGAATAAGGATAACGAGGTTGTTCTTCTGGTAAACGGATTTGGCGCAACCCCTCTTATGGAGCTGTATCTGTTTAGTTATTCTGCCTTTTCTGAATTGAACGCCTTGGGCATTAAGGTGCATCGTGTTTTTACGGGCAATTACATGACCAGCCTCGATATGGCGGGGGCGTCTATTTCCGTGTTAAAGCTGGATGGGGAATTGAAAAAATTGGCGGATGCCGAAAGCAATGCCCCTGCTTTTACTGTATCAGGTCCTGCGGATCCCCCCCCCGGTTTATAGCGGCTCTTCCGGAAACGGGCCCCAATAAAACATCGTACAAGGTACAAACCGATGCCAAATATGCGGTTATTGAAAATAATGTACTTACCACACAAAATGTAATCTATCTCATCGACAAGATGAGTGAAGTTATTATTGAAAACGAAGTTCCCTTCTGTGATATGGATGCCCACGGCGGGGATGGCGATTTCGGCATGAGTATAGCCAAGGGGTTCAGGCGTTTGAAAGTCGAGTGGGACGATATCCTGAAAAAATCCTGGAACATCGGAAAATTTCTGGATGCCTGTGCGGTGATTATTATGGAATACTGCGGCGGCGCTTCCGGCCCAATTTGGGGCTTTGCGTTTAAGTATGCTGCGAAGGCTGCGTCGGATGCGGTCAAAATGGATATCCATGGTTTTGCAAAATTGATTCAAGCCGCGGTTGACGGCGTACAGGAAACCGGCAAGCGTTCATTTGGGCGGGGCGCCGTGGTTGGTGATAAAACTTTGGTGGATGCTCTGGTTCCATGTGCGGATTCTTTCCACGAATCCGCACAAAAGCGGATAGGCTTTCTTGAAGGATTTAA
The DNA here is from genome assembly GCA_031283725.1 of Treponema sp. Classification (GTDB taxonomy): domain Bacteria; phylum Spirochaetota; class Spirochaetia; order Treponematales; family Breznakiellaceae; genus Termitinema. The sequence goes on along the minus strand of JAITBG010000092.1, from coordinate 11,416 downwards.
ACAGGCTGCTCAGGCGGCGGTTTCCGGCGCCGAAAAGACAAAAGACATCGTTGCCCACATGGGCCGGGCGGAAAATGCGGGGGAACGAAGTCTGGGATACCCCGATGCAGGGGCTTACGCTCTGGGGGTTATCTTTACTGAAATCGCAAAAAGCGTGAAGTGAAAGATCAGGACTGTTCCAGAAATGCCTTTACCTGGTCTTTTGTAACCCCCACGCCTTCCTCTGCGTCCAGTTTTTTTCCGTTCATTCGGAAGGCGGGGACAGCCCAGACGCCGCTTTTTTCGTAGGCTAGGTCGTTGTTTTCGTTTATCTGCTTGGTGTACTTCCCCGATTCCAGGATGGCTTTGAATTTCGAGCCATCCACAAGGCCCTTGACGATATCAACCAGGACCTCAACCTTCTCCACGTTACGCCGTTCTGCGGCTACTGCCTGAAACATGACGGCGTGGAATTTCGGCATATCCGCATTTAACTCTTTTGCAATGTAGTAGCTCTGGCAGCTCAGATCCGTGTGCGGTGGATGATTCTCCGGCCGGGGATGGGCTTCAACAGGCCGCCATTCAACTTCAATTTCGGGATGATCTCCAATATAACTCAGAAAGTATTCATATCCCCGTTTGCAGTAGGGACATTCGTAATCATAAAAAATCTGTATTTTTGCCATATTCCTTTCTCCTTTAAATCACGGCTTACATGAATAGGTTACGTCCTATAATATACTCCTTTTTACTATCCGTCCAGTAAAGTAATGGCGTTAATTTTCTCTTAAATCTCCAAAATAAAAACTACACAAAAGTATGAATTGATTTAATCATTACATTTTTGTGTTTTTATTGAAATGATTTATTCCGCACCTGCCCTCATCCCCTACACGGGAAAGCCGATGGAAAATCGCTGTTCCGGTAATTCATTATATAATAAACAATTACCGTGAATTCTCGAGGGATGCAAAAATCGTATAATATTTCAAACAACATGGAACACTTGGCATATTTATTGCTCACAATATAGTACCAAATGAATTTTATTTTTTATGGAGGATTTGTATGCGTGAATGCTCAAAGGAGTGTTGTTGTTCAGAGGTTGATTTTACCAAAACCCCGGTGGCCGAGTTATATGGCTCCAACAGTTTTTCCAATGCCCTTATGAAGGAAAGGTTGCCAAAAAATATTTATAAAGATATTCTGGCGGTCCAGAACGGAGAAAAAGAACTGACCCTGGAGGAGGCCGAGGTCGTAGCCGCAGTCATGCGGGATTGGGCCATCTCCAAGGGCGCCAGCCACTATACCCACTGGTTCCACCCCTTAACCGGGCTTACGGCGGAAAAACACGATTCCTTCATCTCCCCCACCGGAGACGGCAGGGTGATCATGGAATTTTCCGGCAAGGAACTGATCAAGGGCGAGCCCGATGCGTCGAGCTTCCCCTCCGGTGGTCTCCGGGCCACCTTTGAAGCCCGGGGCTATACCGCCTGGGACGTGACCAGCCCCGCCTTCTTAAAACAGGACAGGACCGGTACCACCCTCTGTATCCCCACGGCTTTTATCAGCTACTACGGCCAGGCGCTGGACAAAAAGGTACCTCTTCTCAAATCCATTGACGCCCTGAGTAAACAGGCTATTCGGGTGCTCCGCACCCTGGGTAACGAAAGCTCCAAGCGAGTATTCACCACCGTTGGTCCGGAGCAGGAATACTTCCTGGTGGACAAGGAATTCTACAACAAGCGCCCCGATCTGATACTCACCGGCAGGACCGTTTTCGGCGTACTCCCTGCCAAGGGCCAGGAACTGGAAGACCATTATTTTGGCGCCATCAAAGAGCGGGTCGCCGACTTTATGCGGGAACTTAACTACGAACTGTGGAAAGTGGGTATTCCCGCCAAGACCCAGCATAATGAAGTTGCGCCGAACCAGTTTGAAATCGCCCCGGTGTATTCCAACAGTACCGCTGCGGTGGACGCCAATCAGTTGGTGATGGAAACTCTCCGTAGCGTGGCCCGCCGGCACGGCATGGAGGGGCTGCTCCACGAAAAGCCCTTCGCCGGGGTAAACGGTTCGGGTAAACACAATAACTGGTCCATGGCCACCGACGACGGGATCAATCTTTTTGAACCCGGCGAGAACCCCGAGTCCAACGCCCGGTTCCTCCTCTTTGCCGCCGCGGTGGTGGAAGCGGTAGACCGCTATGCGTTGTTGCTCCGTTCCTCCGTGGCAACCGCCGCCAACGACCACCGCCTAGGCGCCAACGAGGCTCCTCCCGCCATCGTATCCATCTTCTTCGGCGGCCCCTTAACGGAGATCCTGGACAATATCGCCGAAGGCAAGTCCTCGGGCAAATCCACCTCGGGGGTGAAGATACAGTTGGGGGTTACCAGCCTACCCAGCTTGCCCAAGGACGTTTCCGACCGGAACCGGACCAGCCCATTTGCCTTTACGGGAAACAAGTTTGAATTCCGCATGGTCGGTTCTTCTCAGTCCATCGCCACTCCAAATACCTATCTCAACATTGCGGTGGCCCAGGTGCTTTCGGAATTCGCCAGTAAGCTGGAAAAATCTTCCAACAAAAATGAAGCCATCCAGAATATCATCAAGGAATCCTATTCCCAACATCGCCGGGTGGTCTTTAACGGCAACGGTTACTCCGATGAGTGGGTCCGCGAAGCGGAGCGCCGGGGTCTTCCCAATGTTAAAAACGCGGTGGACGCCCTTTCGGTGCTTACCCGCAGTGAAACTGTTTCGCTTTTTGAAACTCACAAGGTTTTTACCAAGGAAGAATCAGAAAGCCGTTACCATATTTACCTGGAAAAATACTCCAAGCAGATCAACATCGAAGCGGGGGTCATGATCGAAATGGCCCGCCGGTCTATCTTTCCTGCGGTTACCGCTTACGCATCCTCCCTCGCCCGGGATGCGGCATCCTTGGCCGCCATCGGCGCCGCCAGCGCCTCCCAGGAGAAGCGTGCCAAAAAGATCGCTGAGCTTGCGGCGGAACTCTACGACGAGACCGCCAAGCTGGAAACCATCCTGGGCGAAGCTCAGAGCGTCGAAGAAATTTTCGGCCAAGCCAAGGCCTACTTTGAGAAGGTCCGCCCCTCCATGGAGGCCCTCCGCTCCAAGGGGGACGCTCTGGAACGGCTGGTAGCTAAGGACGCATGGCCTTTCCCGGGCTTTGAGGAACTGCTGTTTAAGCTGTAAAAATCGTTCATAGAAATAAAAAAAGAGGTGTGAGCCCTTCTGTCAAAACGGAAGGGCTTTTTTAGCTGTGCCGGGAACGGGAGTTGAACCCGTACCCCCTTGCGGAGAGGAGATTTTAAGTCTCCGGTGTCTACCATTCCACCACCCCGGCAGAGCGCCGCATCAAGCGGCGTTAATCCACAAACGTTAGCATGGGCCGACGCATATTTAAGCTCACTGTACCCCAACCGGCGGACCACCTTTGCGGTCCAGCGCGCCGTCCCGGCTTGCTATTGCATACTACCAAGGGTATCCGGTATGGTCAAGAAGTATGATCGTCTCCAAAAAGCCCTTTTTAATTGATACCCACGCCCATCTTTCCATGCTGGATGAGTTTTATGTCCGGTTTTCCACCCAGCAGAGAACTCCCGGAGAATTTCCGGGGACAGAAGCCCTGATAAACGGACTTTTTACCGAAGGCTTCGGAGGGATCCTCGACATAGGAACCCAAGCGGGAGACCTGCCGGGACGGATCGCCGCCTTTTCCCGGTTTGAGCGGGTCCGGTTTAGCGCGGGGCTCTGGCCGGATCCGAAAAATATCGCCGGCCGCCGAGAACTGGTAGCCCAGTTAGAGGCCCATATCGCCGCCGTGCCCGCAGGCTTGGTGGTGGCGGTGGGTGAATGTGGGCTGGATCATCACCAGGAACTGCCTTCGGGAACGGCGCTGGACAAAGCCGGGGAAACGGAACTGTTGGAAATGTTGTTGGATCTGGCGGGAAGGCTAAGGCTGCCTATCATCATCCATTCCCGGGACGCACCGGAGGAAACTGCGGCGGTACTGGCCAGGCATTCAGAAGTCCATGGGGTGATACACTGCTTTTCCTACGGAAAAGAGGAAGTCCGTAAATTTTTAGACCTGGGGTATTATATCTCCTTTGCAGGAAACGTAACCTATAAAAACGCCTCAAACCTGCGGGAAGCCTTGCTTTTCGTGCCCCAGGATCGGCTGCTCCTGGAAACCGACTCCCCCTTCCTTGCGCCGGTCCCCCACCGGGGTAAGCCGGCGAACCCGGGCATGGTGGTGGAAAACTATGTCCTGGCTGCAGAGCTGTGCGGCATCGGACTAATGGCCCTGGGGGAACGGATCGCGGAGAATGCGGAAAGCCTCTTTAGACTTGCCCTTTCCCCGCATAATGCTTTTTGAACAGGTATCGGTAGTAGGCCTTGTAAAAAATTACGCATGCCCTTTGCCACATGCGGCATACATAGATCATTCGATCCTGTACCCGGGGCAATTTATCACATAAACCTTCCGGCAGGGGTATGATTCTTCCCACCGGCTGCCCCCACTCATCCAGGTGAAAAACCACCTCAATACCGTTAATCCAGTTTTTGCACCGCATGGTATTAATACTAATTATCCACGATCCCTTTACCATTTTTTAACTCCATAATTTGTAATTAATTCAAATATCAAAGAGGAAACGATTTTCGGTATTGTATTTTTTAGGAAAAATATAGATTTTTATTCCAAAACTACTATATCTTAAACCATTATGATCCCTATGCCGATAAAGCCGGAGCGAAAAAAGTCCTGTATCTTTTTGCGGGAGACAAGAACTTCCTCCGGGAACGAGATGAGCGTATAGGTCCAAGCGGGCATATCTAGCAGGATTTTCTCGACAACCCTATTATTTTCCCACTACTTCCTTCTCCGCCTCTACGCCGGTACCCCTCTCGTTGTTAGTTCCGTTATAGATATCGAAGCGTTTGTTGTGACTCCCCGCTTCGTCCACTAAGCTGGAAAGATCGTTGCTACCCTTAAAGCGCAGGACGTTGACCATGAAGATGTTGAGCTTATTCACGATGTTCGGGGGAAGGAGGTTTCCATCCACTTCTACCGAAAGGATGGGGTAGTTCCGTTCCCGGGCCCAGGGGGTGAAGAGTCCTTCGATGACCCGGCCGATAAGGCAGGCGAAAGGACTGATGTTTACGATCCCCGAGTAGCCGTGTTCCATGGCCGCAGCGGCAGCCCCGGAGGAAACGGCGATCTCCGAGTTGAGTTCCAGGTTCACAAAGTGCTCCTGGGAATATTCCATGATCTGGTGCATATCGTGGGGAGTCTCGGGGACGAGACCTGTGGGACCCAGGATGGAGAGAACTTTCTTTTCAATCGAATGTTTCCACCATTCCTCAATTTCCAGTTTTTTTAGATCTTTCCAGGGTTTGGAAAAAAGCCGGCGGCCGGGTTTCCGCAGATTGATAAGCTTTTTATAGGCGTATTCCCGGACAAAGTCCAGATAGTGGATCCATTCGGCAATGCCCGCCACTTTTACAACGATACCCCTCTCGCTCATGAGGTCCGTAAGCTCACCCACCGCAAAGTCGTCCCGGCGTACGTAGATTTCTCCCACCACCAGGACCTTAGGACAGTCTACAACGTTACGTTTGAGGGGGATCTTTTTGACATCCCGGGCAACCTGTTCCAGCTCTTTCCAAATGTTTTTGGGATTGAATTCCACCGCTTTCATAACCTTTCGCCAGGATTTTTCAAACTCCACTAGGGCCTTCTCGGGCTCCACCGCCACCGCCTTGAGGCTGGTCTGAATATCCTTAAGGTAATCCGCCAAGACAAAACCCCGCCACATTTCCTTAACAAAGTTACCGCCCAATTCGCCGTAGGAATTATCCGCGGAAAGGATGAAGATCACCACGTTTTCCAGGCGAAGATCCTTGAAGAGATTTTCGTAAAACACATAATACTGCCCGGTCCGGCAGGGACCGGTGGTGATGGGCACAAAGAGGAGATAGAGTTCATCCTTGCGGTACCTTTCGCTGAAGAAAAACTGCAGGGCACCCCCCAACACCAGATGGCTGGGAACACATTCTTTACCCGATGCGTGTGCCCGGGCTATCTGAATAGTTTTATTGGTGGCCACCGGCAGGGCTTCGGCGTTGATCCCCTGATGCCGCACCGCAGCGCTCATGTACTCCGTGGAAATGGCCCCCATGTTGGACAGAAGAACCCTGACCCGTTTATTCCCGACGATGGGCACCTTCTCGCCGGTCTTATCATTATCAATGCGGAGATCAAATTTATTTCCCGCCAATTTTTCCGCCACAAAGCGCCAGCCGTTACTGTACCGTTCAGTTTCGATTTCATCCTTTTTAGCCCGGTACCCGTCGATGATGTCCAGGAATGCCTCCACCCGGGTATCCACCCCGGCGTCTGCCGAATGGGAATCCAGTTCCAGCACCAGAAAGGGTTTCTGCCCCATGAACCACTTGAGATAGTGGAGGATGAAAGAATCCGGCGCACAGGAAAAGTTGGTGATATAGGTAACATAGATGTTGTCTTCTTTCTTTAGCAGCACTGCGGACTTTACATCCTGCTGGCCGTAGTACCAGTACATATTGGGGAATATACTCTCTTTTTCAAAAGGCAAAATATCAAAGGGGACGATGGAATAGCCCCGGGTGGTAAACTTTCGGGGTATACCCATATTGGCTTCCGCCGTAAAGGCGTTGTAAGGGCGCCCCAGAACGGCGATCACCGGCCGGTTCGCCTTGCGGGCATCGGCGAGGGCGTTCTCCCCAAGTTTCCGTATGGCGCTGAAGTAGGCGTACTGCTTCTCCAAAGCCTTGTCGAATGCCGCCTTGGTCTCCACGGGATCGATGCCGAGCAAACCGGTCATCACCGTAAAGAGCTCCAAGGCCTTGCCTTCACCAAATTTAAAGCTCACCACCAGGGGAAGAAACTTCTTTTTATCCACATCGGGGAACGCCTTTTCTATATAATAGGGTAGGCTCTGGGTAATGGGACAGAAGTTGGCGTGTACCTCCTTTTCGTAGCTGGGCATGTCCCGAAAGTGGGGAAGCAGTATGTAGTCCGCCCCCTTGTCCAGGCAGTCCTGCACCGCCCCGTGGGCAATTTCCGCAGGGAAACAGTAGGTGGATTCCGCCCGGGCTATACCGGCGTGGGCTACCTCGGTAGAGAGAAAGGTCTGGATACCCAGTTCGTGGAAGAACCAGGAGTAGAGGGGATAGAGGGTGTGGACCGAGAAAGCACGGGGAATCCCCACCACAAAGTTCCGTTTATAACGTGCCGTAGTATTAGTGTTCGGTACCGGGGACGCTGCGGTAAATTGCGCGATCCTCAGGGTGTCAGCCCCGCCGCTTAATACTTCAGCTTTATTGGCCGCCGCTTCCCCGGCCTTTAGTCTTTGTAACGCCGCAGGTGAAACCGGGGCGGCAAATTCTTCGAAGAGCATTTTCTGCCGCTTCTCCACATAATCAAAGACCGGGACATCCTTAATGGATTTACGCATATTTGTGTACTTGTTACACCGGCCGCCAAACATATACTTACGACCTCCCGTACCGCCGACCGACAGCACCTGGATGGGGCAGCGGTTGTCGCAGGACTGGCAGGTAAAGACCCGCTCGTAGCCGATTTCCCTGGACAGGATTTCGTCGATGACCACGGGCCTTTCATCCAGAAGGCCGTCGGCGTTTTTACGCTTTGCCAAAAGAGCCACCCCAAAGCAGCCCGTGAGCTCCGGCGAAGGGGGTACCAGGATTTCCTTGTCCAGCATCATGGCAAAGGCCAGAGGTACGGCGATGTTCTTGGCTACCCCGCCCTGGAGGAAGATCTTCCCGCCTATGGTACGGTTTCCCACTACCCGGTTCAGGTAGTTTGCTACTATAGAACAGACGATCCCTGCGGTTATGTTTTCCTTGGTAGCCCCCTGCTGAACCGCTTTGCGTATATCGGAGTTGATAAAGGCCGAACAATGTTCCCCAAACTTGAGAGGAGCATCGGCGTTGAGCGCAATGGGACCGATGTCCTTTGCGCTATGGATGGAAAGATCCCCGGCGGCTGATTCCTCCAGGAATGATCCGGTCCCGGCGGAACAGGCTTCGTTCATTGCGTAATCGATGGGCACCCCGTTCTTGAGGAGCACGTACTTGGCGTCCTGCCCGCCGATCTCAAAGATGGTCTCCACACCGGGATCAAAGTAGGTGGTCCCCACGGCGTGGGCGATAATTTCGTTGTATACCCCGTGGGTTTCTAGGAACACCCCCAAGATTTCCCGGGAGGACCCGGTGGTAGCCACCAGCCGGATATCGAGCGCCTTATCCCCCGTATCCTCGATAACCTTCTCCTGGATATTCGCCAGACATTCCTTCAGGGCCTTAACCGGATCCCCGTGAGTACGCCCGTAGTGACTCGCCACGATCTCGTCGGTTTCGGTATCCACCAGACATGCCTTGGTGGTAGTGGACCCACCGTCTACCCCCAGGATGTACTTCCGGTCCGCCCTAACCTTGCCGTCGGGCTTGTCGAAGGTCTTTACCTTATCGGTCCAATCTTTCAGAGCGCCCAATGTGCCAAAACGTATCTCATTAGGCTTGAGGAGTTGCTCAATACCCGGCAAGGGGCTCCCGGAAAAGGGCGCCAATACCGCGGCGCCCAGGGCTTCAAAAACCGAAGCAGTCTCTGGGATAATAAACTCAATATGAGGGGCTTTCTCCCGAATAAACCGTATGATATGCCGATTCAGGGTAATGCCCCCGGCCAAAACTACCCGGCCGGAACGAATCTTCGCCCGTTTGAGGAAGTCGATAACCTTAACCGCCATCACATCCGAAAGGGAAAGGACGATATCGTTCTTAGTCGCCTCCCGCTTATTGAGCCGGTGGGTACAGTCGCTCTTCATAAACACCGAACAACGGGTTGACAGGGTGTAAACCTTGGCATCGTCGGGGACCTTATCGATATCCTCAAGCGTCATGTCCATCCGGGCAAGTTGCTGCTTAAGGAATTCCCCGGTGCCGCTGGCGCACTTATTTCCGGAAAAATTGTTGATGATTTTCCCGTTTTTATCCAGGGAATACACCACCAGGTCCTCCCCACCCATGCTGACCACCGCATCGGCGCTTAAATTCAGCGCCCGGAGAGCCGCCTCCACACAAAGGGGCTCCAAAGTCCCCGCGGCGTCAAACATAAACCGGCCTTCATTGCCCGTAACCAAGGTGGGGATCCCCAGACTTACCTTACCATCGCTTAAAAGCTTCCATACCGCCGCGCCGAAATCCCCCTCATGGGGAACCGACGCACTCCATACAATCTGGACATTACCGGCGGATTGTCCATTTTCAACTAACACCATTTTCAAACTGGTGGAACCGATATTTATTCCTAAAGACTGCATAATACCCCTCAAATTGAGTAATTATCATACCAACCCCATCAAATTGATTCAATAGAGCCCAATTACATAACCCCTCTTACCGGTTATCCGAAAAAAAGCAAATAAAATATCGCTTGCAGTATTTTTAAAAAAGCATTATATTAATAATAATAACTATTATTAAATAAAGGATTTATGTCAATACGTAATGCGGATAGAAAACATAGTAAAAAGCGGGATGCTATTTTGGAGGTCCTCCGGTCCACTACCACTCATCCCGGCGCCCAGTGGGTATACGATCAATTAAAATCGGATATCCCTGATCTTTCTTTGGCTACGGTGTACCGAAATATCAATCTTTTCCGGCAGGAAGGTTTGGTGATATCTGTAGGGGTTGTCGAGGGGGAGGAACGATTCGACGGCCGGGTAGAGCCCCACCCCCATTTTGTATGCGGCTGCTGCGGTCGGGTCATAGATTACGATGCCACGGAACTTCCGGCCCAATTTTCCAAGGTTATGGAAAACCTGAAGGGTACGGCGGATACCAAGGGGGGTTTTTTTGCTATTGATTACCGCAAGACCGTGTTCAACGGCTTCTGCGCCGTGTGCGTTAAAGGGAATACCACGGCTTAAGCCGTTGTATATATTTTAAGAATGGAGAGTAGTATTATGAAGAAATGGGTATGTCAAGTGTGCGGGTACGTTTTTACCGGAGATAAGGCTCCTGACGCCTGTCCCCAATGTAAAGCTCCGGCATCCAAGTTCATCGAACAGAAAGAAGGCACTGCCTATGCCGCGGTTCATACCGTTGGTGTCGCCAAGGGTGTAGAAGAGGATATCCTCACCGACCTCAGGGCCAACTTTAACGGCGAATGTACCGAAGTGGGCATGTACCTGGCCATGAGCCGGGTCGCCGACCGGGAAGGCTATCCCGAAATTGCTGAAGCCTTTAAGCGCTATGCCTTTGAAGAAGCGGAACACGCATCCAAGTTTGCCGAACTTTTGGGTGAAGTCATCACCGACAGCACCAAGAAAAACCTGGAACTCCGGACGGAAGCTGAGCACGGCGCCTGCGCCGGGAAGGTCGACCTGGCCAAACGGGCTAAGGAACGGAACTACGACGCAATCCACGACACGGTCCACGAAATGGCCCGTGACGAAGCCCGCCACGGCTCCGGTTTTGCTGGCCTGCTGAAACGCTATTTTAAGTAGGAGCCGCTAAGGCACATCATCAGGGGCGCAGGACGGGAGGAGAGGCCCGGATCGCGTTCCCTGTTTTTTTACGTCGAATGACTTGAAGGGCGGAGTATTAGACCTCACTGCGAATAAAATACGGAGAGGGGGGGATTTGAACCCTCGGTACTCTTTCAAGCACACACGCTTTCCAAGCGTGCACCTTCGACCACTCGGACACCTCTCCAAAACAGAAACCTAGTATCAATGCTCCTTACGGAGAGAGAGGGATTCGAACCCTCGGAGCCCGTAAGAGCTCAACGGTTTTCGAGACCGCCCGATTCGACCGCTCTCGCATCTCTCCAATATAACAAACACTCGGACACCTGGTCCAATACCAAAAGAATTATAGCATTTTTCTTTAGGTAATGACAAGTATGATGATATACGGGAAAATTGCGCCATTTGGCAGAAGGGATATGCGAAAAAAACGCTAATCGCCAAATAAGTATTTTTGATAAAAAAATGAACGCGCCCTGGCTGACTGTCCTGGCCCTGAATAAGCCCAAGTTGTTGACGGTCCCTTGGAGCTGGCCCGGTTAAAGCCGCCCGGAAGTCTGTTACACCTTCCGGAGGGTTCTCGATTATTTGTACACTTAGGGCAGAGGTAACCATGCGCTACGGCATTACCACCGAAGCGCCCGCTGAAAATACAATTCTGGCAGGGGCAGCCCATTCCTTGATTGTCAAGGCCTGAAGAACCGCCCTCGGGTGTCCTGTATGATCCATAAAATTGAATCATCCGTACCGCTTCGCTTCCCTCATATCCGTACTTCCGGGTACGTTCGAGGATTTCCCTAAGTAGAGCCATGCCC
>JAITBG010000177.1 GCA_031283725.1 Treponema sp. | reverse complement strand
CATTTGGGGTCTTCGCTCTCGGAAGCCGATATTCTGGCCGTGCTCTTTTTCCATACCCTTAATTTTACCCCGGAAAATAAGGCCGATCCCAACCGTGACCGTTTTGTCCTCAGCAAAGGCCACGCGTCGGAGGGCTTTTACGCGACCCTGGCGGAAGCGGGTTTTATCCCGCAGGCATGGCTTGACAGCTATTTGACCCATGATTGCCCTTTGAGTATACATCCCACGAACCACGTGCCGGGGATTGAGGTCTGTACCGGGGCGCTGGGGCATGGTTTCTCCGTCGCCGTCGGTATGGCCCTGGGCGCTCGGAAAACAGGACGTTCTTACCGGGTTTTTACCCTTTCCGGAGACGGGGAACTTGAAGAGGGAAGCAATTGGGAGGCGTTTATGTCGGCTTCCTACTATAAGTTGGGAAATTTGACCTTCATTGTTGACGCCAACGGACTCCAGCTTGCGGACTTTGTGGCAAACACCATGGAAATCAACCCTCTCAAGGAAAAATTGCTCGCCTTCGGCCTGGATGTCCATGAAATTGACGGCCATGATACGGAAGCTATGGCCGCCCTTTTCGATTCCCTGGACTATGGCGGGGATAAACCCCATGCGGTGATTGCCCATACCACAAAAGGTAAAGGGGTCTCTTTTATGGAAAACCGGCCGGAATGGCATCATACCATCCCAACTCCCGAGCAGGGACGACTTGCGTTAGAGGAATTAACCCTATGATGACAATAGCTATGGAGAAAACCGGTGTACAGGTTGAGGATCTCAGGGACATGCAGGTGAATACCTACATTGAGCTAGTCAGGCAGGGGACGGACATCATTTACCTGGTGAGCGATTCGGTAAGTACCAGTAAGATAAAACCCTTCAGAGAATTGTTTCCCGACCGGCTCGTAAATACCGGTATCGCGGAACAGAACCTGATGGGCATCGCCGCAGGGCTGGCGAACAGCGGCGTCATACCCGTCACGGGTAATGCCGCGCCTTTCCTGATTTCCCGTTCCAACGAACAGCTTAAAGTGGACATTTCTTATTCAAACAGCAATGTAAAGGTGAACGGTATGCATCCCGGTTTCAGTTATGGGACAGACGGGATCACCCACCACGAGGTGAACGACATCGGTTTTATCCGTGGTATGCCCAACTTTGAGATTTACGTTCCCTGCGACCCCAGGGAATGCCGGCAGATGGCGGAATACGCCGTCCTCGAACGGCAGGGGCCGGTATACACGAGCCTTAATTCCGGGAAATTTCCCGTCATTACCCCCGATTCATATATCTTCAAACCAGGCCATCCCATACAATTTTCCGAAGGCCGGGATCTGACCGTCGTCGCCCTGGGAACGGCGGTACACGATGTCCTCAAGGCCGTGGAAAACCTTCAAGGCCGTTTTAGCTGTGACCTGTTCGCCGTCACCTCGATCCGCCCTTTTATCCCCGGCGTTCTGATCGACTCCATCCGCAGGACCGGTCTTGTACTGACCGTGGAGCAGCACTCAACCCACGGCGGCGTGGGAAGCCTTACCGCCTGTCTGATTGCGGAAAACGGCTTGGGGGCAAAACTAACGCGCTTGGGCGTCCCCGAGGGATCCTTTACCAAAAATTGGACGGCCCCGGACAACAAGGCGTTCTTCAAACTAGACCCCGCCGGAATTACGGAGGTACTGTATTCTTTGATGACTTGACAAAAACGTTCCAAAAATAAATAATAATGATCCGAAAGTTTTTGGCAGACATCGAAAACAAGAAAAGGAACTAAAACCCATGTTTCCTGAGCAACGGCGGGAAAAGATTATTGAATTGCTTCGAGAAAACGGCAGCTGCCGGGTTCAGGAATTAAAGCAGATTTTTCAGGTTTCGGAGCCGACCATACGTCAGGATCTGGAAATCATGGAGCAGTCGGGTCTCATTATTCGTCAGCACGGCGGCGCCTTCATCAGCAATTATTCATCCTTTGCTTCGGGAATTCAGCTTGAGCGTCACATCAATATGGAAAAGAAAGCCCTCATCGGGGAGAAAGCCGCGTCCTTTGTTAATTCGGGGGACAGCATTATCCTTGATTCGGGTACTACGGTAACGGAGATGATCAAGCATCTTCTGAGCAAAAAAGACCTTAAAATAGTTACCCCCGCCATCAACATTACCCTGGCCCTGGGCAAAGAGCCGACCAATCACATCATTATGACTGGGGGCGAATTCAAGGCGCCTACCCTTTCGCTCACCGGCGATAACACGGTTCATGTTTTCAAGGACCTGTACGTGGAAAAGCTGTTTCTGGCAGCCGGCGGTTTTTCCCTCCAGGCAGGGCTTACTTATCCCAGCTTTACCGATCTGTCCTTAAAGAGAGCCATGATCAACTCGGCGCAGACGGTTTACCTTCTTGTTGATTCGAGCAAACTTGAAAGGATTCTTTTTGCCTCTCTAGGATGCCTCGATAAAATTGACTATCTTATAACCGATGCGGGCGTCACCGAGGACTATATAAAAAAACTTTCAGGCCTTAATATAAAAACGATTGTATGTACTAGCTCCGCTTCAAATCCGTAACGATAAGCTGCGGCGTTTCGGAACCGTTAAACCAGTTCCGGTTAAGGGTAAACACCAGATCCACCCTATCGTTTCTGTCGAAGTCCCGTTTGACCTTATCCGCCGCCTGCCAATATATGGCCGGCCATTTTACTTTCCCCGTATCCAGGGTAAGTTTGACGTGCCGGGCATCCGGTTTTCCCATGAGGCTGATGTCCGTAACCTTGAGGCCCCGGGCCAGAAAACTGAGGAGGCTGTTTTCTTCGCCGTAGGGTTCAAAGCGGTCCACCAGTTCAAAAAGATCGGTGGTAAGAAACTGGGGAGTCCTGCCGGCGGTGAATTCCGCATCCACCGTTACTATTTCCTCGTCGGTCTCTTTTTTCAGTTCGATGTTTTCAACGATGTATTTAAGCCGCTCCAGGAAGGGATCCCAGTTTGCCCTTGCTATGCTGAACCCGGCCGCGGAGGTATGGCCGCCGCTGTCTATGAAAAGGTCCGAACACTGCGCCAAAAAAGCCTGCAGATTATATCCCCGGGTAGAACGAAGGGAAGCGGTGGCGGTATCTTCCCCGAAGGAGAGAACCAGGGCCGGTACTTTAAACCGGTTTACCAGCCTGTTCGCCATGAGCCCGGTGTGTCCCCGGGGGATTATATTTCCCACGGCGATTGTCAGGTTTTTTCCCGCAAAGATCGCAAGTTCAGTGGAGGCCGCAAGGTTTTCCTTAAAAACCCCAAGCCCTTCGGCGGCGGCCAGATGTTTCTCAAAAATTTCCGGATGTTTTTTTACCCAGATTTCCACCTTGGTCCAGATTTCTTCACCCTGCTTTTTCCGATCCTCGTTCATGGCGATAATTTCATCGGTCAGTTTTTCCCGTTCTCTGGGGTCATCCGTCAGCAGTAACGCCACGACCTTGTCCGGGCTGCCCATGCGGCCCGCGGCATTGATGGCGGGGCAGACCTGCCAGGATATCTCGGCGGTCCCGAAACGCCGTCCCGCCAGGCCCAGCTTGAAGAGCAAATCCGAAAGCCCGGGCCGGGGTTTTTCCCTAAGAGACGCCAGCCCCTGACGGACAATGATTCGGTTTTCGTCCTTTAGGGGTACGATGTCCGCAATGGACCCCAGGGCGGCAAGCTGAAGGTCCGCGCTGTCCTCGGGGGTAAAGTGCCCCTCCTTTTTTTGTATAAAGGACGTGAAGAGGTTGATAAAGATATCCAACTCCCCCAGGGATTTATCGGCGTATTTGGCGATTCGGGACAGTTCCTTGAGCCGAAGCAGGCTCTTTCCCATAGTCTGGGGTATCTGCTTTCCTATTTCCGGGGCTATATCAAGCATATAAATCTCGAAGCCCGTACCGAATATTTTTACCAAGGTCTTTTTTTGCAGGGGCGCATCCCAGACGAAAATCTGCTGACCCTGTAGGAAGGCGGGAATCCGGGTTTCGCCGATCCCCACCATGCCGGGAACCACGGTTTCCGTAAGCCGGTCGATCACCGCAAGGTTTCCCATCTTGGCGATCTCAATGATATAGGAGTCGTTGGAAGGCCGGGTATTGAGAAGGCAGATAAGCTGATTGTAAAGTTCGCTCTTCAGGGCAAAGCGCAGGGCGCTCACCAGCTTATAGGCCAATCCGCAGCCTGCCAGATACCGGAATGGATAGGTTGAATCCTTCAGTTTAGGATTGACGATGGTATAAGCCCTGGGGAGCTCTTCCTGAGGGTCGTGGTGGTCGGTAACGATCACATCGATACCCAACTCAGCGGCCAGGTCTATCTCGGCGATACAGGAAATCCCGTTGTCCACGGTGATGATCAGGGTCCCGCCGTCCCCGGCGAATTCCGTTACCGCTTCCCGGGAGAGGCCGTAGGGGTCGTTTTTCATAGGGAGCCGCCACCGCGTATCCATGCCCAGGCCGGACAGGAAGCTCGCAACCATGGCGGCCCCGGTGATGCCGTCCACGTCCCGGTCGCCGAACACCAGGACCCGCTCTCCTTCTTCCTTAGCCCCCAGGATACGCTCCACCACTGCATCCATGCCGGGCAGTTCGAAGGGATTCCGGAGGTGCCGGGGATCGTCCTCGAGAAAGTACTTTATATCTCCGCCCCCGGTAAGCCCTCGCCGTACCAGGATGGAGGCGGTGAGGAGATCGCAGCCGTATTTGGCTGCCATTTCATTTACCAGTTCCGGGGGTATGTCTTTTTTATCCCAAATCATTATGGCTGCACCTTTGTCAAGATTGAATTTCCTTAAGAATGAGCCGCCGCGCCGGCGGGGCTGTTTCGGTATATTCCACCGCATCCTGAAGCTGGGGTAATGCTGCGGCCAGCCCCGCTTCGTCCCGGGCCCAGACACGCATGATCAGATCTCCCGCACTAATACTGTCGCCGCCTTTCCGGTGGAACTGTACCCCCGCGGTGGGGCTTACCGCATCTTCGGTGCGGTTTCGGCCCACTCCTAGGTCTACCCCGGCATGGCCCACTTTCCAGGCGTCTATCCGGGAAAGGAAGCCGGATTTTTCCGCCCGTATTTCAGCGCCGGCCGGGGAACGGTACTTACCGCGCAGATCCAGGAACTTTTTTACATCCCCCCCCTGGCTTTCAATATTGGCCAGGAACAATTCCCGGGGTTTACCGCTTGCCAGGACTTCCTCACAAAGACGCCGTCCCTGGGCGTTTTCTTTTGCCTTGCCGCCGAGTATCACCATACGGGCCGCCAGCTCCAGGGTTACTTCCATCAGGTCCGCCGGCCCGTGCCCTTCCAGACAGTCCAGGCTCTCCTCCACCTCCAGGAAGTTACCCACCATGTTTCCCAAGGGTTCGTTCATGTCCGTAAGGAGGGCGATAATCCGTTTCCCCATGGCGGTTCCGGTGTCCACCAGGGATCGGGCAAGCTTTTCCCCATCGGCACTGTCCTTCATAAAAGCGCCTGAACCGAATTTTACGTCAAAGACCAGAGCCTCAGCCCCCTCCGCTGCCTTTTTGGAAAGTATGCTGGCGGTGATCAAGGGGACGGATTCCACGGTACCCGTCACATCCCGGAGGGCGTAAAGAAGCCGGTCCGCGGGGACGATATCCCTGGTCTGCCCGGTCATGGCAAAGCCGTCCTTAGCCAGGATACGGCGGAATTCGGGGATACTCAGGCTGGTGCGGTACCCCGGAATGGCATCCAGCTTGTCCAGGGTCCCGCCGGTATGCCCCAATGCCCGGCCGGACATCATGGGGTCCTTTATACCCAGGGACGCCACAATGGGCGCCAGGATCAGGCTGGTCTTATCGCCCACACCTCCGGTGGAATGTTTATCCACAAAGGGTCCGCTTATTCCGGAAAGGTCTATGGCAGTCCCGGATTTAAGCATCAACTCCGTCAGTGCCGCGGTTTCCGCCGGGCTCAAGCCCTGGAAAAAAACCGCCATGGCCCAGGCGGATACCTGGTAGTCCGGAATTTCCCCGGCCACATAACCGTCGATGAGAAACCCGATCTCTTCCCGGGAAAGCTCTTTCCCGTCCCGTTTATTCATAATGACATCAACCGCACGCATACCTAAACCTCATTGTTGCTAAAAGTCCCAGGTTCCCAACCGTTTCCCCAGGGCGTTCCCCAGTATGGCAGTGACAAAAGCCCTGGCCTGGCGGGCCGAAACCCCATCCAAGGAATAACGAGTCATCTGGGAGGGGGCCAGATTCCCCGCCGTTGCGAGCCAGCGCCGGGCGCCCGGCCCCAGCTCTGAGGGTATCCCATTTCCCGCGGGTTCACAAGCATTCGCGGCTTCATCTAAATCGGGCCGTATCCCCAAAATTTCCGCCCAATTCCAGAGAAAATGGATAAAAATTCGGATGCAGCAGGGTTCATCAGCGGTTTCCATGGCTTCGAAGGACGCGTCCGCCAACTTGAAGGCTTCCTCCCAGGAGCCTCCTCCCCCGTAACCCGCCAGGAGGGTCTCCGCAATAGCGGCGGCGGCGGCGGAACGTTCATAACTTTCCCGTATACCGGGTTTCCAAGATTGGACATCAAAATCGGTAATTTTACGGAAATCCCGCACCGGTTCCCGGTAAATCCAGAGCGTACCCCGATGATAGGGTTCCACATGCGAGCGGAGTTTACTCTTAGGTCCCCCGAAAACCGTGGCGCGGAGAATTCCCTCTTCAGCGGTGAGCATCCAGGCCTCCCGGTTGGATTCTCCGGACAACCGTATCCTAAGAATGATAGCTGAATAAGTAAAAAGCCGCATTATAGATCAGCATATCATAAAAACACCGTTTTTTTTCACTAGTAATTGCGCCTATTTTCCATTATATTTCAATATGTCCCTGAGGAGGATATTTATGCAAAAAAAGCACCTAGTATGTTTAACATCTCTGATTGTGGTTTCCCTTTTAGCGGCCTGTAAGACGACGCCGGTCCCGGCGGAAGAACAGCAGGAGGAAGTTAATCTTTCCTTTGAAAATGTGTATAATAGGTATGAATCAAGACTTATCCTGGACGGCGCCGTGGACTATGAGGTTAAAAGCGGCGATAGGTTAACCGGTATTGCCAGGCAATTCTACGGCTCCGGAGAGCAGTTTGGCGTTTCAAACGGCTATTTCTTCCCCCTAATCATGCTGGCATCCAACGACTTGGTGCAGGACCCTGATTTGATTGAGCCCGGTATGACTCTGTCCGTTCCGGATTTACAGCGGAACCTGGATAGCGCCGATGCCCGGCAGGCGATGAAGGAATTCTTCAGGGATATAGCCGGTGTTTACGAGCAGAAAGCCGGGGATGAAACCCGGGATGATCGCAGGAAATTGGCGGAACAAATCCAGAGTAGTCTTTTGAAGCTTTCTGAAATATTATAGAGCAAAGCATCGTCATTAAGTCGAAAAAATAATTTTTTTAAAGAGGCGGACTGTTATGGAAAACAGGCATTACTTTTTTACTTCGGAATCGGTTGGCGAGGGCCATCCCGATAAACTCTGCGATCAGGTTTCTGATGCGATTCTTGACGCGTGTATCAAGGATGATCCTGAAAGCCGGGTTGCCTGTGAAACCTTCGCATCGACCTCTTTGGTCCTGGTTGGCGGTGAGATAACCACCAAGACCTTTGTGGATTTCCAGGATGTGGTCCGGAATGTAGCCAGGGATATTGGTTACACCGACCCCGCATACGGGCTGGATTACCAGTCCATGGCGGTGCTGGATATGATCCACAGCCAGTCCCCGGATATCAGTCAGGGGGTTTCCGGTACGGGCCTTGAGGAATACAAGGGCCGGCAGGGTGCCGGAGACCAGGGGATGATGTTCGGGTTTGCCTGTAACGAAACCGAGGAGCTCATGCCCCTGCCCATCACCTTAGCCCACAAGATACTGCTCCGGGCCAGTGATCTCCGGAAAAAACGGATATCCGGAACTATCAAATGGCTCCGGCCGGATGCGAAAAGTCAGGTGACCGTAGAATACGAGGGACATAAACCGGTCCGCATTGACGCGGTGGTGGTTTCCCATCAGCATGACGACGGAATCCCATACAAGGATATCAGGGATGCGATTATTGGCGAAATTATCAAACCCATCCTGGAGCCCACGGGTCTCCTGGACGGGAAAACCAAGTATTACATCAACCCCACCGGGCGTTTTGTGGTGGGCGGCCCCTTCGGCGATACGGGCCTGACCGGCCGGAAGATCATCGTGGATACCTACGGCGGCATGGGCCGTCACGGGGGCGGCGCCTTCTCCGGCAAGGACCCCACCAAGGTGGATCGTTCCGCCGCATACGTTGCCCGTTACGTGGCCAAAAACATTGTGGCTGCCAAACTTGCCGAACGTTGCGAAGTTGAGCTTGCCTACGCCATCGGCGTGCCTTTCCCGGTTTCGGTCATGGTGGATACCTTCGGTACCGCCGCGGTTCCGGAAGTCAAAATTGAGGAAGCGGTAAAGACAGTCTTCGATCTTACCCCCTCGGGCATCATCAAGACCCTGGACCTCCGCCGCCCCATCTACCGGAAAACCGCATCCTATGGTCATTTTGGCCGGACCGAATTCCCCTGGGAAAAAACCGACAAAGTCGCGGAACTCAAGCAGTCCGTAGGATAAGTGCATGAATCTTGCGGAGCTGCGTAACTCCCTCCGTGAAGGGGCGGCTCTGAGCTATTCCCGGTCCGGGGGTCCCGGCGGGCAGAATGTAAACAAGGTCAATACCAAGGTTACCCTGCGGGTCCGCCTGGGGGATTTGGCGGGACTTTCGGAAGCGGAGATGAATCGCCTCCGGGAGACCCTTGCCGCCCGTATCACCGGGGAGGACGAAATCGTCATCGCCGCCAGCGAGGAACGGTCCCGGCGGACCAACCAGGAGCGGGCCTTTACCCGGGCCGAGGCCCTGATCACCGCCTCCGCCCGGCTCCCCAAACACCGCCGTTCCACCAAGCCCTCCCGATCGGCCCAGGAACAGCGGCTCCAATCGAAGCGCCTCCGGGGTCTCAAAAAATCGTCCCGGCGTTTTTCCTTTTCCTCGGACTAAGGTGAGCACATATATTTTACCAACAAATTTCAAAACAAATAGCGTATAACGGTGTCATAGCGGTATGCCATGGCTGCTGCTTAACCTGTCATCCGTCCTTGAGGACTGTCTTGTACTGCCACGTTCCCCGGACCCAACGGGTGGTATAGAAAATTGCGCGGGCTATAAAATCCCCCCCCATGGCAAGCCACACCCCAAGGGAACCGAACCCCAGGGGGTAGGCGAAGATATATGCCATGCTTACCCGGACAATCCACATGGTGATGATACCCACGGCCATACAGTACCGTACGTCTCCTGCGGCGCGCAGGGCATTGGGCAGGGTAAATGCCATGGTCCAAAAGAGAGGCGCGTTGATACATTGCACCCACATATAACTTCTGGCCAAGGCATGTGCTTCGGCGCTTAAGTTAAACAGGCCGAGCAGGGGATTCATAAAGATAAGCATTGATCCGTTCAGGATAAAGAGTACCACATAGCACAATTTTAATATCTTTGCGGTATATTTTTTTGCTCCGTTGTAATCCCCGGCGCCCACGCATTGGCCAACAACGGTCAGAATAGCAAGGCCGAAGGCCTGTCCTGGCATGAAGGACAAAGAATTGGTTACCGAGACTATGGCATTCGCCGCGATGGCCGCAGTGCCGAAACTGGTAAAAATACGGGAAACCAGGATTTTGCCGAACTGGAACATAGAGTTTTCCACTCCGCTGGGGATGCCCACGTTCAGGATATTGCGGATCATGCGGGGATCAAGGCGGAAATCAAACAGGTCCTTCAGTGATGTAGGCCCGGTACGGTAGGGGCCGGCTTTGAGCAGGAACAGGAGTATCCCTGCCGCCGTGATACGGCTGATAAGGGTGGACAGAGCCGCCCCGATGACGCCGATATGGAAAACAAAAATAAAGACGGCGTTCCCGCCGATGTTCATGGCGTTTACCAGCAGAGCGATAAGCATGGGAATCCTGCTGTTGCCCATGGAACGGAAAAGAGCGGAAGAGGAGTTGTAGACAGCCAGAAAGGGATAAGACAGTGCGGTGATCCAGAAATAGGACTGGGCCGCCTTCATAACATCCGCTTCGACATTTCCGTAAACGAGCCGCAAAACCAAGGTATGCAGAATCAGTGTTCCCGCAGTAATAGCAGCAGAAATTAAAACGTTGGCATAGATAAGCTGCCTGGCAGCGCCGGTAGAATTTTTAGTATCCCTGCGGCCTATGTATTGGCTTACCACCACGGAACCGCCTGTGGCAAGGGCGGCAAAGGCCAGGATAATCAGGTTGTTGAGCACATCCACCAGGGATACCCCGGAGACGGCGTATTCCCCAACGGAACTGACCATCACCGTATCGGCGATGCCCATGGTAACCCCAAGTATCTGCTCAACTATCAGCGGCCAGAGGAGATACAAAAGAGACCGGTTATTCCATCGTGCCGGCGCTGCTTGCAACGGAGTTTCCCGCGTAGGGGGGACCACAGCTAAGCCCTGTTACGCTTCATTCTACGGTCACCGATTTCGCCAGATTCCTGGGCTTGTCCGGATCGAGTCCCCGGAGTACCGAACAGTAATACGCGTAAAGTTGGCAGGGGATGACCGTCAGAATGGGGGAAAGGCTGTCCAGGGTCCTGGGTATGCGGAAAACCTGATCCGCGGTTTTATCAAAATAATCCACATCTTCATAGGTTATCACCGCGGTGGCGGCGAACCGGGCTTTCACTTCCTTTATATTGGAGCCCATCTTGTCAAACAGCGCCGGTTGGGTACAGAGGGCGGTAACCAGGGTTGTATCGTCAACCAGGGCGATTGGGCCGTGTTTCAGCTCCCCTGCGGCAAAGGCCTCCGAATGGGTATAGCTGATTTCCTTCAGTTTTAGTGCGCTTTCCAAACTGGCAGCGTAATCGAAGAGTCGGCCCATATAGAAGACCTTGGACTTGTTAAACTGGAGGGAGGCAAAACGCTGGATATTTTCCTTTTCCGAAAGGATACGTTCCGCCTGTTCCGGCAGCCTTTTCAGCGCTTCGATATGGTCCGTCAGTTCAGTATCGCCGATGGTTTCCCGGAGTCTTCCAAGCTGGAGGGAGATAAGGTAAATACACATAAGCTGTGTAGTAAAAGCTTTGGTGGAAGCCACGGCGATTTCCGGTCCCGCCAGGGTATACATCACCAGATCCGCTTCCCTGGCCAGGGTGGAACCCACCACATTGGTGATGGCGATGATCCTGGCGCCTCCCTTCTTAGCTAAACGCATGGCCGCAAGGGTGTCCGCGGTTTCCCCGGACTGGCTTATGATGAGGAAAATATCCTTGGGGTTGAAGATGGGGTTCCGGTAGCGGTACTCAGAGGCGATCTCCGCCTCCGTGTGGACCCGGGCGAACTTTTCAAAGGCGTACTTGCCGATTACCCCGGCGTGCCAGGCGGTCCCGCAGGCGGCGATGATTACCCGTTCCATTTTTGCCCAGGAAGCGTCAAAGCCGATCTCTTCAAGATTAATGTTTGTATCGCCGGTTTTGATCCGCGCCCGCAGGGTATCCC
This sequence comes from Treponema sp., assembly GCA_031283725.1. Lineage (GTDB taxonomy): Bacteria > Spirochaetota > Spirochaetia > Treponematales > Breznakiellaceae > Termitinema. The sequence goes on along the minus strand of JAITBG010000177.1, from coordinate 4,342 downwards.
TCAGGGCTTTGGGCTGCTCGTGGATCTCCTTGATCATAAAGTGTTCGTAACCGCTCTTTTCGGCGGCGGCGGCGTCCCACTTTATATGATGGCTTTCCTTTAGGCGCCGTTCCCCTTCTTCGTTGTAAAATTCTATCCGGTCCCGGTAGAGCACGGCGATTTCCCGGTCATCCAAGTAGTAGACATCCCGGGTATACTCCAACAGAGCCGGTACGTCCGAGGCGATAAGGTTTTCCCCCTTGCCTGTCCCAACCACCAGGGGGCTCTCCTTGCGGACCGCGATGATCCGATCCGGATTGTTCCCGCAGATAATCCCCAGGGCATAGGACCCCTCCAGCCGTTTCATCGCCCTAATCACGGCCTGCAATATATCACCTTCATAATAGAAGTTAATGAGATGGGCGATAACCTCGGTGTCGGTTTCGCTACGGAAATCGGCGCCGTGTTCGATAAGCCGGGACTTGAGCTTGGCGTGGTTTTCGATGATCCCGTTGTGGACCACGGCGATTTTACCGGACACATCGGTGTGGGGATGGGAGTTGATGTCCGATGGCTCACCGTGGGTTGCCCAGCGAGTATGTCCTATGCCCATAGAGCCGTCCAGGGCTCCCTCGCCCAGTTCCCCGGCGATCCTTTCTTCCAGCTTTTTCAAGGCGCCCTTGGATTTCCGGATCTCCAAACCGGCTCTGCCCAAAACGGCGATCCCCGCGGAGTCGTAGCCCCGGTATTCCAGCCGTTTAAGGCCCTTGATGAGAACCGGCGCCGCCTCTTTATCGCCGACATATCCTACGATACCGCACATTGGCTTACCTCCTAATAGGTAACTATTATGGCGTGAAGCACCAGAGGAACAGAACCGGTGTTTTTTACATCATGGGAAGCGCCGTTGCCGGTGATGACCACATCCCCGCTTTTTACGGTCAGCTCCGTTCCGTTATCATTGACCAGGCCGGTACCGGAGAGAAAGATAAAGTATTCGGTTTCATTATCATGTTTATGGTAGCCGATGGATGCCCCGGGTTCCAGGGACAGTTCCGCTATCAAACGAACGTTTTTTTCCGTATCCCGCGGCAAAAAATAGGTGAAGGTAATGAATCCATCCCCCCCCCTCATTTTTTCTTTTTTTTCAATTTCCATGGCATTGCGTCGGACGATCATGGTCATAACTCCTTAAAAATAGTATGCTAATCTATATTGTCATAATATTCTTTAATAATAAAAAAAGGAAGGGATCATAGGAAGTATATGCAGGAGTTGTTGAATTTTATTTTACTGGGGCGTCCGGTGGAACAGTGGTTCATGGCCGCGGCTTTTATCACCGGGGGCTTTATCGCCGGGAAGCTCTGCTTTTGGATCATGGGGATCATATTAAAGCTTGCCCGCTCCAAGACTAAATCCAAATTTGACGATCTGGTTGTAAGCTGTGCCAGGCTGCCCTTGGTTATGGGCATAACCCTGGGGGGCATACGTCTAGGGCTGAGTCACCTGGAAATGACCCAGGGGATAACCCTTTGGGTTGACCGTATCCTGTATAGCCTCCTGATCCTGATCTTCGCCCTGAGCTTAAACAGGGTACTCGGCTCTCTTATCAATCATTATATACCTGCCAAGGGAGATGCGGCCCTCAAGAGGGAGGCTTCCCTGCAGCCCCTCCTGCGGAACTTCTTCAACACCCTGGTCTGGATCATCGCGGCCGTGCTAATCCTGCGGGTCCTGGGCTATAATATCAGCGCCCTCCTTGCCGGGTTAGGGCTTGGGGGCGCCGCCCTGGCGCTGGCATCCAAGGATACTCTGTCCAACTTTTTCGGGTCCATCACGGTTTTTGTGGATAAACCCTTCCGGCTTAACGACCGGATCAAAATAGGCGATTACGACGGGGTTATCACCGAAATCGGCATACGGACTTCCTGGCTGCGGACTCTGGAAAATCGTACCGTGGTTATCCCCAACAGCCTTTTTGCGGCGACCCCTATCGAGAACGTTAGCTCCGCCCCCAATACCAAGATCACCCAGACCATAAAGGTCCGGGGGGATAACAATAGTGAAAAAATTGTCCAGGGAATTGCCATCCTTCAGGACATCCATAACGCCGTTCCCGGCCTGGAAGGGCAGGCCATAGCCGCCCTGGCTTCTGTGGGCGGCCTGATTTGTTCGATCAACTTTGTCTATTTTATTTCCAAACAGGCCGATTACTGGGGAACCATCAACGCGGTGAATCTGGAGGTCCTGCGACGTTTTGAGGGGGCCAGCATCCGTCTTATATAATATGTCCCGTATTGAATACCGGCCTTTCGGGTCCCAGCCTCGACGAAAAAAAACTTCGCTGTTGTTGATTTTTTACCGCGCCTTTTTAATCCTGGCCTTGCTCTTGGCTTTGGTCATCCTGGGGGGTACCCTCTACGCCCTGGCGTTTCGGCCTAAACCGGCTGTGGCGGACCCAGCTGCGTCACCAACGCCGGTTTTCCCTTCTGTCTCCGCTGTCTCCGCTGTTGCCGGGGAAGCGAGTATCTTTACCGGCCTGGGCCGGCTCCGCTGTCCTACCGCCGGCGTTAATCCGGGCATGGTGATCCTCCATGCGGTCTTTCCCTACTACCCCGGCGACCGGCCCTTCTCGGAGGAACTGGTTTTCCGGATCAGAGAGCTCCGGAACATCAGCTCCGCCTATTTCGCCGATCTGACTGTGGAAGAGCTTGGCGGCAAAAGCGAAGCCGATGTCAAGGCGGAACTTCTGTCCCGGTACAACGCCATACTCCGGCTGGGTCAGATCGAGGTCCTCTACTTCAACGAATATATGCTGATAGAGTAACGCCGGCGGGGTCGTACGCGCTGGGGTTAGCGGAAGCGCACGGGAACGTGTAACCGGGGTCCTGTCAGGGGAAAGAACCATGGACCCCCCCGGGCAGACTGTGTCAAAAGTCTAGGAACAACCGCGTCAAACCAGTAAAATACCGGCATGGGGGGCTGACATGGAATTCATCACCGGAGAAAATCGCGATCAAATTATCTTACTGCCGGACAGCATAGAAGATTACGTTGAGGACAATAAATCCGTACGGGTTATAGAGGCGTATATCAACAGCCTTAATTTGAGCGACATTGGTTTTTCCCGTCCGCAGCCCCATGACACCGGGCGGCCTAGGTACGACCCCAAAGACTTGTTAAAACTCTATGTGTACGGGTATATGAACCGCGTCCGCTCATCCCGGCGGCTGGAAACGGAAACGAAGCGGAATCCGGAAGTCATGTGGCTTGTGGGGCTTTCCCCGGATCATAAAACCATAGCGAATTTCCGGTGTGAGAACGGGGCGGCGCTGAAGCAGGTGTTTCGGGATTTTGTGAGGCTGTGTGGGAAGTGGTTTGTACGGGAAGGAATTGGCTGCGATAGACGGGAGCAAGTTCAAGGCGATGAACAGCAAGGGCCGCAATTTCAGTGAAGCGAAGCTACGGGACCGGATAGGCCGTCTTGAGACCACTACAACGTGCAGACGGCGGTGGATGCCAAAAACAAGCTGGTTGTGGAATTTGAAGTTACCATGCAGGGACAGACCATAACCAGATCACGCCGATGGTTGAACGGGCAAAAAGCATATTGGGAACCGAGACGCTTGCCGTTGTCGCCGATGCGGGATACGGCAGTGTGCAGGATATAGTTGAGAGCATGGCTCATGGCGCCACGCCGCCTATAGCCGGAACGGATTTTGACATCGGCGTCCCGGCCCCGGAGCCCGGGGCGGCCGTTCCGACGGCGCGCCGCAACGGCCGGTGTGTGTATATAGCCGGGCGGAACCTGGCCGTGTGCCCGATGGGAAAAACGCTGTATCCGTCTTTTTCTTTCCATGTGCCAGGTTTAAACCCACCGCCTTTAGGCGGTCAGCTTTTAGCGTGAATATGTATCAATATCCAGGAGAAACGGCTGAGGCCAAGGCAGGGTGAATTCTCGGAAGTGAAGGAACAATATCGGGGACAACACACATGAAAGTAGGAAGATATATCTGTGATAGGGTAGGGAAGGCAGGACAAAGAATGGCGGAAAAAAAATTTGATAGGAATTTTGAGCATGAGGGCAAGAAGTAATTTGAGAAAAGAATCAAAGACGAGTTTCAGTCGTAAACTTTAGATTGCTTTAGCAAAAGGTCGTTTTTTTAGGAATTTACCACTTGAAAAGGCAATGTCAACAAGTTAAGGCTATACAGCGGATGGAGGAGGTGATAAAGTAAAAGTCTGGAGGGGAAGATAAAATGGAAAAAAAACCGGTAATTCGCGGCGGAGAGTCCTTGAGGCGATAATAAAACTCAGAGAGAGCTGGGATTTTTATAACCGGGCGCGTAAGAGCCCGAAGGAT
>JAITBG010000039.1 GCA_031283725.1 Treponema sp. | reverse complement strand
GCATTATGTCCTTGGCGTGGCGTTTCGGGAAGATATGGCGCGGATAAAGAGCGGAGGGGCGCCTGAGAGCTGGGCCTATTTCAGGAAGACAGCGATGGCGGCGGCGCGCGCTGACACGGAATCGAAGGATAGTGTCAAGAGCCGGGTGAAACAGACGGCATGGAGCGATGGCTATTTTGAGCGGCTGCTGTTTCATTCGCCCTTTGCGTCTGAAACCCTGCCCGAGACGCTTCCATCATAATTTATATGCGCTCGCCCTGTACGTGGAAAAATCCCCTTAACCGGCTCCCCGGGAATACCGATATTCAATTAGAGGTGTTGTATGACTATCGATCACTATGCTGAATGTGCGCTTATATTACGACAGGAGATTGAACTGCTGGAAAAGATACGCGCCCTGCAGGATCAGGTTAAAAATGCGATTACCAGCCGGGAATGGGCCGATTTTGATCGTTATATGGGGGCATTGGCGGCCATCGGCGATGAATTTGAGGCCCTAGACCTTGAGCGGAAAGCGCTGTTTACTGGGTTTGCCAAAAAACTGGGTTTTAACAACGAAGGGGTAGGATTCTATAGCTTCGCCACCCGGCTGCCGGAAATGCAGCGGAGGGAACTTTCCGAATTATACCGGCGCATTAAAATGCAGACCATGAAAGTACGGTTCACCAACGATTCCCTTACGGATTACCTCAACGAAACCCAGACTGTTGTAAGCGGGTTTCTGGAAGCGGTTTTTCCGGACCGCAAGGGCAAGATATATACCAGACAGGGAACCCAGGTTTCACCGGATATGCGTAGTATGGTGCTGAACCAGAGTCTTTAAGGAGGTTTACCGTGACATCTACCTTTTCGGGTATTGAAATAGGAAAACGGGCAGTTGTTGCTCATCAACAGGCGCTGAATACCACGGGGCATAACCTTTCCAACGCCTCTACCGAAGGATATTCCCGGCAGCGGGTAGAGATGTCCACCTTTGAGCCTATCTATCTTCCCGGGCTGAACCGGGAAGAAACACCCGGCCAGATTGGCCAGGGAACGGTTGTGGAGCGGATCGAACGGATTAGAGATCGGCTGCTGGATCAGCGTATTATTGCCCAGGCTTCCGGAGAAGGGTATTGGACCACCCGAGACTCCTATGTGCGTATGATGGAACAGCTCTATCTGGAGGTGGGGGATAATTCCATACGGAGCCGCATGGACTCCTTCTGGGATTCTTGGCAGGATCTTTCGGAGTATCCTTCGGATTCCGCTCCCAGAAGGGCGGTGATTGAACGGGGGAAGACCCTGGTTGACGCCATCCACCAGCGATATAAGGGGCTAAAGGGCCTCCAGGACATGGTAGACCAGGATATCCAGCTTACCGTGGGGCGGGTAAACGAGCTGTCTAAACAGATAGCCGGTCTTAACCGGGATATTCAGAAGATCCGAGCTCAGGGTGATAATCCCAACGATCTGCTGGATCATCGGGACCTTCTGGTGGATAAGCTCTCGTCCATAATTGATGTTACCGTGGACAGCCGGGACCCGGACGAGTTCATGGTCCATACCGCAGGATATATCCTGGTACAGGGAAAAATCGGCCGCCAGTTTGATTTGGAACAGGGGATTGAAACCGAAGGCTACTCCCGTATTGTCTGGCAGGACACCGGGGACGAAGCGCGCTTTGCCGGGGGCAGCCTCGCTGCTTTACTGGATCTCCGGGATGTTACCATCCAGGGCGAAATACAGAACTTGGATAACATGACCATGAACTTTGTGGATCTGGTCAACGAAGTGCACCGTAGCGCTTACGGCCTTAACGGGAATACGGGGCTGGATTTTTTTCAGGAATACCCCTTTGTTACTAATCTTAGCGGAAACTATGACCGGGACGGGGATGGAACATACGATTCCACCTACATATTCCGGATAAACGGTACCAATGTACTGGAAAGCCAGTCGCAGTTGGGCTTCACCGGGGAGATTACACTCAGCGGTGCGGATGGGGACGTGCATATTCCCTACTATCCTACAGACACGGTTGCGGAGATTATCGCCCGGATAAACAATGCGGGAGCGGAGGTCGTGGCCCGGCTTAACCGGGAGGGATACCTCTCCCTCAAGGGAAGTACCGCGGAGGCCTGGGATAACCCCGACTTTGTTATCCGGCACATCGAGGATTCGGGCTATTTCCTCACCGGATACGCCGGACTTTTGAATGAACGGGGGCCGGAAGGCGCCTACGATTGGGGCCGTGCGGACGCCATGACTTCTCTCGCCGGGGGTGTGCGGAATTACTCCGTAGCCCCTGTGGCCCATCCTTCAGGGTGGCTCGATTTGAACCCGGCACTACTGCGGGACCCCAATTCGGTGGCCACGGGGTTCGGCGATAATGGCCGGGCCGCGTATCCCGGAAACGGGGAAGCCGCCTTGGCAATCGCCGCTATCCGGAACACCCCGGTGACGGTGGGCAGCCTGCATACCTTTGATGATTACTTCGCCGATTCGGTAGGCCGTATGGGCCTTCTGGGAGAACAAAGTAACCGTGCGCTGGAAACTCAGAACCTTATTATGAAACAGCTTCGGGATATGCGGGAATCAATTTCCGGGGTCAATATGGATGAAGAACTTTCCGCGATGATTAAGTACCAGCACGGATACGCCGCGGCGGCCCGGTTCATCACCACGGTGAACTCATTGCTGGACACTATTATTAACCGAATGGGAGTGTAGGGGGAATAAATGAGACGAGTTTCAACGGATATGCCGAACACCGACATACAGTATTATCTGCGACGCCAGGAACAGGGCCTTAATGATATGCAGTCAAAGATCGCTAACCAATCCAGGATCAACGAGCTCCGGGACGATCCTTTGGCGGCTGCCCATGCGGTACGTTACGCTTCCTACCTTACCCGGCTGGAACGGTTTGAGAAAAATACGCTCTACGCGCAGGGTCACTACCGTATTGCCGATGACTATATGAAGAATGCCATCGACATACTGCAGCGGATCAGGGACCTTTCCGTACAGGGGGCTAACGGTACCTATGCGCCGGAGGATCTCAAATACATGGCCCGAGAGGTGAACGAGCTTATGAAGGAGCTGGTTTCTATCTCCAATGCCAAGGACAATGACGGCAACCAGCTTTTTGCGGGCGATAAGGCTTTTACCGAACCCTTCCGTATTGTGGAAGGAACTGTTCCCGATGGCGGGGAAAACATGGTAGTCCGGGTTGAATACCGGGGCTCCGGATCCACAAGACGTGCCGAAGTTACCGAGGGCGCCTATGCGGTATTAGATATGGGGGGTGGAGAAGTTTTCTGGGCAGAGAATATGCAGATTTTCTCTACCTTTGATGCAACCAATTACCGCGTTACGGAACCCGGTGCATTTTATATTGACGGCGAAGAAATAAACGCCGGTCCCGGGGATAGTCTTCCTGCCATTGTGGCAAAGATCAACGAATCTGCGGCGGCGGTCAAGGCCTATATTGATCCGGTAACCAAGGGCATTGCCCTGCAGAGCACCAACCCCCACATGATCCGTTTGGAAGATAAGGTGGGTTCACGGATACTGCAGGAACTCGGGGTTATCAGTAATACGGTGGACCCCAGCGCTCCAAACTGGCATCCTTCCGCCAGGGTTTCCGGGGGGTCGGCGTTTGATATGGTTATCCGCCTTAGGGACGCATTGTACCGGGGCGATTCGGATTTTGTAGGAAGCCAGGGTATAGGGGGTATCGATCTCGCCCTAACCAATCTGGAAAGCCGGCTTGCCGAAGTTGGCAGCAGACAGGAACGGGTTGAGGCAACGTGGCAGCGCCTGAACAAGGAAATACCCGACGTAGCCGCCGCTCTCGCCAGAGAAGCGGGGTTGGACTTCACTACCGCCGCCACTAATCTGGGGATGATGGATTTTGCCCATAAAGCGGCTCTTCAAACCGCCGCAAAAATTCTTCCTCCAACATTGTTGGATTTTCTACGTTAGTAATACTATTTAGGAGTTGAATTATGAAGGTCGCAACAAAAGCGTATGGCCTGATTGAAGTTGATGAACGCCAAAGAATAAGCTTCCCCCTGGGCCTTTTGGGTTTTGAGCCGATTAAGGAGTATATACTCCTGGATGCGGAACGGCAGCCCTTTTATTGGCTTCAGTCTCTGGATGTGGAGCAGATAGCATTTATTCTGATCAACCCCTTCCTTTTCAGGCCCGATTATGAGCTGGACATTAACGATGAGGAACTGCAGGACATCGGTTTATCCGGGCCGGAAAAGGCCCTAATATTTTCGGTGGTAACCATTCCGCCGGGCGGAAACCCCATGACCGCCAATCTTCAGGGGCCCCTTATCATAAACCGGGAAACCCGGCGCGGAAAACAAGCGGTACTAACCGACCCCCGGTGGAAGACCAAACACGACATCATAAGCGAGCTGGCCGCCGCAAAGCAGGGACCATGCTGATACTATCCAGAAAGATCAACGAAAAGGTAATGATTGGCGAAGATATTTCAATATCGATCATTGAGATCCGGGGGGATCAGGTGCGAATCGGGGTGGAAGCGCCAAAAACAGTAAAAGTGTTTCGTCAGGAAGTGTACGACGCCATACGGACGGAAAATAAGGCCGCCGCGGAATCCAAGGCCGTATTTCCGGAACTGGATTTCGGCGTTAAGCGGGAGGCCGGCGCTTTGTAGCTGTTATTTCGGCGTCGCTTTTGCGTAAATAAAAGGGGCCCGAAAAAATTTCTTTTTCAGAATCTGTCGTACCTGTTCTTTTTATAATGTCCAATAGCTCCCGGGCTTTCCCCCGTTTCCCCAAGGGATCAATGTAAAACCGGTTTGGATCAAAGAAAGGCTTGAGTTTATCCAGAAGCAAGTCCGCGGACGGCCCGCTAAGGATTACCGGAACATCTTTTTTCGCCGTTGTGGCGATCTCCTGGGCAATGTCTTCCGGGGAAGCGTCCATATAAGCGCTCTCCCTCATGCTGTTCCTGTATAGGGCTGTAAAAAACCGGCCCTGTTTTGCGTCTATCGCCGGAAGGACAATCCCCGGCCAGTTTGCCTGGGAAGCGGCCATACAATCCAGGGTTGGGGCCGAAACCATAGGTATACCCAGGGAAAGGGCCAACCCCTTGGCCGTCGCAAAGGCTATACGCAGTCCCGTAAAGGAACCGGGCCCTTTCATACAGCCCACAAGCTCAAGGTCCGTGCTCTTAAGATCGGCGCAGCCCAGCAAGTGGTCTATTACGCCCATGAGCAGTTCCCCATGGCGCAATCCGCCGTCTGTCTCAAAATACCAGACACCGGTCTCCGAAGAAAGGGCAGCGGAAAGGACCGCGGCGGACGTATCCATGGCAAGTATATTCATTTCAGCTTTCCTCCATATCTATACAGCGGCGGCCGTCTTCAAGAAGACTAATCTCAATAATAACCGCTGTGGGGGGAATTGATAAGGGGAGCCGCTCGCTCCATTCAATAACGGAGATTCCCTCGCCGTAGATATATTCATTACCCCCCAGGGCCTCAAAATCATCATCCCCTTTAAGACGATACGCATCAATATGATAAAAGGGAACGCAGGATGCTTGGCTGTATTCGGATATAATAACATAGGTAGGACTGGTTACTTCTTCCAAAATACCAAGACCCCGGGCAATGCCTTTGGTAAGGCAGGTTTTTCCGGCCCCCAGGCCGCCGCGGAGGGCGACAATATTGCCCTTTTTAAGGAGCCCTGAGATCTTTTCACCTATGACCATGGTTTCTTCCGGGGAGGAAGAAAAAAACCTAGCCAGGGAGGCCTCCGTTTTCGTCCAGGTTCGTTATAAACTGCTTTAATTCCCGCAACAGCGGTACCAGGGGATAATCAACCGGCTCAGCTATGGTAATCGATATCCGGTTCAATCCGGTGGGCATGGTTTCAATGGTAAAATCGATGTCCCTTTCTATGTTTTTTCCCATAAGATCGAGTTCAAGAATACCGGTAAACAGCCGCCGGTAGTAAATGGGAACATCTTTTCTTATTATATCTCTGATCTGTTTAATCTTCATCCCACCCTCTCAATATGTATGTCAAATCAACCCCGTCATTCTTCATTGTATTCAAATATCATGGCATTAATAGAATTCTGGGTACTGCGGGGCATTTTTATGAATTTTACATGGATCGTTGCGTACATACCTCCACGGTTAACCCGGAGAACCTGTCCCAAGGCGGCCATGGACGTGAATTCTATTTTGATTCTGGCTCCGGACTGTATGTTGGCGGAGGTTCTGATGGAACAGCCTCCTATAGAAATATCCATAATGGTTCCGGAATAACTGCGGCCATCCAGGGACATCTTCCGCACTATTTTCCGGCGCACCTTTGTTTCCTTTACGATAACCATGGAAAAATTGCAGTGGGCGGAAGTTTGCCTCCGCCGGAACTTGCGCTGAACCAAGGGCTTAACCCTGGCGGCATGGGCCAATCGTATGGCGGGACCCTTGGGAGTTTCCGTGATACCGAGTATTTTACTATCGAAGGAATACCCTTTGTTTGATTTGGTAAAGGACGATAAGGAAACCCTGGAGCCGCTGGGAATCTTTATAGGGGAGCCCAGGGAGTTTTTCGGAGACTCAACCAGAACCGCATCTCCCTTCGCGCTGATTACCCGGACATGGTAGGTCTCTTTTGCCACCGAAAGCACTGCCGCCATGTTCGCCGGTATCTGCCGGGTTGATGTTGCGGTACCGGTGGTATTTTGGGTAACCTCGATAGCATTTCTGGTGGAGAAGAGAAGGGACAACTGCCGCTGGATTTCCGCATCATCTTCCGTGCTGTTTTCAATACGCCGGTACGCGCGCTTGAAATGCTTATCCAAAAGGGGGGTACTCTGTATTACCGCTAAAGGATCGGTAACCGCATCGCTCCTAAAAATACTCTCAAGCAGCTTTCTCTGGGATTTATCCAGTCCGTAGGCATTCGCTATTTTACGTATGCCAAAATAGCTGAACCGGCGGGGCGCCGAAGCGTTTTTCCGGTTTTTAATAAGACCGTTGATGAGTAAAAAAAGAAACAACCCCCCAAAGATTACCCCTACGAGAGGGCCCGTCCACGGATAATCATCCCCGAAGGATCGGAAATACACCACGTCCTGGAGAAGATATAGCCCGGAAAAAAAGCGGATAGCCATATATCCGGTACCTCCTATGCGGCGGTGACCGGGGCTCTTATGGCTGAATAAAAGGTCCGCAGCCGCGGCGCCAGTTCATATTCCGCCAAATCCCCCACTAAAACCGCGTCTTTTACTTCATAGGCCGCCAATAATTCTTTCAAAGCGGCGCTAAAGTCGCCGATAAATGCGTTAAAAGGCATAGTATCGATTACTAAAGTATCGGTAATAATGCCTTCCAGTCTTAGTAAAGAGAGGATCCTAAAGAGTTTTTCCGTAATATTAGAAAAAAGCTGTACCGTTTCCGCTGCCCGGGTATCCTTCCCGGTCTGAATATCCAGGGGCAGATCCTCAAGCCGTTTCGCCGTGGTTTCGATAAGAACATCCATGCCGCCGAGCTCCAGCCGGGGGTCCCGCAATTCCCGGAGCCGTTCATCCACTAAAGGAATAAGGAACGGAATCCCCAGGCCCTCCCCGCGAAAACTGCGGTTTATGCAATCAAACATATCCGGGATGTGTTCCGCAAGAAAAGTCGCCGGGGGACTTTTTTCCCATTCCCGCTGCAGGCGCTTCTGATCCTCAAATGATGCGTTTCCGTAGGCGGTAATATCCTGCCGTATATCCACCAAGGCTTCCGCCATAAGCAGGGGGAGGCTGGCGGTCCTGATATCCAGGGTTTCGATACTATCCAGAGGCCGGTCCAATGCGTCGTTTACAGAAGCGGCGTTAATGGTTTCGTCGTTTATACTCAGTCCACTGAGGGAATACTGCGACCCGGAAAGCCAATTCCCGATTTCCCGGAGAAGATCTCCAATGGTTTTTTCGTTTTCAAGGATAATATCCGCGGGTTTTCCGTCAATTGTAATTTTCATAATTTTACCTGTTACCATTATTGGTATTCGCCCGCTGGCTGAACTGATCTAACGAGGTGGACATCCGTTCCATACGGGTAAAGGCCCCTTCCATTTGCCCGTATTGAATCCTGAGAGCATTTTCTTTATTGGCAAGCTGCCGGTCCAGGGTTTCCATCCGCCGTTGATCCTGATCCACCCGGGAATCAAGGGAGCCTGTTTTAAGGCTGATAATGCCCCCGGTCTCCACGTATGGCCGGGAAATAACGTCCAGGGTATAGGCCATCCCGGTATCCACCAGTAAATCGCCGTCGCTGTCAAACCCGAAGAGCTGCCGTATCTGGGGAATCCGGGTTTCCAGGGCCGTGTCAAGGACCTTTTCGTCAATCTCAAGGTAACCCCGCAGCCGGGAAGCGTCGTAGCCTGAGGAAGCGCCGGAATGCCGGACGTCGGTGCCCACACCGATCTGGGAAAGCAGCAAAGGCGCGTCCGAAGTGGGGTAGGGGGTGGTGGCCGCGCGCTGGAGGGTGTTTTTAAACTGACTCAGGGTGGAGTCTGCGGAAAAAACCCCCAGCCGTTTCCGGTAATCTTCCTGCTCTTCCGGAGTGAGGTAGTTCAGTTCCTGGATTATCCGCTCATCGTTTCGGGTTAAAATATTCACCTCCGCCATGAGGCGGTTATAGTTCCCCACCAGGGAGATAATGCCGTCCTTTATTGCTTCCCGATTAGGCTGAACGCTGAGGTTCACCGGTCTGTCAGAAGGGTTCCGGGGGACAATGGTGATCCCGGGGATAAGATCGTCAATAGTATTGCTTGGCCGTTTAATCTCGATGCCGTCCATGGTGATAACCGCATCCGCCGCAACGGAAACTGGGGTACGGGCCTTGAATCCTCCGCCCGTAGCCTGGGGATCGTAGATACGTATATTTTTGATAGACACATCCCGGTGGGTATTACCGTTTACCAGTTCCATGGAAACGATAGTCTTATCTCCGGCCAGATCTTCCAGCCGGTATTGGTAGGACTTAAAATCTTCGGAATCTGAAATAGGCGGCAAAACCGTGGTGGTTCCGTCGGAATAGTTAAACGTTAAAACCCCAAAATCGTCAACCCTGGGCGGTATTGGAGGAGGGGTCCAGGGGGGCATGGGAAACGCGGAAAGGTCATTTTCTATGGTTATGCCGTTATAGGACGCGGACCCTGCTGGGGGAAGTTCCGGGCCCGTGGGCGGCTGGGGTATAATTACGGTGTCATTTTTCCGTAGCGTTGTGGATGTTTCAAAGCTTACCACCAAGTCCGGCGAGGAACGGATAGCAACACCGGGACTTATAAGCGCCCTGCCGCCGGCTTTGACATTGAGGATGTTTCTTTCCAGGGATATAAGTTTAGGGTCCGAATTACGCCCCGGCTGTATCGTGGCATCGTTCAGGGTGAAATCGACATGGGTATCATTTACCCGTTCCGCCATGCCGACATTTAGAGCCAGAGCCTCCGCGTCCTCATAAAAACCAAGATAATTTTTTTCTCCGGTTACCAGGGACTCTATCAAAAGGGACCTGGTTCCCGGCTCAACCGCGATAAGACTGGCCTGTATTTTTTCCCTGCCTCGCCTGTTTAGGGCCTCCGTAAATTCCCGGAGGCTGCCGCCGCGAAATGCAAAGGAGATTTGATCTTCCCCCACGGAAAAATGGTAGGTTCCGTTAGGTATCTGGTAGTTTTCTTCAAGAGGGGCGGAAATAAAACGGTCGGCTGTGGCAACCTGCTTTACCGTAAACTGGTGTTCCTGTTCCGTTGCTTCCCGGGTGGCATTGGCGCTGATTACGGAATCGTCCTGGGAAACAACTATCCGTTCATTAAAGGGATTTTGAAAGGAAAAAAGGAGCCGGGCGCTTTCCCGAAGGGTAGTCATGCGCCGGCCCATCTCCTGCCAATAGGTTTTTTCAGTCTCCAGTGTCTCTACATGCTTTTCAACGCGGTCCCTGGGAATACGTTCAACCTTCATCAGGTCTTCAATGAGTTTATCGGTGTTAAACCGGCTTTTTACTCCTGGAACATAAATATCGGACATACCCCGCTTACTTTAGAACCTTACACCTTCTCGTCGAATAAGAAACCGATGGTTTCTTTGATGGTATCATGCAATCGCTGTAATTCTTCCGGAGGAAGGATCTTAATCACCTTATCGGTTGCACCGTCGATCACCTTGACAGTTACTTCGTGGGACTCATGATCCACTTCGAACTTGAGCCTTCTGTTTAAAGCCATGGTGACCCGTTCAAGATCCGCAACGGTAGGTCCTATATCCAGTAAAGCAGGCTCCTTTAGGCCTTGATTTCCCGGCAAAGTTGATTCGAATCTTTCTAATGCGGCGGCATGAGCTGAGGCAATTTTAGATATCCGGATCTGCGTTTGCTTGGCAAATCCTCTATCCTGGGGGAGTTCCTGCTGAGGATTTACACCCCTAGCGGCTATTACAGTACCCATAGGTACCTCCCAAATAAAACAAACATAATCCCTTCCTGTATAAAAATAGGGGGATCGTGACTTTCAAAAAAAGGATGGAGAAGGGCGCGAACTTCCCCACCCAAGCAATCTGATTGCAGCAATCAATAATTGCACGCTTCAAAAGACGACGTCCAGAAGTCTCTTTACTGCGTTCGTCAATGGTTTTTATTAACCAAGGGGGCGCTAGCCCAAAAGCTGTAACACCGACTGGGTCTGCACATTGGCCTGGGCCAACATGGCGGTCCCCGCCTGGGACAGAATTGAATCCTTGGTAAAGGCAACCATTTCGGTCGCCATATCCGCATCCCGTATCCGGGCTTCGGAGGCCTGGAGGTTTTCCGCCGCAACAGCGATTCCTTCCGCGGCCATTTCAAACCGGTTCTGATACGCGCCAAGATCGGCCCGCTGCTTGGAGATTAACTTCAACGCGGAATCGATAGAGCCGATAGCCTGATTAGCTGTCTCAGGGGAGACGATAGAAATAGTTCCTTCTTCTTCACCCTGCATGGACTGTAAACCAAGTGCCTGAGCGGTCATGGTACCGATAAAGATCGTTTCATTCTGATCCATATTGGCCCCAACCTGGAGCTGCATAACCCGGTTAACCACAGATTGCTGGGCAAAAGACCCGGTCAGGATGTTCATCCCGTTATATTGAGCATGGCTCGCCACACGGTTAATTTCATCGACCAACTGGGATACCTCAACCTGAATCTGCATACGATCCTCATCGGTATAGATACCGTTGGCGGACTGTACGGACAGTTCCCGCAGACGGTGCAGGATATCCTGACTTTCCTGAAGGTAACCTTCGGTAACCTGGATAAAAGATACACCGTTCTGTATATTGCGCTCCGCCTGATTCAATCCCCGGATCTGGCTCCTCATTTTTTCGGAAACCGCGAGTCCGGAAGCATCATCGCCTGCCCGGTTAATGCGCAGACCGGAACTAAGGCTTTCAATACTCTTAGCTACATCGGCCTGCGTAACGCCAAGCTGACGATTGGCAAACATGGCGCTCATGTTGTGATTAATTATCATATAACCCTCCTTGTATGTTGGTAAGTACGGCTATCCATAGCCATACTCGAACCGCACGATAAGAAGCCCCGGAAAGAGGGTCGCGCCATTCCTCCCGGAACTTTCTTTGAACGGAACGAAGCGGTTATCCCCGGAAAAACCTGTTATAACCGATCCATACCGTCGTACGCCTGCGCCTAAACGCATCGCCAACAAGGGTTTTTGTCAAAGAACACTGGTCTGTTAAAAAGCGGGCTTTTTAACAGACCGGATTCAGGCAGGGGAGCTTTCGGAACTACCCCTGTCTATAATGTAACGCGTTATTGCAAAAGTTGCAAGACCGAAGTGGTCCGCTGGTTCGCCTGGGCCAGCATAGCCGTACCGGACTGGGACAGGATCTGGTCCCGCATATAGTCCACCATCTGGTTCGCCATATTGGTGTCCCTGATCCGGGATTCCGAAGCCTGCAAGTTCTCGGCGCCCACATCGAGGCCGATAATAGCGTGTTCCAGCCGATTCTGATAGGCCCCCAGGTCCGCCCGCTGTTTATTGATGATCTTGATGGCGGCGTCCAGGGTACCGATAGCCCGGTTAGCCTCTTCCGGGGATTGCATATCCATGAAATCGCTGTTCCCGACATCCCGGAGCCCAAGGCCGAAGGAGGTCATGGTGCCGATAAACACCTGTTCCCGCTGGTCCATATTGGCGCCGATGTGAAACCACATGGAGGCGGTGATCACGTTGTCGCCGTTTTGGCGGGCAAAGCGGCCGGTGAGCATATTCATACCGTTAAACTGGGCATGACTGGCTATCCGATCCACTTCGTCGATCAACTGGGACACTTCCACCTGGATCATCAGGCGGTCTTCGTTGGTGTAGACACCGTTGGAAGCCTGTACCGCCAGTTCTCGCAAACGCTGGATAATGTCCTGGGTCTCCTGGAGATATCCTTCGCTCGTCTGGATAAAGGAAATGCCGTTAGCGGCGTTTGCGGAAGCCTGATTCAGACCCCGGACTTGGCTGCGCATCTTTTCAGAAACCGCCAGCCCCGAAGCGTCGTCTCCCGCACGATTGATACGAATTCCTGAAGAAAGCTTCTCCATGGACTTGGTAAGGTTATTTTGCGTAACCTTGAGGGACCTGTCCGCAAACATGGCGGACAGGTTGTGGTTGATGATCATATCATCCTCCTTGATTCTGTATCCCCAGGCATCCTTGCCCGAGGTTGGTAAGAAAAGGCCCTTGAGCCTAGAGGCTCTTGAGTCTAAAGACTACTTACCGTTACTAGTTTCGGTAGAAAAGAGGATAAACTTTAGCTTTTTTTGATCCGCCGCTGCGGTTTCATAACGCGCCCGCCCTGCCTTTCGCAGGTATTGACTTTTTACGGCGGGCGGGTGTATAGTAGCAAACTAAGAGCATGGCGTGTCCATGCGGTAGTCCTGTATTGCAAAGGAAGTGAGGTGCGAATCCTCCACTCTCCCGAAACTGTGAAGGGGCATTAGCCGCAAACTGCGGCAGCCCGTTCCGCCGAAAACCTTATGGAAGGTTTTTTGGAACCCTGCGGGTTCCGGGCCACTGGTGTATAACCGGGAAGGCCGGCGGAAGGGGCGCTCTAAGTCAGGAAACTTTGGTACGGGGCGGTATCATCCTAATGGCTTCGCGTGAGAGCCGGAGGACCCATGAGCGCTTCCCGTAAAACCGGTACGGTTAATCCTTCCTCAATGTTCCCCTATGGCGCTCCGTTAGTTTTCCTGTTCTTACCCCCCCCCCACGCACTTCTAACCAGCAGCTAGTTTTACTGTTACCGTTACTGTTACGTTCCCGCGCACATTTCTTCTTCCCGCCTCGTTTCTCCTTGCGGCTTTTGTACAACTGCGTATCCGTGCACGGGTTTTCCGTTACTTTCGGCACAAAAAGCCCCGTACCTAAACCTGGACGCCATATCCATCGGACGTTGTCCGATCACGGTTTGGGCCGGGGCTTTTTTATTGTAATCCCACACAGAGGAGGAATACAAGATGAAAAAAGATCTACGCATTGGGGCGCTTGCCCTGATGGCAATAACAGCCCTGGTGCTTGCGGGATGCCCCGGCACGGGAAGCCCCGGTTCAAGCGGGGCAAAACAGATACTCGGCTTCACCGTCACCGTTGGCGGGCAGGAAGTCCGGGGGACCATTACTGAAACGGCCCACACCGTTACCCTCGTCCTGCCCCAAGGGACCGCGGTAACCGCCCTGGCGCCAGTTATCACCCTATCGGAAAAAGCAACGGTACGCCCGGCCTCCGGGGAAGCGCAGGATTTTACGAACCCGGTTACGTATACGGTAACCGCGGAGAACGGGACCACCCAAGCCTACACGGTGACGGTTATCGTGGTGCGCCCCTTGGACGAGGCGGTTACGGCTGCCGAGACCGCCGTGGCGGAGGTGGTGGTGTCCACGGACGGGAGCGACGTTCCCGAGGGAACCGCGTGGGTTAGCGCCGAAGTAAAGGCGGCCCTGGACGCGGCGCTTGAGGAAGCCGCGGCCATGCTGGCGGACCCGGACGCGACGGATGAAGAAAAGGCGGACGCGGCAAAGGCCCTGGAAGAGGCCCTGGCCGCTTTTAACGAAGCCAAGGGAACGGGGACCAAGGAAGAAACCGAAGAACCGGCGGCGGACAAGACCGCGCTGACCGCCGCGATTAGCGCGGCGGAAGCCGCCAAGACCGGCGTCGTGGTGAATACCGCCGCGGCGAATGTGCCGCCGGAGACTCAGTGGGTTACCCAGGCCGTACTGGATACCTTTACTGCGGCCATAGACGCGGCGAAAGCCGTAGCCGCAAAAGCCGCCCCCACCCAGGCGGAGGTAAATGCGGCGGAAACGGCCCTAAAAACCGCAACCACTACTTTTAACGCCGCGAAACAGGCGGGAACCAAGCCGAAGCCGGGAACCGGGGCCGTTACCCTAACCCCTCCGGCGGAATTTACCGACCTGGCCGAAACGGTGCTTGATAAAGGGCCCACGGTAACGATTTACCGGCAGGGCACGGAAGGCACCAGCCTTACCGTCACCGTAGATACCACGGGTCTGGACGGCGCGACGTACAAATGGATGCTGGACAACACTGAAGTGGGGACCAGCGCGAACGTTACAGTGGACCCGTGGGATTATTTTCCGGGGACCCATTACCTCAGTCTGGAAGTAATCAAAGCCGGGGCGGTCTGGTCCCGGGAACTGACCGTAATCATTGACAGCGGTTCAAAATAAGGAGACTAAACCATGAAAAAGATACGCACCTATATAACGTTAGCCCTGGTTCTGGCGGGGATACTCCTCGCGGTTTCGGGGTGTACGAACCCTATTATGCCCAGGCCCGCGCCCCAGAAGGCGGAAAATGCGGGAGACGGCGCGGGGATCGCGCTGATACAGTTTGGGGGAGGCGGCCGCACGGTACTTCCCTATGCGGCGGATTTCTATTATGTCCTTGACTTTACGCCGGGGGCGCAAACCGTCGGGGAAGCCCGTACCGAGTCTGTGAGCAGGAGCAGTTCCAAATCGGTGGAGCTTGAGGTAGGGGACTGGAGCCTTGCGGTAAAGGGCTACATTGACGCGGACCATGCGGCGGCGGCTCCGGCGGAGCCGGGGCTGACCGGAAGCGCGGACTTCACGGTGGCCGCCGGAACGGAGGTTTCCGTACCGGTACCCTTGACCGCCTTCCAGACCTACGAGGGAGCAGGGGAATTCGCCTATACCGTCAGCTT
>JAITBG010000025.1 GCA_031283725.1 Treponema sp. | reverse complement strand
TTCTTTACCGAGGAACCTGCGGAGATATATCCGGTTACACCGCCCGCATAGGGCAGGTTCGTCCCCTCCGCAGTTACCCGGCCTGAGGCATAGCTTTCCAAAACCTCCGAGCCCGTGTAAGGGGTCAATTCCGGCAAGGAACCGGAGGGGAAGCCGTTGTGCGGCTTTGAACTATGGTGTTACCCGCGTAAGCGGTGAACATACGCATTCCGGCATAGCCGGAACAGTTTGGCGGCGGGACAGTAAACCGCGGAAGGAGATTTATGATGGGAGAGAACAAGTTTTTTGTTTACGGAATGGCAGCCTTCGCGCTGGCGTTGGTTCTATCGGTTGTATCGTGTCAGACAACTTCTGATCCGATACTTTCAGAAACGCTCGGTTCATTGCTTCGCCTAGCGCCCTCTAAAGTTGAAACATGGGACAAGGGAGGTGAAAAGGAACGGGACGTTACGGAGTATTCCTTTAATCCCGCAATCAAGGATGAATTGATGCAGGCGCTGGAAGACGCCGGATTCGTGCAATCTGGGTCTGGAGAGTACACCAGAGATTGGGATTTAGAGCGGGGCGTTCTGCGCTGGTACGTTCCTGCCGACACGGAAAGATGGGACCGTGAACTGCAATTTTCCGCTCTTGGCGAGGCAACGGTGCATACCTACGGGTTTAAGCCAAATCCAAACTCCGGCGGCCCCAAAACACCTTCGGGGCAGCCGCTTTCAGGAACGCTCGATTCATTGCTTCGCGTAGCGCCCTCTGAAGTTCAAAAATGGGACGAGGGAGGTGAAGATGAGAGGGGCGTTACGGTGTATACTTTTAATCCCGCGATCAAGGATGTATTAATGCAGGCGGTAAAAGACGCCGGATTCTATCAAGCGTGGTCTGCCGAACACACCAGAGATTGGGATTTAGGGCGGGGCGTTCTGCACTGGTGCGTTCCTGCCGACACGGAAAAATGGGACCGTGAGATACAATTTTCCAAGGGTGATGAGACAAAAGTATACTACTACGGGTTTAAGCCAATACCGGCAATTCCAAACAGCGACGGCGTCCCCAAAACGATTAAAGTTACCGGCTATAATGCGGAAGGCGGCGAAGTCTACTCCATGCAAATATTTTCGGAGCAGCCAGATCCCGCCGGCTGGCGGCCGCCTGCCGCGGTTGCGCTCGACGAAATTGACGGTCAGACCATCACGTGTAAACTGGGAATTTGGATGTACCGCTGGGAGGATCTGGAATCCTGGACGGGCACGGGGAAATTCTTCATCGGGATTGAGTATGATATACCTAGAGATCCGTCGAAAGACGGGTCAAAATACGTCTATTCGCCGGACGGCACGAATCCGGCGCCCGTTGACATCAAGGATGAAGTAACGACGCTTGAATGGTCGAAGTTTATTTGGCTTACCGACTACACCGCGGGTTGAGTGTAAGAAGCATACCGGGAAGGCCCCCGCCGCTTATAGCAAGCGGCGGGGGCTTTTTTGTGCGGGGGGCGGGCAGGGCTGCGCGGCAGTTTTATTTGGCGGGCTGTACCGGAGGAAATCGGGCGGATTCGTACAGACTGACGTACTTCCCGGCGGATTTTTTCCAGGAAAAATCCTGTTTCATGCCCCGGATACGCATAGCTTCGACGTGTTCCCGGCGGTTGTAATAGGCCCAGACTGCCCAGCCTACGGTGTTGTAAATCGCCGAGGGGGTCAGATCGTCGAACATAAAACCCGTTCCCGTGCCTTTTTCTTCATTATAGTTGCTCACCGTGTCCGCCAGGCCGCCGGTGTTCCGCACTATGGGGGGGGTACCGTAGGCCAGGGAGTACATCTGGTTCAGCCCGCAGGGTTCGTACTGGCTGGGCATAAGGAAAAAATCCGCCCCCGCTTCTATAAGGTGGCTTAAGTTTTCACTGTACGCAATACGGGTTTTGAAGTTAGACAACCTGCCGGAAAGGCTGCGGAGTTCGTTTTCACACCACGCTTCCCCGGTACCGATGAGGACGAACTGGAGGTTCATGTCCCGGCATATAGACCAGGCGGAACCGTAGGCGGGGCCGAAGAGCGGGCCCACCCCCTTTTGTCCGGTGAGCCTGGTAACCATGCCGATCACCGGCACGTTGGGATTCCCGCTCAGGCTGAATTCACGCTGGAGCGCTTCCTTGGCCTTGGCCTTTCCGCTCATATCCCGGACGCTGTATTTTTGGGGTATGTAGGTATCGGTCTTGGGATTCCAGAGTCCGGCGTCGACGCCGTTGAGGATACCTACATAATCCGCGGAACGGTAGCGGAGGACTCCGTCCAAACGGAAACCCTGGGCGTGGGTCTTGGTTTCCTCGGCGTAGTTGGGAGAAACCGTGTTGAGCTTATCCGCCGAATAGAGCCCCGCCTTGAGGAAATTCATCATGCTCCAGTCCTCAAATCCGGCGGCGTAGAAATCGCTCCAGCCCAGATTGGTATACGAGAAATTATCTTTACTGTAGATGCCCTGGTAACCCAGGTTGTGGATGGTGAGGACCGACGCGGTTTTGGCGAACCCCCCGTGGCGTTCGGCGAATTTCAAGAACACGGGAACTAACGCCGTGGGCCAGTCATGGGCGTGGAGTACATCGGGGTACCATGCGGTTTTTCGGCAAAGTTGAAAAACTGAGCGGCAAAAAAAGGTGAAGCGCCGGGGATTGTCCAGAAAATCCGGTTCCGAAGGTATCCCGTAGATACCATCCCTGCCGAAGAATTTCTCATGATCGATAAAATAAACCCGCACAGGATTCTTCTTTGGCGAATCCGGCAGCTCCGTGGTGTAGACGGCGCACCATTCCTCACCGCTTCCCACACGAACCCCCATGGCCCCCTCAAGCTGTTGTAACTTTCCGCGGTCAATCCCGTAGTAGCGGGGTATGACGATACAGACTTCGTGTTCAAGCTTAGCCAAGGCAAGGGACAGAGCGGATACGGCATCCGCCAGACCACCGGTCTTTGCGTAAGGAACAGCTTCACTGGCGGTCATCAGAATTTTCATACCTACCCCTTATAGTTTTTTTCAATGGGCTTGTTCGACAACCCGGTTGGTTATCGCGGACTTTAGTCCGGCACAAGTCTCTTTCAGCGGAAGTTGTCCGGAAACTTCAGGTTCCTCCGGAATCTGCGGTTTCCAAACAACTCTAATCTTCGTTCGTAATCTATTATAGAGAAGAAACTCAGAATTTTTCAACCATGGAAAGACCGTTATCCGTAACAATCTTCAAACCCTGTTCAAAATTTTCCATTTTGAAGATAACCACTGCCTTTCCCAATTTGCCTTCCAGTGAGGCGTAGAGGTATTCGATGTTCACGTTGGACTTTTGGAAAAGTTCCATCACCTTAGCAAGGCTGCCGGGGGTATCCCCAATCTCTACGGCCACCACATCGGTCAGGCGGGTAGTGAAGCCCGCCTTATTCAGGGCTGCGATAGCCTGGCCGCTCTTGTCCACAATGAGCCTGAGGATGCCGAAATCCGCGGTGTCCGCGATGGAGATAGCCCGGATGTTGATGTCAGCGTCCGCCAGAACCTTGGTAACCTCCCCCAGGCGCCCGGCGCTGTTTTCCAGAAATACCGATATTTGTTTAATCTGCATGGTGATCCCCCTATAGTTTACGATTATCGATGACCCGCTTGGCCTTACCTATGGACCGTTCTATGGTTTTAGGCTCCACCAGCTTTACTTTTATACCAATCTGAAGCTTGGACTTCATCACATCCTGTATCTTGCTCCGCAACACCTCCAGCCCCCTGGTTTCATCGCTGAAGAATTCCTGCTTCACCTCCACCTGAAGTTCCACCTCGTCCAGGTGGGACTCTCCCCGGTTAACCACGATAAGATACTGGGGTTCCGTACCTTCGATGCCGAAGAGTGCGTGCTCGATCTGGCTGGGGAAGACGTTGACCCCCCGAATGATCAGCATGTCGTCGGTGCGCCCGAAGAGGCGGTGCATCCTGACGGTGGTCCTGCCGCAGGTGCAGGGCTCGTCCATGAAGTAGGTGATGTCCCTGGTGCGGTAACGGATCAGGGGGGTCCCTTCTTTGGTGAGGGTGGTAAAGACCAGTTCCCCCTTTTCTCCCCGCTTAACGTGCTTTCCGGTTTCGGGATCGATGATCTCCGGGTAGAAAAGGTCTTCATTGATGTGGAGTCCCTCCTGGGCCTCGCACTCAAAGGCAACTCCGGGGCCGATGATCTCCGTGAGGCCGTAGATGTCATAGGCCTTCATCCCGTAGCGGCTCTCGATTTCCTTCCGCATATTTTCACTCCAGGGTTCGGCCCCGAAACAGCCCTTGCTGATGGGCAGCTTCCGAAGGTCTATCCCAGCGTCCGCCGCTTCCTCGGTCATATACAGGGCGTAGGAGGGGGTGCAGGTGAGCATAGTGGAGCCGAAATCCTGCATTACCATGAGCTGCCGGGCGGTGTTTCCGGATGACATGGGAAGGACCTCGGCGCCTATGGTCATGGCGCCGTAGTGAGCCCCCGGGCCGCCGGTAAAGAGGCCGTAGCCGTAGCAGTTCTGCACCACATCGTCTTTGGTACAGCCCCCTCCTGCCAAGGTTCGGGCCATGGCTTCCCGCCAGATATCGATATCCTTTTGAGTATACTCATCCACCACGGGTTTGCCGGTGGTACCGGAGCTCATGTGAACCTCCACAATCCGGTCCGGGGGGGCGGCTAAAAGGCCCCGGGGATAGCTTTCCCGAAGATCATCCTTGGTGGTGAAGGGCAGCTTTTCAATGTCCTCCAAGCTGTGGATATCCCTGCTGGTAACCCCCAGGGCGTCCATTTTTTCCCGGTAAAAAGAAACCGTGGTATAGAGCTTTTCCACCAGGTTTTTCAGGTTGGCCAGCTGGAACTTTCCCCGGGCCGCCCGGTCCATACATTCGTATTCAGGGTTAAAAATCATACTATCTTCCTTGCCAAGCAAATTATGAGAAAGAAACGATGGGAGTAGTATACACCGGTATTGGAAAAATTGGAAGCCGGAAAATAGGGCGGCAAATCTCCTATGGAATGAAAAATTTTTAACCGCGGTTCTGGATGGGCGGAAAGTCCGATCAAACGAAAAGGGCGAAGTATTTTGCAAGTCCAATGAATAAGAGGACCGCCGGTTGTGGGCCGTAGGTCCGGTGGCGTTCGTGGCGCAATTACTTCATGTACGGTTTTCTATGCGTTTATCCCACGAACCTAGGGCTTCGGCATTTACTCTTTCAGCTCCCATTGTTAAAATCTCTTCAATACGGTAAAGTAAACGCATGGAAGATCTGCCGTGGCCCGTGAACAGATAGCGCCCACCAAAAGCAACCTTCTGCGGACTAAGGAGCGGCTTGTCACCGCCCAGGAGGGCTACGATCTGCTGGAGCAGAAGCGGGAAATCCTGGTTATGGAGCTTATGCGGAAGGTAGAGGAGGTGAAGATCCTGGAACGGGACCTGGACCGCCAAGTGGAGACCGCTTACCCCTGCCTTAAACGGATGTTGGTTGTTGTAGGCCGGGAACGGGCGGATCGGCTCTCTCGGAGCATCAAATACAAGTTCGATCTCCGGGAAAAACGGGTTGCCTTGGCGGGAATGAACCTTCCCAGCCTGGAAGTGCACCTTCCGGAGGCGGAATTAAAGTACTCTCCGGCGAATTCATTTGCCGAATGTGATGAAACTGTGTTAAAATTCTTTGATCTGCTGAAGATCCTTACGGAACTGGCTGCGATCAGGACCATAGCCTGGCGTTTGGCCCGGGAGGTCCGTAAAACCCAGCGGCGGGTCAATGCCCTGGAAAAAATGGTGATTCCCACGGCAAGGGATACCAAAAAATACATCGAAGCGGCGCTTGAAGAAAGGGATAGGGATGCCTTTTTTTCAAGCAAGCTCTTAAAAAGGAAGGCCGGCAAGGAATGATAAAGCCCCTCTTCTCCAACCTCGTTGTAGCAGTCTCAGGTTCGGATGCGTCCATATTGGCGGCGAAGTATGCGATCATCATGGCAAAGCAGTACCGGTGCCGTTTATGCGCGGTCTATGTGGTGGATACCGCTACCATCCGGCAGCTCACCCTCAGCAAGATCTTTATCCAGGAGGAAAGCCTGGATTATGAACGGAGCCTGGAGGCTAACGGGGAGCGGTATCTTTCCTTCGTGGAAGAACTGGCCCGGGCTAAGGGGGTTAAGATCGAGCGGGCGATTCGTAAGGGGGCGGTCTATACCGAAATCCTTACAGTGGCGGACGAGAAAAAGGCGGACCTCATCGTTTTGGGGGGGTGGGAGAAGGAACGGAACGCCCGGGATGTTATTTCCCACTCCCATCGGGAAATCATGGTCAACGCAAAATGTTCCGTGTTTCTGGTCAAGGAACCGTTGGTGGATCAGATCTACAAACAGGCTTGAGAATGAGGATTGTGGTTATTGCGGCGCCGGCGCATAGGAAGGGGATTCCCGCGTATGTGACGGCCCTGGCGAAGGGTATGGAAGCCATGGGACACCGGGTGGACATACTGGACGCATGGACCGGAGACCCTTACCGCGTGCCTGCCTATGAATATGTGGTTGTAGCCACCGAGGCGGTTTCTTTATTCGGCGGGGTAATGCCCGAAGCCCTCCGTAGGATACTTTCCTCCGGCGGTCTGGTGGGGAAGAAAAGCGCCGCCTTTCTTAAAAAAACCGGCCCCTTTCCCGGTAAGGCCATGGCTAATCTGATGCGGGATATGGAAAAAGAGGGTATGTATATCAACTGGAGTGATATCATTGTCTCCTCAACCCCTGTGGAAGAATTAGGTAAGCGGATCGGATAATTTATGGATAATTATTACTCACTCCTCGGGGTACCTCATACCGCTTCTTTTCAGGAAATAAAAAGGGCCTTCCGGGAAAAAGCGAAACGTATCCACCCGGATATCGCGGGACCAAAGGTGGAAGATGAGATGCGCAGGCTCCTCAACGCCTACCAGGTGTTGTCGGACCCGGGACTGCGCAGTGAGTATGACCAGGGTTATGGCCGCTTTGTGGGGACCTACCATTTTGATTACCGGACCTTTCTTCGGGCACAGCCGGAGGATGGCGTATCCCAGGCTAAACTTATTTTTTTCGAACTTCTCCATTTTGAATACGAGGAAGCCCTGAAGATATGGGAAGGGCAGGGGGGGCTGGACTTTCCCCTGGACCGGTACCTTGAGCGGGAAGATTGGATGGACTGCGCTTTTATCCTGGCCGAGGAACTGGAGAAGCGGCAGCGGTATTACGAGGCTTTTATGCTCCTGGTGACCTTGGTTCGGGAGGAGCGCCGGCGGCCTTATTTCCGCCACTTCATGCCCGATGTGGAGAACCTCCTCAAGGAACTGGTCCGGCTGCGGCTGAAAACCGCGGTGGACGCTGAGACATACCTTGAATGTATGGGGATCCTTATGGAACTGCAGTTCCCTCCCAAGGACGAAGCCCGGTGGCTGCGTTCCATGGCGGAAACCTTGGTTCGCATGGGGGATCTCCAGACAGCCCGGGGGGTTTTCCGGGAGGCCCTGAAACGGAATCCCGCTCTGTCCAATGCGATCCAACTCCGGCGAAAACTGAATGTCCAGGAAAAATTATGATCAGGCTAAAAAACGAAAAACAAATCTCCGGGATTCGAACTTCCTGTAAATTGTTGAGCGCCATGTATAAGGAACTGCTGCCTCTGGTAAAAGCCGGGGTTGAGACCCTGGAAATCGACCGCTGGGTCCGGAACTGGATAAAAAAAGCCGGGGGGAAGCCGGTTTTCCTGGGCTATGGCTCCAAGAAAAATCCTTTTCCGGCGGCTATCTGTATTTCCATTAACGAAGAGGTTATCCACGGCATTCCCTCCAAGCGGAAGATAGCCGATGGGGACTTAGTTTCTCTGGACTGCGGTATAGATCTGGGAGGTTATATCAGCGATCAGGCGCTGACCGTGGAAGTGGGGAAAGTGAGCGCCTCCGCCCATGCCTTGAACGTGGCTACCCGGGAATGTCTCTACAAGGGGATTGCCGCGGCAAAGGCAGGGGATAGGCTCCTCCAG
Organism: Treponema sp.; assembly: GCA_031283725.1. Taxonomy (GTDB): domain Bacteria; phylum Spirochaetota; class Spirochaetia; order Treponematales; family Breznakiellaceae; genus Termitinema. Next base: position 5,162 of record JAITBG010000025.1, on the reverse strand, counting down.
ATTGCCCGGGCAGTTCAGGGGCACGCTGTGGAGCATGGTTACGGGGTTGTGCGCGAATTCTGCGGCCACGGGGTAGGGCTGGCCCTTCACGAAGATCCCCAGGTGCCTAACTACCCCCACGGCCCCAATCCCCGTATGAGCGGGGGCATGGTTATCGCCATAGAGCCGATGATCAACCAGGGGATCGGGAATGTGGAGATCCTGGATGACGGTTGGACTGTCGTAACAACGGATAGAAAAAAGTCATCCCATTGGGAGCATACTATCGCCATTTTCAGCGATCATACGGAAATTCTTACCAAAGAGTCCCTATCGGCGCAGGGGTGTTCCAAAGAAATGTAACCATTAATGAAAAAAAATATTATATTATATATAGCAGGACCTAATAGGACCCACAATATTTTATCTGAATCATAATTTAGTAACGAGGAGATATTTGCATGAACTTTTCTCAGCGTTTGGCATCAAAAAATTTTTTTATCTTTAACCTTGTCCTTCTGGGGGCAATTTTTGGGTTTTCCCTGGCCTTCCTCTCTTTTTCCTGTTCTACCCCTTTTTCCTCAAAAACCGCTAAAGCCCAGGATAATCCGGGCTATTCTGATGTGATTATCCCCGAAGATGCCCTGAAAATCGCCGAGGGGCTCCAGACGGTGTTCAATTCTGTGGCGAATAAGATGTTGCCCTCGGTGGTTGAACTTAAAACCGTATCCATACGGCATCAGCAGGTTCCCAATTTTAACGGCATACCTTGGGAATTTTTCTTTGGACCCCGGGATGGTAATGACGACAGCCGGGAACGGGAATACCGCTCCCAGGGCTTAGGTTCGGGGATCATTGTCAGGAAGGACGGAAATACCTACTATGTGTTGACCAATAATCACGTGGTGGGGGACGCCACCGAGATTGTAGTGGCCCTGAACGACGGCAAAGAGATTCCCGCCGAACTGGTTGGAAAGGACGAACGGAAGGACCTGGCTTTGGTGGCTTTCAATTCCACCGACTTCATCCCTCTGGCAGAGCTTGGGGATTCCGATGCGGTCCAGGTGGGGGATTGGGCTATTGCTGTGGGGAACCCTCTGGGCTTTATGTCTTCGGTAACCATGGGCATAGTCAGCGCGGTTGGCCGTACCGGCGGTCCGGGGAACACTATCAACGATTTCATCCAGACCGACACCTCTATCAACCAGGGGAATTCCGGGGGCGCTCTGGTGAATATCCGGGGTGAGGTTATTGGGATCAATACCTGGATAGCCAGTAATAACTCCGGTGGTTCCGTTGGGCTGGGTTTTGCGATCCCCATCAATAACGCAAAACGCAGCATCGACGATTTTATCAATTCCGGCGAGGTTAGCTATGGCTGGCTGGGAGTTTCCCTTGTCGAAGCGGACCGGGAGACGATCCAAGCGCTAGGCTTGGAAGGAAAGCGGGGCGCCGTGGCTACCCAGGTCTTCCTGGATTCTCCGGCGGATAAAGGGGGCATAAAGCCCGGAGACTTTATTACCCATATAAACGGCAAGGAAATACGGGGGGTGAACCCCCTGATGCTGGCCGTGGGAGACCTCAAACCCGGCGAGCGGGCTGCCTTTACGATTTTTAGGGCCGGGGTTACCCAGGAACTGACGGTCCGCATAGAGGTGCGGAACGACGAAACCGCCTCGGCGAGTAACAAACTGTGGCCTGGACTTGTGGCGGCCGTCATTAACGATACAATAAGAAACGCCTTTAATATGGACAAGAATACCCAGGGAGTGGCGGTGATCCAGATCATCGACAAGAGCCCCGCCTCGGTGGTGGGACTCCAGCGGGGGGATCGGATCATCGGTATTAATGGAGAAAAGATCAATGACTTGGCCGCTTTCTACCGGGTCCTTCGGGAAAAGGCCGGCAAGGAACTCTGGTTTGAGGTTGTCCGGGGGGATAATACCCTGGAGACCCTGAAGTATAAGCGGTAGTCTGAATAGGCCATGACCGGTAACAATTTTATTGTAGACAATTCAGTCTACGGATCCGGTCATGTGCTCATTATCGCCGAGTTGGGGACCTCCCACGGAGGGGTCCGCGCAAAAGCCCGGGAACTGGTTGACGCCGCGGCGGACTGCGGGGCGGATTGCGTTAAATTCCAGATAGTATACGCAGACGAAATTCTCCATCCCAATACCGGGGAAGTGGCGTTGCCTGGGGGCCGCGTTTGGCTCTACGATTGCTTTAAGAAACTTGAGCTTGATACCAGCTTTTATGGCGGGATAAAGGACTACGCCGAGTCCCGGGGCCTTCTGTTCCTGGCCAGTCCCTTCGGCATCCGGAGCGCCCGGGAACTGCGGAGCCTTAAACCCCGGTTCTTGAAAATCGCTTCTCCGGAGCTGAACTACACCGGTCTCCTTGGGGAATTGGCGTCCTATGGGCTTCCGGCCCTGCTTTCCACCGGTGTTTCCCGGCTGGCGGATATTGAGGCTGCTCTGGAGATTTTCCCCCCAAGCCGCGCCTGCCTTCTTCACTGCGTTACCGCCTATCCCGCTCCGGAGCGGGACTACAATCTCCGTCTCCTGCCGAACCTGGCCGCCATATTCGGCTGCCCCGTGGGTGTCAGCGACCACAGTCTGGACCCGGAACTGGTTCCATCCCTGGCAGCCGCCATGGGCGCGGCTGTTATTGAAAAACATTTCTGCCTGAGCCGGAACGACCCAGGCCTGGACGATCCCATAGCCCAGGACCCGGCGGGTTTCAGGCGGATGGTCCGGGCGGTGCGCCAGGCGTCGTCCCAAAGCCTCGGGGCAGTGGAGGCGCTTGTCAAAGAACGCGGCAGGGATACGGTGGAGGCCGTTCTGGGGGACGGCATCAAGCGCCTGGCCCCTTCGGAAAGGGCAAACTACCGGCGGACCAACCGCTCCATCCACGCGCTTAGGGACATAGCCGCCGGGGAAACACTGAAGACGGAGGACTTTGCGGTACTGCGCACTGAAAAAATACTTCGGCCGGGGCTGGACCCAAGCTGGGAAAAAAAGCTGATTGGCAGAAAAACAACGCGATTCATCCCCGCAGGGGAGGGGATTGTGGCGGAGGATTTGCTCCGGTAATGACACTTTGGGAAAGCCTCTTTAGGCTTGGCGAGACCCCGCCCATGGTTTCTCGCCAAGTCTGAGACGCCGGGACCGGTTCATTGCGGGATTTCTAAGCCTCAACCTCGTTCATTTGGGTGATCGTCTGCATAGACTTTTCAAGATTTTAGGTCTTACCCATCATGTCATAGTAACCATCCTTGATTGCCTCCGCATGTTCCCGCAGTTGGACAAGGGCGGTGATGATTTCGCGGCTTCCTATGGATAATTCCCCCAAGCTGTTGATAAGTTCCGTCATGGTATGGGCAAAGCCGTTTATCTCTTCCGCCATGGTGTTGATCAAGGCGCTGGTCGCGGAGGAACGGACAGTAGTTGCCTTTATACCGTCAATGATTCCTGTTAAGGTATGGGCAATGTTCTGGGAATTTTCGCGGGTTGTTTTGGAAAGACGGCGGATTTCACCGGCCACCACCGCGAAGCCCCTGCCCGCTTCCCCCGCGTGGGCCGCCTCAATGGCGGCGTTCATGGACAGGAGGTTGGTATTGGCGGCAATGCCTCCGATTACCTTTATGGTGGAACCAACCCCTTCAACGCCCCTGGAAATGATTTCCACCGCTTCAATGGTTTCACGCATGGACTCCCGGCCCTGTTGCACATTGCTTACCAAATCCTGAATGGCGCTTTGCCTCTTTTGGGCCATAGTAGCGGTGTTGTTAATAGTAGCCATCATCTCCTCAATGGACGTGGAAGATTTCTCAATAGCGGAGGCCTGCCGTATGATCTGCAAGTTAAGGTTTTCGATGAGGCCGTTGATGCCCTTCATGAAATCAAGGGATCTTTCGATTTGGGCGCCGAGGTTTTGGTTGAGTTTGTCAATGGTCTCCCGGTCTTTTTCAAGGGCGAGCGCATATAAAATGAACTAAAGGGAGGCAGGAAAGCAGTCGATAAAGGCAGATTGGAGGGGAATATGACCACACAATCGATACCGCCCTTAATCGACTTTTTCAAGCATATCAAGGACCCCAGAATAGAACGAAACAAGGCGTATCCCTTGATAGAAGTTGTCGTTATCACCCTGCTGGCCGTCATGGCCTTTGCCGAAGGCTGGGAAGATATCGAAAAATACGGAAAAGCCAAAGAAACCTGGCTGAGAAAGTTCCTCCCCCTGCAAAATGGCATCCCCAAACATGACGTGTACCGCCGGGTCTTTACCCGACTGAAAGGCGACGCCGTGGCCTCCTGCTTTATGGCCTGGGTACGGGCGATAAAGCGGGATATAGACCGGGAGGTTGCGGACTTACAGTCCGACGCCATAGACGGGAAAACCGTCCGGGGGAGCTTCAACACCCGGCAGGAAACCAAGGCCATTCATCTAGTCAGCGTCTGGTCAGCGTCTGGGCCGCCGAGAACCGGCTGGTCTTCGCCCAAGTGAAAACCGAAGAAAAGAGCAAGGGAAACGAAGTTTCCACAATCACGGCCATACCGACCCTCCTTGAACTAATAGCCCTCAAAGGGTGCATCGTAACCATAGACGCTGCGGACTAAAAGTCCGAGGGATGCCAGTATAAAATAGCCGACCGGATTGTTGCCGCACAGGCTGAGTATCTGTTTGCCCTGAAAGAGAACCAGGGAACCCTCTATGAGGATGTGAAAACCTCTTTTGAAGACTTTGACAGTACCCATGCTGACCCGAATGTCCGCCAGCATACCACCTTTGAAGTGGATCACGGACGGCTTGAGAAGCGGTTTCACGGGATTACCGGGGATGTATCCTGGCTTGTGGAACGGCACCCGCTCTGGAAGAGTATCAAGTCCATCGGGGTTATTGACGCGACCCGGGAGCGTGGGGACAAGATATCCCATGAACGGCGGTTGTATGTGTCCAGTCTTCCCCCCGACCCTGAGGTATTTGCCACATCGAGCCGTGCGCATTGGGGGATAGAAAACTCGCTGCATTATGTCCTTGACGTGGCGTTTCGGGAAGATATCGCGTTGCCTCATAAAAAATGTTACCGAAAAGAGACTATGCCTCAAAATAAAAATCTTACCCATCTATGCTTATCCGGGGAAGGGACCGGAGGGCATGATGGGGTTTACGATGAAAGA
>JAITBG010000203.1 GCA_031283725.1 Treponema sp. | reverse complement strand
CCGCGGAGACTTCCGCCGCCCCCAGGCTGGCGGACGCGCTTTTGAGGGCGTGCGCCTGGGTAACAAAAAGCGGCAGGGCGCCCGGCTCCGGCGGCTCTTGCAGCAGGGCGAGCCGTTCCTGGGCATCCTTGCGGAACTGGGCCAGCACTTTCCGGTACCCGGCAACCGTGCCGCCGGTCATGGTAATTCCCTTCGCGGCGTCCACGCCGGGTATGACAATCCCGCTTTCTTCGGTAAAAGTTTCCCGCTTTATCCCGGCATCGGCTTTTACCTGCTTATCCGGGGGAATCCACTTCGCGATAATCTCGTCAAGCTTGGCTATCTCGACGGGTTTGGAAAGAAAATCGCTAAAGCCTTCGGCAAGGAACATTTCTTTCATGCCGGAAACGGCGTTTGCCGTCAGGATTATCATGACAAGTTTTTCATATCCATTACCCAGGGAGCGTATCCGTTTTGCCGTCTCTATGCCGTCCATGCCGGGCATCATGTGATCCATGAACACGACATCGTAACTGTTTTTCTGTACCAGCTGTATCGCTTCCGCGCCCGTCGTACAGGCGGTAATACCCATTTGGTATGGGGCGAGAAGTCCCTTGACCACATCCAGGTTGGTAACAATATCGTCTACCACCAGAATATTCGCGTCCGGCGCGGTGAACTTGACATCGGTTTTTTCGGCGGACGTGTCCGTGGGGATGTCGTTCAGTATATCTCCAACCGGCGCGGCATTTACTATCTCCTGTGGAATATTCACGGTAAATGTGCTGCCCTTGCCGTAAACGGAACTTACGGTAACATCCCCTCCCATAAGCCGGCAAAGGCTGCGGGCAATCGCAAGGCCAAGCCCCGTGCCTTCTATACCCTGATTTTTGTTTTTATCAAACTGCTGGAATTCGCTGAACATCTTGTCCAAATCTTCAGGTTTTATGCCGATACCGGTATCGGTTACCGTAAAACACAGCGCAAACGCATCACCGTCAGTAACACCCGCAACGGTGAGTGAAACAGAACCCTTGCGGGTATATTTTACGGCATTGGTAAGCAGGTTGAGCAAAACCTGACGCAGGCGTACCGCATCGCCGCGTAAAACACACGGCAGGGAACTATTAACATCAACCAAAAATTGAACATGATTATCCTGCATCCGTATACGGATAATGTTGACACAGTCGTTAATAAGCGAAGCCAAATAATAGTCCGCGGGTACAATATCAATCTTGCCTGATTCTATTTTTGAAAAATCCAGAATATCATTGATGATGGAAAGAAGGTTGTCCCCCGCCTGCCGTATGCTGTTTACGCTGTCCCTTGCCTGGGGGGTAAGTTCTTCCCGCAGGACAATATGGCTCATGCCGATGATGGCGTTCATGGGGGTGCGTATCTCGTGGCTCATCCGGGCCAGGAATTCACTTTTCGCGCGGGAAGCCGCCTGGGCAAGCTCCGTCTGTTCTTCCAGTTTCCTGGTGCGTTCATGAACGGTGATCTCCAGATTGGCGTTGATCAGCCCCAGGCGGTGATAAAATTGGCTGAACCTGCCGGAAAGGGCAAATGAAGTTCCCACGGTAAAAACAAAAAAACCGTAGCGGGACAGCATCACGGAGGTATGAAAAAACATAACGTCAATGGAGTCATAAATACCGCTGATGAATACGATGACGATACCGATCATAATATTTCCCAGCGGAGTTTCAACTATGGCTCTGCCGGAGGCTTTAAGCAGGGCGGCGGTGAAGTTTCGATTTCCCCCAAGCTCTTCGCGGCGATCCTTGATAAAACGGAAAAGAAAGATATAGAAGACGACATACAGAATAAAGGGAATGAGGGTTATATTCCATAATGTCATGACCTCATCACCGTATTGGGAGCAAAAAAAGATCTGGGTTACGCTTAAAAGCACGCAGAAAACGGAATAGATTTTTGTGGGCAGGATAACCCGTTTTTTCTGCAGAATTTCAATAAAGATCCCCGCGGTCAGGGGAAGCATAAACAGGCTTATATACTCAAGACGGATCGCTATATTGGAATCCTTTACGATCTGATATATAACACGGCACCGGGCCAGGGTATAGAGGCCCAGAGAAAATGAAAAAAGAGCGTAATATAAATTATATGATTCCTGCTTCAGGTTTAAATACAATAGAAAATGATATAAGGCCATAAAGATATAAATACCGCAGAGGATTATGCTTAAAGTATCGATTTGATGGCTTTCAATAAGGGTGTATTCTTCGATATAATAGGGGGATGTGTAAAAAAGTCCCGTAGCGTCATAGACGGGGTCCCCGATTATTCTAAAGCCGAGAATGTTTTCGCCTTTGCGGAAAAGTCCCTTATCCACCGGAAAAAATACGTCCCGGTAAGTCCTGCCCGACCGTATCCGGAGGGGCGTCTTCTCCCTTTCCTCCTCCAAGTGCGTCTCCCGGCGGATGAGCGTTCTGTTCAGGTAGATTTCCCAATTATCCCCGATACAGGCAAGGAAAATGCCGGGCAGGGTCTCCCCGTTGCCGTCCAGATAAGCCTTGAAGGAATCGTTTGCCTCGAAGGGTATAAGGATGGTGAATTCCATGGGGTCATTTCCAAAGGGTGAAAAGAAGCGCCGCCGGGGAAGACCGGGAAGTCCCGCGTTAATGATCCTGCGGGGAACACCGGGGGCAAATTTCTTAAATTCCGATTCGGGGCCGGGGATTCTTTCTATGGAATTGATGTCAAAGCCGGCGGCGGCCCAGGCGTCCTGTTCCATCAGATTGATGTAAAGCGGCGTGGCCCCGCCCCTGCGTATGGAAACATTTTCCTGGATAACGAAAAGCATCACGATCACTATAGACAGCGAATAGGTGATGATAACCATCGCC
>JAITBG010000024.1 GCA_031283725.1 Treponema sp. | reverse complement strand
CGGGGGAGTTCGTAGATCCCCAGGGGGTAATCGCCCTCAAAGGGCCTGTGGCGGAGGGTGAAGGAATAATCGGACAGGAATTCCGCGTTCCCGGCCAATTCATGACGGGTTATGTCCATAAGCAGGGTTTCAAAACGGCTGCGGTAATCATGGGATACAGAGGAACGGACCCGCAGTTTTTCCTGAACTTCGTCGTCAAAGTTTTCGATTAGCTTTGTCCGGGCTTTTTTTAAGGAACGATCAATATCCTCGCTCATTTCTGCTTGGAGCGCGTTAAAAGCGGCCTGTATGTCTTCGCTGGTCCGGCAGTTTTGGTATATATCGGCTATGCGCTTTTCGAATGAAACGAAGTTTCCATCTACTCCTGATTCGACGGAACCGAGGATCTCGTCGCTGGAACCGAACACGCCGTCAAAAAGGCGGAATTTTTCGGACAAAAGCTCGTAGACCCGCTGGTCAGCTTCATTTTCTTTATTCAAAAAGTTGACTACTACCACGTCATGTTTTTGTCCGTAACGGTGACAGCGGCCTATGCGCTGTTCAATACGCTGGGGGTTCCAGGGGAGGTCGTAATTGACCACCAGGGAACAGAATTGCAGGTTGATACCTTCGGCCCCGGCCTCGGTAGCGATCATGATCATCCCTTCATCCCGGAAATAATCCACCAAAGCGCTCCGCATATCCGCGGATTTTGAGCTGGTTATACGGTCGCTTCCCTCATGCTTTACGGCCCAGGCTTCGTAAATGGCCTTTGACCGATCATCGGTGTTGGATCCGTTAAAGAGGAGGAGTTTATCCCCCCAGGGGCTGTCAGAGAGTATCCGTAACAGGTACTCCTGGGTCCGCCGGGATTCGGTGAAGATGACCGCCTTCCGGGCAGCCCCCAACCGTTCCGCTTCGGTAAAGCCTTTTTTTAGGGCTATGAGCAGGGCTTTTCCCTTGGCGTTTTCCGTGATGCCCGCTGCCAGTTCTTTATAGGCCCGGAGATCGGCGATTTCCTGTTTGATTACCTCAATCTGATTATCCTCAAGGGGAGCTGCCCCAGCCTGGTCTTCCCATTCCTCAGCGGTTTCATCAAAGCCCTCATAATCAGCTTCCATATCCGCGGTCATGTCCGCGTCGTCATACGCATGATCCCCATGAGGGATCTTCGCTTCCAGCCGCCGGATCATGACTTCAAAGGTTCCCGCTATGGCAAAGCTGGAAGAGGCCAGCAATTTTCTGATAATCAGGGTCATAAGGGTGCGCTGTCCCACGGGAAGGGCCTGCAAGTTAGGCCGCTGCAAATACGCGGACACCAGGTTGTAGAGCCGGTCTTCGCTTGCTTCCGGTGTAAAAGGCTCAAGCAAGGGGAGGCGGCGGGTATAGCGGATATAAGGCAGGACCTGTTTCCGCAGAGTCCGCTTACAAAAGGGCGCGATTCTGTTTTTAAGCGCCTGAAACGCAGATGGTACCGGCGAGTTTACGAACTGTTCTTTAAAACTCTTGATGTCGCCGAAAACATGTTCATCAATGATACTTACCAGACCGTAGACTTCCAGCAGTGAATTCTGGAGCGGCGTGGCGGTGAGGAGTATTTTGGGGTAATGGATCAAAGCAAGCCTCAGCGTATTGGCAATAACATTGTTCGGTTTGTACACGTTTCGCAGCCGGTGGGCTTCATCGAATACCACCAAATCCCACGCAACCGATTTAATTTCATCGGCCTTGTTCCGGGCGAATTGATAAGAACAGAGCATGATGGAATCGGAAACAAAGGGTCGTGGGGTTCCGGTTTTTTTCAATTCCTTCCAGGTTTTGGTTTCCAGGATAATCGAAGGGAGGTAAAATTTTTCCGCTAGTTCCTCCTGCCATTGTTTACGCAGGTTCGATGGCAGGATGATGAGTATCTTCCGTTTCCGTTCCGCCCATTTTTGGGAAATGATGATCCCCGCTTCTATGGTTTTCCCCAAACCGACCTCATCGGCAAGGATAGCCCCTTTATTGAAGGGCGAATTAAAAGCAAATAGGGCAGCGTCTATCTGGTGGGGATTGAGATCGACCTGGGCATCCACCAGCACAGCGGCAAGCCGGTTTTCACTATCCACGGGAAAGTGTTGGGTTAATTCATGGGCGGCGAGGCAGGCGTGGTAATCGGTCCAAGACACCCGTTCGTTCCTCCTTACAATGAACATACTATCACAGATCCCTATTCGGGTATAGCCTGTTAGGCGAAATAAAACCAAAAATTTTCTGGAAAATAGGGTGCGCCACCATCCGTAGCGGCGTAAAATGAATACTTGACATTATTCAAAATCATTGGATCCTATTCTATATGAGTTTTTTGTCAACATTTCAACCGCTTTTTATTATCCTTTCGGCATTAATTGGGATAGTTCTTGGAAAAACAATCCCGGTTCTTGAAAAACATGCAGGAAATTGTATTGAAATATTCCTGATGATTATGCTTTTTTTCGCTTTCCTGAATGTTGAAATAAAAGAAGTTTCAAAATCATTTTTTGATTTACGTTTTTCAATTTCCGCACTGATAATCAATTTTATTTTTACTCCTTTATTTACCTTTATTTTATCAAAATTGTTTCTTGCGGGTACTGTTGATTTACAAATTGGCTTTATAATGTTAACGGTTACACCTTGTACGGACTGGTATTTAATTTTTACCGGCGTTGCAAACGGAAATGTTCCACTGGGCGCTTCAATCTTACCATTAAACTTAATTTTACAAATTATTTTATTGCCTTTGTATTTATTATTATTCATGGGAACGGAAGTCTCTTTTGGGCTTGGCACGATTATTCAAAGCATTTTACTTGTTTTAATTATACCGCTTGTTACCGCAAGTATGGTAAAATTTATCGCAAAAAAGATTAACCGGCAAAGCAATCTGGCAAAACTATTGAAAAAATCCGATGATATTCAATTTGTATTGCTTTGTCTTGCCATTATTTCTATGTTTGCATCTCAAGGAGCTTTATTGCTTGGCAATACTATATTATTCATAAGATTACTGCCTCCGTTATTGATATTCTTTACAACTATTTTCTTTCTTTCATTTTTTACCGGGAAAATATTGAAATTGCCATTTGAAAACATTGTTCCGCTGATATTTACCACATCAGCACGCAATTCACCTGTTTCCTTGGCAATAGCAACGATAACATTTCCTTTACAGCCTGTAATATCACTGGTATTGGTAATGGGGCCGTTAATTGAATTGCCGATACTTGCAATGAATGCGATACTATTAAAAAGGATTGGGAGCAAGATAGATAAAAAATAAACCTCATCGCCATCCGCGGCGGGGGTTAAACATAAAGATTTTGCCGGCGGGACAATGAATCCGCACATTATTTTTCAGGAGTTGAACATGGAAAAAGGTTACGAAAAGACCTATAATTGGGTAAGAAGCTTATTGAAAGATTGCGATTTTTCAGATAGTTCCAGAAGACTTGGATTAACGCTTCTTTCAGAAAATGTAATACCGATTAATTTTCTTGGCCGCACCTATAACATAACAAAAGAAGGCATAGAACTTATTCAACAAAAAACAGCATGGACTGTAGATGTTGAAATTGAGTTCATTTTGAAAAGCATATTGGGATATTATGTGCTGTCAGAGGCAAACACAGAGCCGTTATATGATTATTGCAGCCTTGGCAATTTTTCCAATGGGGTATTTCGGGAAAGCAGCAGTTGGTTATCCGGATTAAATAGAGCCTTTTCCGATACATTTGGAAATAATCATGAAAAATTCAAAAAAATAATAGACCCATTTGGCATGGTCTATCGTGAAGAAAACAAAGATGGAAAGTATGTTTGGGATTATGACCTGTTCCCCAAGATGCCAATTAAATTAGTGTTTTATGAAGGAGATGAATAATATCCCTCAAAACTGCAAATGCTCTATGATAAAAACGCAATAAAAATATTTAATTTTGAAACATTGGCAAATTTGCATGGGAGTATTTTTCATATACTCATATCATTGGGGAAAACAAGTAAATGTTAGACAGTGGAGCAGAAAATGGAAAGGTTAATCATTATCGGCGCGGGCCTTGCCGGACTTTCAGCGGCCATAGCCGCGGCAAAACGGGGAACGAAGTGCATCCTGGTTTCCGCGCAAGCCTCTGAAAGAGCCCAGTCCGTTCTGGCAGAGGGAGGAATAAACGCGGCCCTGGACACCAAAGGCGAGCATGACAGTATCCGCGAGCATTATTGCGATACGTTAAAAGGCGGCTGCTTTCTTGCCGACCCCAACGCGGTAAAAGGGCTGACCAGCGCGGCCCCGAAAATTGTGGATATGCTCAAAAACCTTGGCGTGCCCTTCAACCGTGACGGAGCTTTGATTGATCTGCGCAGTTTTGGCGGACAAAGAAAAAAGCGCACCGCCTACGCCAAAAACAGCACCGGTAAAATGCTGATGACCGCTCTGATAGACGAGACAAGGAAATATGAATCCCGCGGCCTTGTGGAGCGGCTGCCCCATCATACGTTTGTGGAACTGTCGTTGTTTCGCAAAAAAGGCGCGGGCTGCTTCGTACGGGACAGCTATACGGATGAAATCCTGTTTTTAAGCGGGGCGGTTATTCTCGCATCCGGCGGATTAAATGGGATGTTTGGCGCCCATACCACCGGGACAACCCAAAATACCGGTGAAGTTACGGCCACCGTATTTAAGCAGGGGCTTACACTGGGCAATCTGGAGTTCATTCAATATCACCCCACAACGTTTTCTATACAGGGAAAACGCTGCCTCATAAGCGAAGCGGCGAGGGGCGAAGGCGGCAGGCTGTTCGTTTTGAGAAACGGAACCCCCTGGTATTTTCTTGAAGACAAGTACCCTGAGTATGGAAATCTTATGCCCAGGGATATTGTGTCGAGAGAAATGACAGCCCTATGCGGCAGGGATGATTGCGGCGCTCAAGTATATCTTGATATGACCGCTATCCCACGCGGTGTTTGGGATAACAAATTACCGGAGTTGAAAGAAGAATGTATTCACTATCTGCATAGAGACCCTGCCAAAGAGCCCGTTCCGGTCGAGCCGGGCATTCATTATTTTATGGGCGGAGTTTTGGCGGACTCATCGCACCGGACTAATGTTAAGAATGTATATGCCGCCGGAGAGTGCTGCTGTCAATATCACGGAGCAAACAGGCTGGGCGGTAATTCCATGCTGGGCGCAATTTATGGCGGGATTACCGCGGTTAAATCCGCCATAGCGGACTACGAGCAGGCAGACGCAAGCCCTCAAGACCGGCCCGTATACGGCTATTCCGCCGAAACAAGCGCCGGCCATTATATGGAAAGGCTTACCGGCTGCTTAACAAAAGGTCTTGGGGTTGTGCGCACGGAGCAAAGGCTTTTACAATCTATTGAAGAAATAGAGGCTTTACAAAACGTAAAAGATATGCCGGTCATTTTGCGCGACAAAATGCTTCTTGGACTTGCGATGCTGAAATCCGCGTTGTACCGGAAGGAAAGCCGCGGCTCTCACTACCGGGAAGATTATCCGCACACCAACAGCAGCTACCGCAAGACATCGACGGCATATTTCAATGCCGCGAATATCGTCATAGGATTCGAGGCTGTTCCACAGCGAAAGGAGGAGCAAGATGAAGAGGACGCTCAAAGTTTTGAGATATGACCGGTCTGGAAAATGTTCATATTGGCAGAGCTTTGTTTATGGGACTGAAAATGAGCATGAGACGATAGCCACGGCGTTAAAAGAATTAAACCGGCGTGATAACCTGACGGATGCGGAGGGAAACCGCGCGCTGCCAATAAAATGGGAGTGCAGTTGCCTTCAGAAAAAATGCGGCGCCTGCGCGATGCTCATAAATAACACTCCGGCTCTGGCTTGCGATACAAAACTGAATGATGACGACAGAAAGGTTATAGAATTGGCGCCGCTGGAAAAGTTTCCTGTCGTGGAAGACTTAATAGTCGATAGAAGCGTTATATTTGATAATCTAAAAAAACTGTAAGTCTGCTTTGATGAAAACGCAAATATCGAGGAACAAAATACGGAAGACGTTTTTGAAGCTTCCCGTTGTTTAAAATGCGGCTGCTGCCTGGAGATATGTATCAGTTTTATGCCCGGAGCAGTATTCATGGGTAATACCGCTATGGTCGTAATGGCGCGATTACTTGCCGAGCTCCCCGCAAGTCAAAGAGAGCGCACCCTTAAAGCGTATAGGAAGCATATTTATGAAGGCTGTGAAAAATTCAACGCGTGTCATCAGATTTGTCCTGCCGGTATTGATACGGCCCGCCTGATGGCTCATTCCGACGCGGCTGCGGCACATTGGAGTTAAAAAATGCCGTATTTCTTGCTTGCTTGCTTGTGCGTCGTGATTTTTGTTAAGGCAACGCAAGGGGATTGGCATGGGGCGGGTCAGACCCCTGACATAGGTTGTGTCAGCAGGCGGAAATGAATCATGAGTGGAAAGAATGAGTAATGGAAGGCGCAAGCGCGCGCCGGACGGCATGATCCGCGGGGAGTTCCTGCAGCGAGTCAAGGGCATCTTTGCCCGCCGGCGGCGGGGGTAGGGAATGCCCCATACCCCCGTCATTCCCCTTGCGGAAATGGTTTTTTTGTATAAGAATAAAGCTACAAAGCCATTTGGCGAGGTTGAGGTAATGTATGTGGAAATGTATTATATGCAACAGGCTGTCAGGGTTGCTATTGCTTGGCCTGTTCGTTCTTGAAAGCTGCGTTTCTACCGGGACTCCCCCGAAGGAGCTCCGGTACACCCTGCACAAGGATCTGTCCTACGGCTCCCATGAGCGGAATCTGGTGGATATTTCAATGCCCGGCGGGGCTCCGGAAGGGGTGATTCTCTTTATCCACGGGGGAATATGGATGTACGGGGGCAAGGAAAACTGCCCGACTTTTCTGGATGCCTTTCGGGACCGCTTCATCGTTGCCTCCATGAGCCACCGCTACATTGACGAAACCATCCATATCAGCGATCTCGAGGAAGACGTGGCCGCCGCGGTGTCCTATATAGGGAAGTTTGCGGCGCAAAATAACGCGGAGCCGGGAACATTGATCGTCATGGGGCACTCTTCCGGGGGACACCTCGCAATGCTCTACGCTTACAAACAGCAATGCCGGGCCGGCGGCGAGACCGGCGCTATACCGGTAGCCTTCTGTGTTGACATGGCGGGCCCGGCGGATCTGGGGGATATTGCCTTCCTCTACAACTTCAAGAAACTGAAGTGGGAAAAACTCTTTTTCCAATTAGCGGAAAAAGCCGCCGGTTATCATATCGTAGACGGCGATATTACCCCCGAAGGGTACAGCGAGTCCGGCAAGGCGGCTCTGGCGGCGATTTCTCCGGTCTCCTTTGTAGGCGCCGACAGTCCTCCTACCATCATCGTCCACGACGCCGCGGACACCCTGGTACCCTATGCCAATTCCGCGGTCTTGAACAGTATGCTCAATATATACGGAGTTGACCACTATTTTATGGCCTCCTCCTCCGGCATCGGCCATTTCCTGGGGGCAAAGACGGTTAAAGGGGGCGCGCTGCGCTATGACAAAGCGCTGTCCTCCTGGCTCGTCAGGATCATGAATGAATATATAGAGAAATATTGCGGAAACAGGGAATAGTGAACACACGGACTACGGCGCGCCGGTGCTGCGGGAGGATGCGCAACGAGGCGCATCGATTAAAGGTATTATAAGGACGGTATATGAAAGAACATAATAAAAAAACGTAGGTCCGGTTATTGTTGTTATATGTATAACTCTATACTATTTTACAGGGGTAACTCTAGTGATAAAACTAAACGTTCCTGTCATTATAAAAATAATAGCCGTAATTGTATCAATAATAATAACTGTAGTGGTTATTAAAGTTTTAATTGAACGAATTAAGGAAATTAATGGAGGCGAAGAAGATGATCTTGGTAAATACTGATTATATTTCCGGGAAGGAATTGGAAACCCTTGAATTGGTAAAAGGAAGTACCATACAATCAAAAAATTTTGGTAAGGATATAACCCAAGCCATTAAATCATTAATTGGCGGGGAATTAAAGGCCTATACTGAAATGATGAATGAGGCAAGGGCATTGGCCACCAAGAGAATGGTCGAGGAAGCCGAAAAACTTAAGGCAGATGGGATTGTAAACATAAGGTATGCCTCATCTGCGGTAATGCAAAACGTGGCGGAAGTAATAGCATATGGAACGGCAGTAAAATTTAAATAAAAATAGCGGGGTATAACCCCTACGTCGCATAACAGGACGGTACACGCTCCGCTCCCTTTGGTCGCTCCGGGGTTCAGTCGCCTAGGTCATTCCGCTACGCTCCATTCCCACGGCAAACCTCCGCCACATTTTGTCGGCCCTGCAAACACTACGTGTTTGCTTATCCGGGCCGCCAAAACGTCATATACAGCCGGAACGTTATGCGACATAGGGGCTAAAATTTTTGTAAATATTATATAAAAAATCATACGAAAATGATACTTTACAAGGCCGTTTTAATAGGGTATACTTCTAAAAGAGGGGTAAAATGGCTTATTATTCCATAGAATTGTGTGCTGGGGCCGGCGGACAGGCTTTAGGGCTTGAAAAAGCCGGTT